>JBLNDT010000001.1:0-76550 GCA_050261915.1 Solirubrobacterales bacterium
AATATATTGCTTGTGCTTATTCCATAAATCAAAGGCACATTAGCAAATAGAGGCATTTTGTGAGAAATGAAAAAATCTGCAATACCCCTAATGTGGGATATAAGTATCATCATTAAAAGCATTATATCCCCTATTAAAAAAGTAAAACTGTTCAGCACTTTTGAACCATATCGATAGGCTCTTTTTTTTCCTGCTACACTATAAACAGAAAAAGTTAAGGCCGCAAGGGCTGCAAGAATTATTCCTACATAATCCTGATCCATGCTAAAAGGATTTAATATACATAAAATTCCAAGCACGCTAAATAGAAGAGATAATGCAGTTTTTTTTGTGAACTTTTCTTTTAAAACTAAACATGCTATTGGAATAGTAAAAACGGGGTTTGTACTAAAAACTATTGCAACTACTGATGCCTTTGTATAAACCACTGCCAGCTGAAAAAATGACATACTTACTATTACACATAAGAAAGCTGTTAAAGTGAAATAACCTAGGTCATTTCTATTAAGCTTGATATTTCTTTCTTTAATATCCTTTATAGCAAAAGGCAGAATTATAATCCCTCCTATAAGAAACCTGATAAAGGTTAACTCAAAGGGGTTTATCTGAGCAGCCACCATTTTCCCTGCAATCTCCATAGTACTGAAGATTACCGCCGCCATTACTATATAAATATATCCCTTTTTCATGAACAGCACCTCAAAACGCAAAAACAAAACTCCCACCATGCCGTTGCCTGAGTTATGTTTGAACCCGCTCTCGCAGGTGGGAATCTCCTTCTTGCTTCATTTACCATAGCAGTGCCACAGCATCAATCCACAGGAAGAGTTGGAAACCCTAAATCAACTTGTTGGGTCAATATGAACCCATTTGGCGAACACAGTAGGAATTTATATTTAATTTTATATTATAAGTATATTATACACCTATTCTTTTAATATAGAAATACCTAATTCTTTAAGTTGTAATTCATCTACAGTATTTGGTGATTCTGTTAAAGGACAGAATGCATTTTGGTTTTTAGGGAATGCAATAACGTCTTTTATGTTTTCAGTATCAGCTAGGAACATTATAAGTCTGTCAAAGCCAAATGCAAGACCCCCGTGTGGCGGTGGACCATATTTGAATGCCTGCAGCAGGTATCCGAACTTTTCGTTTGCTGTTTCCTCGGACATTCCTATTGCCTTGAACATCTTAGTCTGCAGTTCAGTATCATGGATTCTAATGCTTCCTCCACCAAGTTCTTCACCGTTTAATACTATGTCATAAGCCTTAGCTCTTACTTTACCAGGGTCACTATCAATATAATGAAGATCTTCTTCCATCGGCATAGTAAATGGGTGATGTTCTGCCTGATATCTGTTTTCCTCTTCATTGAAGGAGAATAGAGGGAATTCAGTTATCCAAAGGAACTTGTAAATATCCTTGTTTATTAAGTCTAATTCCTTGGCAACATGAAGTCTTAATGCTCCAAGAGCAGCAAATACAACACTGTCTTTATCTGCAACTATAAGAATAAGATCACCAGCTGCAGCCTCCATTTTTTCAACTATTCCATTTAGTTCCTCTTCTTTAAGGAACTTTGAAATAGGTGATTTTACTTCACCGTCTTTAATGGATATCCAGGCAAGTCCTTTAGCTTTATAGGTTTTAACAAACTCCACAAGCTTATCTATCTGCTTTCTTCCCATTTCAGCACCATTTGGTACCTTTATAGCTCTAACGGAACCATTTACAGCAACTGCATCCTGGAAAACCTTGAACTCAGAAGCCTTAACAACTTCTGTAAGGTCATTTATTTCCAAGCCGAATCTCAAATCAGGCTTGTCTGAACCATACTTTTCCATGGCAGTTTTATATGGCATTCTCATTAAAGGAAGCTCTACATCTATTCCCTTAACTTCTTTAAATACTTTTTGAATAAGTCTTTCATTAAGCCCCATTACGTCATCTTCTTCCACAAAGGAAAGCTCCATATCTATTTGAGTAAATTCAGGCTGTCTATTTGCTCTTAAATCCTCATCTCTGAAGCACTTAGCTATCTGGAAGTATCTGTCATACCCTGATACCATAAGAAGCTGCTTGAATAATTGAGGAGACTGTGGAAGTGCATAAAACATTCCAGGGTAGTTTCTGCTAGGAACAAGATAATCCCTTGCACCTTCCGGAGTGCTTTTGCAAAGTATTGGAGTTTCCATTTCTAAAAATCCATTTTCATCTAAAAAGTCTCTAACAACCTTAGCAGTTTTATGTCTTACCATAAATATTTTCTGCATATCCGGTCTTCTTAAATCAAGATATCTGTGCTTTAATCTTATGCTTTCTGATGCATCAAGATCTTCCTTTACAACTATAGGTGGAGTTTCTGATTCTGAAAGTATCTTAATGCTTTCACCCTTTAATTCTACCATACCAGTTGGCATGTTTGCATTTGGTGATTCTCTTTTAACTATAGTTCCTGTAACTGCAATACAGTATTCAGGCTTAACGTTGTCTGATACAACAAAAGCATCCTTGTTTATTTCTTCTCCAAAAACCACCTGGAGTATTCCGGTTCTGTCTCTTAAATCTATAAATATAAGTCCTCCAAGGTTTCTTTTTCTTTGAACCCAGCCCATAACAGTAACCTTGTTATCCACATGGCTTTCTCTGAGTTCTCCACACATAATACTTCTCTTTAGTCCATTTAATGCATCGCCCATTACATTTTCCTCCAAACTTTATTGCAGCTTTATGCTCTCCAAGTCATTTATATCACAGTCAAAGGTTTCTCCGTCACTCATTCTCTTAAGCTTAGCCTTTCCTGTGTTTAATTCTTCATCTCCAATTACCATGGTGTATTTTGCACCTATTTTATTTGCATACTTCATTTCAGCTTTAACACTTCTGTCCAAGTGGTCGCTATCACACTTAAAGCCTTTTATTCTTAAGTCATTAACCAATTGCATAGCCTTAACCTTTGCAGCCTCACCCATGCTTCCCACAAATAAATCTATCTGGGTTTCATCTGGGATAACAATGTTATTTTGCTCTAAAGTAAGCAATAGTCTTTCAAGTCCCATACCAAATCCAAAAGCAGGAGTTTCCGGTCCGTCCACCTGTTCTATAAGGTAGTCGTATCTTCCTCCCCCACAGACAGTTATTCCATCATTAATTATTTCAAATACGGTTTTGCTGTAATAATCTAAGCCTCGTACTATAAGAGGATCTATTTTATATTTTATTCCTAGAGCTTCAAGGTATTTCTTAAATTCAGCAAAGTGATCACTGCATTCATCACAAATGTAATCTAGTATAACAGGAGCCCCATCCACAATTTTCTTGCAGTTTTGATCCTTGCAGTCAAGAATTCTCATTGGATTCTTTTCAAATCTTGTTTTGCAGGTATCACAAAGCTCCTCATAGTTTGCCTTAAGATATGCTTTTAATGCATCATTATAAACCTTTCTACATTTAGGACATCCTATGTTATTTATGTTAAGCTCAATGCTTGTTATTCCAAGTTCTCTGAAAACTCTCATGGCAAGGCTTATTATTTCTGCATCAATAGATGCACCCTTAGCTCCAAAAACCTCAACTCCAAACTGGTGGTGCTGTCTAAGTCTTCCCTTTTGAACATTTTCATATCTGAAAACTGGTGTAAAGTAGTACATCTTTGTAGGCTGAACCTCGTTGTAAAGGCTGTTTTCAATAAATGCTCTTACAGCAGGTGCTGTTCCTTCAGGTTTAAGGGTTATGCTTCTGTCACCTTTGTCATTGAAAGTGTACATTTCTTTTTGAACAACATCAGTGGTTTCTCCAACCCCTCTAGTGAACAACTCAGTATGTTCAAATATTGGGGTCCTTATTTCCCTGCAGCCATAAGTTGCTGCTATATCCCTCAATCTTTTTTCAAGATACTGCCACTTGTAAGAATCTGCTGGTAATAAATCTTTGGTACCTTTTGGTGCTTGAATCATAATTTTATTCCTCCACTTCCTTTTTAAATAATGTATTTAAAAGTTCTGTTTTCTTAGCTATAGTTTCATCTATTCTATTAATGTATTCCTTCACATCCTTAAGATTTGCAAATCTCTCAAGTCTGTTCTCATCCGGGAATACCACCTTTGTAACTCCATCTGCCCCGCAGGCTATTATGGTTTGACTTTCCTCTATCATCTGGATATTATATACTCCCTCTCTCCCAGGGATTGAATATCCTGTATTCTCCATATTTCCAACCATGTTTTTTTGTCTGTACATGTAATATGGATGCATATTAAGGCTTTCAGCCAAAAGTTCTGTTTGGTTATACATCTCTATTATATCCTTTTGATCTGTTTCCTTATAGCTTATATTGTTAATTATTTTTTCATAAAGCCTAGAACCACGTTTTAACGCAAGTCCATGTATTGTAATATTTTCAGGCTTAAGCTTATAAATCTCACTGCAGGTATGTTTAACATCCTCTAGAGTTTCAAAGGGGAGTCCCAGGATTATATCCATGTTTATATTATCAAAGCCAAGTTCTCTAGCCATATTAAGCTTTTCTTTAACATCCTCTGCTGTGTGGTTCCTGCCTATGGTTTTAAGAGTTTTTTCATTCATGCTTTGAGGATTTATGCTTATTCTTTGAACCTTGTATTTTTTCATAGTTTCAAGTTTTCTTTCAGTTATGCTGTCTGGTCTTCCGCATTCCACTGTGAATTCCTTCACCTTAAACCTATCAATAAAGTTTTCGTATACCCTTTTCATTATTTTTTCAAACTGTTCCTCTGATACAGAGGTTGGAGTGCCTCCTCCAAAATACACACATTGAATTTCAAGGTTGTTGTCTAGAGCATATTCCAGAGTTTTATCCAGCTCATGTATGAGAGCGTCTATGTATGAATCAACAAGTTTTTTATATCCTTCAATGGAGTTTGAGGCAAAGGAGCAGTATAGACATTTTGTTGGACAAAAGGGCATTCCAATATATATACTTATTGTTTTTTTATTATTTTTTACATACTGTCTTTCAGCCTTCGCAACCTTAATGCAGAGCCTTGATTTGTCTTCCCTTGCTAGGTTGTGGAGCTTTAAATATTCCACTATTTCATCCTCAGAATGGTCTTCCATCAGCTTTAATGCTATTTTGCTGGGTCTTATTCCTATAAGGGTCCCCCAGGGATATGACCTCCCTGTTAATTCCTTTAAAAATAGGAATATTGAAATTCTTATATTTTCTTTCTTTGTGAGGAACTCTTTAAAGGTATATTCTCTTTTAATTCCTTGTCCATTGCATGCAACAGAGCCTTCACTTATGTATACTTCATAATTGAACGGCTCTTGAAATTTAATATCTGTTGAAATGAAATATATATTGAATATCTGATATACCTCATAGCGGTAATTCATGTCATTCAGATAGATGTTGATTTTCATATAAGCACCTCCTATAGGAAAGGATTGTGCTGTTTTTCCCTTTTAATAGTACTTTCAGGGCCATGTCCAGGAAATACTATTGTATCATCCTTAAGAGACATAAGCTTTACCTTTATACATGATATCAAGGTGTCAAAATCTCCTCCTGCAAGATCTGTTCTTCCTATAGAACCTGCAAAAAGGGTATCCCCTGTAAACAACATATCTTCAATTAAAAAACATACTCCCCCTGGAGTGTGTCCTGGAGTTTCAATAACTTTTATTTCATGGGTTCCAAGCATAAAAACTCTTACTTCTGTGGTATTTATTTCTGCCTTTTTATTAAGACCCCCAAAAAGACGTTTATCCTGAAAAGTCATTTTTTCGTCCTTTTCACTTAGAGCTAAAGGAACATTATATGTTTTTGCGAGCTCATCCACTCCGCCAGTATGGTCCATATGGCCATGAGTAAGCAGTATATATTTAACCTTGCATCCCATTTCTTCGATTACCTTTTTAATATCATCTGCGTCCCCGCCTGGATCAATAACAGCTGTTTCCTTTGTATCTTCATCCATTACAATATAGCAGTTTGCAGCATAGATTCCTGCCGGTATCCTTTTTACCTTCATGATAATCCTCCTAAAAATTTTTCTTGCTGTCAATAAGCAGGGTTACAGGTCCGTCATTTTCAATGGATACCATCATTTCAGCACCAAATTCCCCGGTTTCAACTTTTTTAATATCTTCCCTGCAGAGCTTTACAAATTCCTTATAAAGGTTGTTTGCAGATTCTCCCCCCAAAGCTTCTATAAAGCTTGGTCTTCTGCCTTTTCTACAGTCTCCGTAAAGGGTAAATTGAGATACAACAAGCAGTTCGCCATCCACATCCATAAGGGATTTATTTAGCTTTCCCTGTTCATCTTCAAATACCCTTAAATTAATTATTTTATCCTTCATGTATTTTACATCTTCCAAAGTATCCTCTCTTGATACTCCAAGGAGCACATTGAAGCCTTTTCCAATTTCTCCAATAATCTTTCCATCTACAACTACTTTGGAGAATTTAACCCTCTGCACCACAGCACGCATATCTTCACCTCTTAATTCTTTGTTCTGTAAACATCCATTACGCCCTTAACACGCTTAACCTTCTTCATTACATCCTTAAGGTCCTCTACACTTGTAATTTTAAGCTTTATGTTTATATATGCAACCCCATCCTTGTTTGGCTTCGCATTGACAGCATAAAGATGTGTATTACTATTGCTTATAATGTTCATAATATCAGACAAAATACCTTCACGATCACCAGCCTTAATCTGAATTTCTGCAACATATTCAGCTCCCTTAGGCTGTCCCCAGCTTACTTCTATAAATCTGTTCTCATCGCTTTCAGTAACACCTGTAACATTGTTACAGTCTCTTCTGTGAATTGATACTCCACGTCCCTTTGTAATAAAACCCACAATATCATCTCCTGGTACAGGATTGCAGCATTTTGCAAACCTCACAAGAAGATTACTTTCGCCCTTTACTATAATACCAGGGTTCTTTTCTTCCACCTTGTTTTTTGATGCAGTTTTATTAGCCTGATCCTCAATTTCCTTCCAATCCTTAGGTTCTTCCTTGTTTCCCTTTTCAAAAGCTTCCTTAAGTCTTGAAACAATTGAAGATGCCATAAGACCGTTAAGTCCAACTGCAGCATAAAGATCTTCTATAGCATTCATATTATATCTTTTAAGAATTTGGTCAAAAATATCTCCTTTGGCTACTTCGCCAAAATTGCAGAGCTGCTTCTTAGCTTCCCTTTCAAGTAGCTCCTTCCCTCGTGCAATGTTTTCTTCACGCTTCGCCTTTTTAAACCAGGCTCTTATTTTACTCTTTGCCTGGTTACTCTTAACCATGTTTATCCAGTCCATATTTGGACCCTTTGCCACTGGAGAGGCCATAATTTCAATAATATCCCCAGTACTTAAATGATAGTCCAAAGGAACCATTTTTCCGTTAACTTTTGCCCCAACACATCTGTTTCCGATTTCAGTATGTATTTTATATGCAAAATCTATTGGTGTAGCATCATAAGGCAGATTTATTACATTTCCTTTAGGTGTAAATACGAACACCTCATCTGAAAATAAATCTATTTTAAAACCTTCCATGAACTCAGCAGCATCCGAGGTTTCTTTCTGCCAATCAAGTATGTCCCTAAGCCAAACAAGCTTAATGTCCACATCTTCCTCTTGTTCTACACCCTCTTTATATTTCCAGTGAGCAGCAATACCATATTCTGCTGTACGGTGCATTTCAAAAGATCTTATCTGAATTTCAAAGGTTTTGCCTTGAGGACCTATAACGGTTGAATGCAAAGATTGGTACATGTTAGGCTTTGGCATTGCAATATAGTCCTTGAACCTTCCTGGAAGGGGCTTGAATATGGTATGTACTATACCTAGACATGCATAACAGTCTTTAATTGAATTTACAAGAATCCTCACTGCAGTAAGGTCAAAAATCTGATCTATTGTTTTATTTTTACTTACCATTTTTCTGTATATACTGTAAAAATGCTTTGGCCTTCCTTCTATGTCACAGTTAATATTTGCATTGTTAAGGCTTTGCTTTAGAGTTGATATTATTTCATTTATGTACGCTTCTCTTTCTTCCCTTTTTTCAGAAATTTTCCTCACAAGAAAATAGTATTCATTAGGATTTTCATACCTGAAAGAAAGATCCTCCAATTCCCATTTAAGCTTAGACATACCAAGTCTGTGGGCCAAAGGTGCATAAATATCGAAGGTTTCTTTAGCCTTTTCCTTTTGCTTTTTAACAGACATAAATTTAAGGGTTCTCATATTATGGAGCCTGTCAGCAAGCTTTATCAATATTACCCTTACATCCTTTGCCATGGCAAGGAGCATCTTCCTAACGTTGTCTGCCTGTTCCTCTTGCTTTGTTTTGGACTCTATTTTATCTAATTTTGTAACACCCTCCACAAGATTTGCCACTTCAGTACTGAATAACATCTCAAGATCACCATGGGTATACTCCGTATCTTCAATAACATCATGGAGCAGTCCTGCAGTTACAGTTGTAGTATCCATACCCATCTCAGCAAGAATACATGCAACCTCAACAGGATGCATAATATAAGGCTCTCCGGACTCTCTTCGCTGGTCCTTGTGAGCTTCATATGCAAAATTATATGCTTTTGTTACAAATTCTTTATCTACATTACTGTTGTTTTTTTCAATGCAATCAATAAGTTTCTCCAGCATATTATTACTCCCTTAAAATCAATGGCTGGTCAGATAACCAGCCATAATAGTTTATTATTATATTATATAATATTATGTAAAAACTTGCAATTTTAATTTACATGCTATACATCGTATTTTACAAGGGATAAAACATCGTACTCCTTGAATTTATCTCTGCCTTTTAAATCCATAAGTTCTATTAGGAAACCTATAGATACAACTTCGCCCCCTGTACTTTCAATAAGTTTTACCACGGAATCCATTGTTCCTCCTGTAGCAAGAAGATCGTCAATAATTGCCACTCTTTGACCTTTTTTTACGGCATCCTTATGTATTTCAAGAGCGTCACTGCCATATTCAAGATCGTATGAAATACTCATAGTATCAAATGGGAGTTTTCCTTTTTTCCTTACTGGAACAAAGCCTGCACCAATTGCATAGGCTAAAGGCGCTCCAAGTAAAAAACCTCTGGCTTCCGGTCCAACCACAATGTCGATATTTTTATCCTTATAATATTCCGCCATTTTATCCAAGGCATACTTAAAAGCATCCTTGTCCTGAAGAAGTGTTGTAATATCCTTAAAGCTAATTCCTTTGATTGGGAAATCTTCAATTACCCTTATTTTATCCTTTAATTCCATAATTATACCTCCTGTAGCAGGTTTTTCTGCTTATGCCTTATTTCCTTTTTTAAATACTTAGCTATCTGTTCAGCTCTGTCACTGTTTGATGTAGTAAAAAGCTCCACCATTATTCTTGCATTGTCAACCCCTCTGACATTATTCAATGCCGCTGCAGCATCCCTTAGCATTTTCTTTACTGAATCAATATTAATAATATCAACCTTGTTTATCTTAATCATAGCCTTCAAACCGTAATTGTTCGTATAATTAAGGTGAATCATACCTTGGTCCACCATAACAAGGTTTTCTCCTGATATTGGTATTTCTTTTGATATGGTACCTATCATAACCAGATCAAGATATTTATTTATGCATTTCATCCTGTAATAAAGGGAAATTGCCTGAGCCAATTTATATGCAACTCCTGCTGCTGTAAGATTATCGTAAGGATAGCTGGAATTTTTCTGTTTTGGATTTATTAAAATTGCGTCGTGGGGCACCTCTTCAAATTCATGGCAGTCTGTCACTATTATATCTATGCCAGATTTTCTGCAGAAATCCATACCTTTAAGAGAATTAGATCCACAGCCTGCGGTTATTATGAGACTTGCTCCTAAAAACTTGAACTCATTTCCTATATCTCCTGAATCAGAACTGGAATCCTCTTCCCCTTGATCTGAAATAAAATACTCTACATCAGCATTTAAATATTTCAACACCAAAAGGAGTACAGAAACAGCTGTAACTCCATCAATATCATGGTAACCGTATAAAACTATTTTTTCTCCGTTGTTTACTGCTTTCACAATCCTATGTAATGCATCCTTCATATGATTCATTAAAAATGGATTGTGCATTCCAGTAATCCCGGAAAAGTATGAGCATTCCCCATAGTTTTCCATAATACTATCCTCCAAAATTATCGAAAGCATTTATATTATAAAATAAAATGTCTGATTTTACAAATGCTTTATTACATGTTTACAAATAAAAAAATCCAGAATGGATAAAATTCCGGATTTTCTTATCTATATCCTAATTATCTATTTTTTCAAAGTGCTTAATTTTAGTTTTTTACTATGTTTTTTAAATAACACCCAGAATGGACTTGCAATGAATATGGAGGAGTAACATCCTGACACCACACCCACTATAAGAGGCAGTGAAAAATTCCTTATACTAGGTACAAAGTAATATACTGCAGTCAAAGTAATTAGCACTGATAAAACTGTGTTTATTGACCTTGCCAAAGTCTGGGTAACACTGGCATCTGCAAGTAAAACCGGGTCTGCAGACCTGATGTACTTTTGATTTTCTCTTATTCTGTCAAAAACAACTATAGTGTCATGAACAGAATAACCTATTACAGTTAAGGCTGCAGCTATAAAGCTTGAATCAACTTGTATCTGAAAAATTGAATAAAATGCAAGCATGAACAAAACATCATGAACAAGTGATACAATGGCAGCTAAGGCAAAATTAATTTCAAACCTTAATGTAATATAAATCAGTATGGCAATGCAGGCTATTAACATTGCCTGGAAAGCCTTATTCCTTGTTTCAGCACCAATGCTTGCGCCTATGTCTTCCTGACTTGAAAGTGCAGCATCCTTGTACTTTGTCTTTAGATCTGTAACTAGTGTTTTTGTGTTATCTACTGTGAGCTTTGCGCTTTTTATTTCAATGGAAGTATTGTCAACCTTACTGCTGGTAAAATCATTAGTATACTTTTTAATCATAGCATCCACATCTGCTTTTTCAAAGTTTTGCTTTAATGCTATCTGGGTAATTGTACCACCTTTAAAGTCTATTCCAAAATCAAGTCCTTTTGTAGCTATTGAAAATATACCTAGAATTATAATTATACCTGATATGGCAAACCAAATTTTGGTCTTTTCTATAATCTTGTAGTAAGTATTCATCTATTTTACCCCCCTTCTGAAGTCATGCACCCCGAAGGTTCCTATGGACCATTTTTTATTAAACCAGCCCATGCCGGCAACAACCTTTATCAAATATCTAGAAACTGTAATTGCAGTAAGCATACTCAAGGTAACGCCCACTATCAATGTAAGGGCAAAGCCTTTAACACTTCCTGAGCCAAGGGAATACAATACTATTCCTGTTAAAATTGAAGTTACATTTGAATCAGTAACTGAAGTCATAGCTCTATGAAAGCCTGCATCGATTGCCGCTTTCATGGATTTACCACTTTTAAGCTCTTCCTTCATTCTTTCAAAAATAAGTATATTGGCATCTACCGCCATACCTACCGTAAGAAGGAACGCAGCTATACCTGGAAGGGTAAGAGTTACCTTAAGGCTTGCAAAAGCTAAAAGTACAATGTATATGTATAATGTCAAAGCAATATTTGCTATAAGCCCTGGAACTCTATAGTATAAAACCATAAGCAGCATAACTATTCCAATACCAACTTCACCGGCTAGAATACTTAGCGGCAGTGCATTTGCTCCAAGAGATGCTCCAACTAGTTGAGTTTGTACAGGCTTAACGGTAACAGGAAGTGCTCCTGAATTTATTATGTCTGCTTTTCTTTTTGCATCCTCCAAGCTTGTGCTTCCTGTAATTATTGCTTTTCCGTTTGCTATTACAGCATCCACTGTAGGGTCTGTTAATACATCGCTGTCCATATATATAGTGATCTTTTGGTTTAAAAATTTAGCTGTTGCAGCAGCAAATTTCTTTGCTCCTTCATCATTTAAATCAAGTCCAATGGTTGCTTTGTTTCCATTTGATGAATCCATATATGCTGTTGCTTTAGTTACATCTGAGCCTGTAAGTATTGTGACCCCGTCAGGACCTACAAATTTTAGCTCTCCAGTTTTTCCAACAGTGTTTTTAACCTGTTCTACATCGTATACACCAGGTATCTCTATTCTAATTCTTTTTTTACCTTCCCTGGTAACAACAGTTTCACTTACACCCATTTTGTTAACTCTCATTGATATAAGTTCTATGGTTCTGTCTAATGTACTTTGGTCCACATTGTCAGATTGAATTTCTTCCAGAACAGATACTCCACCTTGCAGGTCAAGCCCTCTGCTTATAGCCTGGTTGAAGGATTTTATTCTATAGCCGCCTATGGTTAATCCGTAAATTCCGGAATAAACCAAAGCCCCTAAAAGGCTTAGGAATACAATGAAAATCACGGTACTTTTTACTCTTGTCTTCATTTTTTTCCCCCTCTATGAAATATTATTCCATAATGTTTGATTTAAGTGCAATTGAACATTCAATTCTCTTTTTCTGCATTTTGCATCCAATACTGTATGGTATATGCATATCTCCGTTGAAATTGTAGTTATTTGCCTGACAGCCTCCGCTGCAGTAGAATCTTGCCCAGCACTTTCTGCACTCAGGCTTGTTGTATATATGGGCGTTCTTGAATTCCCTTGCTATTTCCTGGTTTAATTCACCATTTTCAAGAGTTCCCATTTTAAACTTTTCATTTCCAACAAATTGATGACATGGGTATATATCTCCCTGTGGAGTTATTGCCACATATTCATGGCCTGCTCCACATCCTGATATTCTTTTGTAAACACAAGGTCCTCCCTGAAGGTCTATGTTAAAATGGTAAAATTTGAACTCATTACCCTCTTTATGTCTCTTAAGCATTTCTTCGTATAATTTGTCATACTGTTCAAAAATAACAGGAAGATCCTCTTCTCTTATGCTTAGTGGATCGCTTTCAGGAAGCACTACCGGTTCAATGGATATTTCATCAAAGCCTTCATCTGCAAGGTGCATTATATCCATGAAAAAATCAGTATTTTTCCTTGTGAATGTTCCTCGTGCATAGTACTGCTTTGATTTATCTCTTATTTCTACCATTTTTTTAATTTTAGGTATTATACTTTCATAGGATCCGGTGCCGTCAGCTCTTACTCTGACATTATCATTTACATCTTTTCTTCCATCTATGCTTAGAACTATATTCCCCATGTTTTTGTCTAAATAATCCATAATTTCATCATTTAAAAGAGTAGCATTTGTAGTCATGGTGAATCTTATGGTTTTATTGTGCTTCTTTTCCATTGATTTGGCATATTCAACTATTTCCTTTACATTGTCAAAAGCCATTAACGGCTCTCCTCCAAATAAGTCAACCTCAATATGCTTTCTTGGACCTGATTTTTCAATAACAAAATCAATGGCTTTTTTTCCTGTTTCAGCACTCATAAGGCCTTTAGCGCCCCTGTATTCTCCTTCATCTGCAAAGCAGTAACTGCATCTTAGATTACAGTCATGAGCAATATTAAGACAGAGTGCCTTTATGTAAGATGTTGAGTTTTCTGAATCCATGGCGATTTTTTCGTATAAATCCTCTGAATATAGGCTTCCCTCGTCAATAAGCTCATATACCTCATCAATAGCCTCTTCCAGCTCATCTATTTGATATTTAGCTTTAAGTCTTTCAATAATTTCTTCCTTGGTCGCCATCTTTTCTTCATCTAATATATCATATATCAGCTCATCCACTATATGAACACACCCGGAATTGACATCTACTGTGTAGTAGTCTCCTCCTTGAATAAACTTGTGAATATACGCCACGTTTTTTCCTCCTAACGGTAATAGACATTATTAAAGCAGTAACAAATTGTTACTGCTTAATCGTAAATTAATTTTCGCAAGCTAGATTTGCTACTGTACAAGAAGTTTTACATGCTGACTGGCATGAATTTGCACATTCTTTACAACCAGGCTTATTAATGCTGTTCTTTATATTTTTCTTATTAATTGTTCTAATATGTTTCATTAAATATTCCTCCATTCATAAACTTATCCGTTTGATTATATCATATATAAAATTTAAAATCAAAGATTTATTGTCAGCATTCCTGCCATTGTGCCTGTTGCAAGGGCTAAACCAAGTCTTTCCAGTCTGTCTATTCCAATTACAGAAGGATTCCCTGAAATCACCGAAACAGTATAAAGCACCAGCATGTAAATTAAGGCAACCATAAACCCTGTAAGCCATCCCTTTTTTCTTATTCTCATTACGGCATGCATACTCCCATATATTATACTGATCATTGTAACAACAAGATAAAATAAAGAGCATGTACTATCTTGGATATCCCAAAAAGTCATTATAACTGCAAAAATCAAAAGCATCACTACCGTAATAATAAAACCTCTAAGTACACCCTCCAGCACAGAAATGCACAATTTCTTTTCCATACTAAACACCCCCTGCTTACTATCTATGTAAACAAAGTTTGTTTTATGACTTTATTATTTACCTTCTCCGTTAATATGCTTATATCCAGACAAATCTGTTTTAACCTTTTCCACATTTATCTTTTCTAATATCCCGGTTTTTGAAAGTTTTATTTTTGTATTGTCAGGCCCTGTTTCAATGATAACATAATCATTATAAATCAATATAATGCTGCCTATTATTCCGCCTCTTGTTAATATTTCATCATGTACCTTAAGGTTTTCCAGCATAAGATTATATTCTTTTTTCCTTTTCATTTGTGGAATGACAATTATGAAATATAACACTGCAGTCATGAATATTAATGGTACTAATTGGGCTAATATATTTCCCATAGGCATTCCTCCTTGATTTTATCAAGCTCTCCCCTGCCACATTTCAAGTTTTTCAGCTTTGTAGTGTTTAAAATTTCCTGAGTCAATTGCATCTCTAATTTCCTGCATCATGTTATTATAAAAATAAAGATTATGAAGTACACAAAGTCTCATGGCAAGCATTTCCTTTGCTTTAAAAAGATGCCTTATATAAGCTCTTGAATAGCTTCTGCAAGCAGGGCAATTGCATCCCTCATCAATAGGATTTCCATCAAGCTCATATTTACTATTTAAAAGATTAATTTTTCCATGCTTTGTGAAAACATGGGCATGCCTTCCGTTTCTTGCAGGCAGCACACAGTCAAAGAAATCAACTCCACGTTCCACTGCTTCAAGAATATTGCTTGGAAGGCCAACTCCCATTAGATATATTGGCTTATCTTCAGGAAGGTGAGGTACTACAGCATCAATTATCTTGTACATTTCCTCATGAGTTTCTCCTACTGCAAGGCCTCCTATGGCATACCCATCCATATCCATTTTTGCTATCTGCTTAGCATGTTTAATTCTTAAGTCCTCATAGACACCACCCTGGTTTATTCCAAAGAGCATCTGCTGTTTATTTATTGTATCAGGAAGGCTGTTTAATCTATCCATCTCTTCTCTGCATCTTTGGAGCCATCTTGTGGTCATGTCTACTGATTTTTTCACATATTCATAAGGAGACGGGTTTGCAACACATTCATCAAAAGCCATAGCTATTGTGGATGCCAAATTACTCTGTATCTGCATGCTTTCCTCAGGCCCCATGAATATTTTTCTTCCATCTATATGTGAATTAAAACTGACCCCCTCCTCTTTTATCTTTCTGATGTGAGCCAGTGAAAAAACCTGAAATCCACCAGAATCAGTAAGAATTGGTCTGTCCCAGTTCATAAACTTATGGAGTCCACCCATTTGCTTTATTACTTTATCCCCAGGTCTTAAATGAAGGTGATACGTGTTTGAAAGTTCCACCTGACATCCTATTTCTTTAAGGTCCACACTTGATACCGCTCCCTTTATGGCAGCTAGAGTACCTACATTCATAAACACAGGAGTCTGTATTGTTCCATGACAGGTTTTAAACTCTCCTCTTCTTGCGTTTCCTTCTTTTTTTAACAGCTTATACATATATTTTCTCCTTTACTTTATAAACATGGCATCCCCAAAGCTGAAGAATCTGTAATTTTCCTTAACAGCAGTCTCATATGCATTTATAATAATATCCCTGCTCGAAATAGCGCTTACCAGCATTAATAATGTTGATTTTGGAAGATGAAAATTTGTTATTAATGCATCTACAATTTTGAATTTATATCCTGGATAGATGAATATATCTGTCCACCCTGATTTTTCTGATACCCTGTTATTTTCATCCCCTATGGTTTCAAGGGTTCTTGTGCTTGTGGTTCCTACAGAAATTACCCTTTTTCCATTTTCCTTGCAGCTGTTTATGATATCAGCATTTTCTTTGGTAAGTGTATAATACTCTGAATGCATAACGTGACTGTTTATGTCATCCACTTTTACTGGCCTGAAGGTTCCAAGGCCCACATGAAGCGTTAGATATGCAATTTTTATGCCCTTATCCCTTAATTTATCCAAAAGTGCTGTGGTAAAATGAAGTCCGGCTGTTGGAGCTGCTGCTGAGCCTTGTTCTCTTGAATATACGGTTTGATACATTTCCTTGTCCTCAAGCTTTTCAGTTATATATGGAGGAAGAGGCATCTGACCAAGGCTGTCCAGCACTTCTTCAAATATTCCTTCATATTCAAATTCAACTATTCGGCTTCCCTCAGAGCCTATATCAATAACCTGAGCTTTAAGCTCACCATTTCCAAATATAAATCTTGTTCCAATTTGTGCTCTCTTACCTGGCTTAACAAGTGTTTCCCACTTATCCTTCTCAATTCTCTTTAATAAAAGGAATTCCATCTTTCCACCAGTGCCTTCTTTAGCACCAAAAAGACGGGCGGGGATTACTCTGGTGTCATTAAGTACCAGGCAGTCTCCACTTTCAAGGT
This sequence comes from Solirubrobacterales bacterium, assembly GCA_050261915.1. Classification (GTDB taxonomy): domain Bacteria; phylum Bacillota; class Clostridia; order Clostridiales; family Clostridiaceae; genus UBA699. The sequence goes on from JBLNDT010000001.1 coordinate 16,894, forward strand.
AATCTATAATGTCCCTGAAAACCTTATGTTCTATATTTCCATTATTTTTATCAAGTACCATAAGTCTTGCTTCATCCCTTTTCATAAGAGGATGCTGGGCAATCTGCTCCTTTGGAAGATAAAAATCAAAGTCGCTAACCTTCACGATCTATTCTCCTTTTCTTGTGTTTTTTAAATGTTCCTTGGCCTTTTCCGTTGCCATTCTCCCTCTTGGAGTTCTTATTATGAATCCCTTTTGAAGCAGATATGGTTCATAAACATCCTCTATAGTATCAAGTTCCTCCCCAATAAAATAGGAAAGAGTTTCTACCCCTACAGGTCCTCCGTTGAAATTGTCTATTATTGCACTTATTATTTTATTGTCAATTCCGTCAAAGCCTTCCTTGTCCACATCTAAAAGTTTCAAAGCATCCTTAGCTATATTTATATCTACTATTCCATTGCCCTTAACCTCTGAATAGTCTCTTACCCTTTTCAAAAGCCTATTTGCTATCCTTGGAGTTCCTCTTGATCTTCTCCCGATTTCAACCGCGGCATTTTCTTCAATATTTACATTAAGTATTCTTGAAGATCTAACTATTATCTCCTTAAGCTCATCCTCTTCGTAATATTCCATAGGGCAGAGCATTCCAAATCTATCCCTTAAGGGAGATGTAAGAAGTCCTACTCTTGTAGTGGCACCTATTAAAGTAAAATTAGGCAGATCTAGCCTTATTGACTTAGCAGCAGCGCCCTTTCCTATAACAATGTCCAGTGCAAAATCCTCCATGGCTGGATATAGGATTTCCTCTACTGTTCTATTCAACCTGTGAATTTCATCAATAAAAAGCACATCATTTTTATTAAGACTCGTTAATATTGCTGCCAAATCTCCTGCTCTTTCAATAGCTGGTCCTGAGGTTACCTTTAATGAACCTTTCATTTCCCTGGCAATAATGTTTGCAAGTGTTGTTTTTCCAAGTCCAGGAGGTCCGTAAAGCAATACATGATCCAGTGCTTCTTCCCTGTTTTTAGCAGCACGAATGAATATATCTAGTTTTTCCTTAACCTTTTTTTGACCAATATATTCTTTTAGTTTTAATGGTCTTAAGCTGTATTCGGAATCTTCATCCTCTGTAATGCAGACAGCTGTTACAATTCTATCTTCCATGAACTATACCTCCTAACCCATTAAGTTTCTAAGACAACTTTTGATAATATTCTCGATGGTATCCTTTTGATCCACATTCTTCAATGCCTGTTTTGCTTCCTTTTCAGTGTAGCCTAAAGAAAGCAGTGCATCTAATGCCTCCATTGAGGCTGTTTCATTATTTTCTATGTTAATATCACTGTTATTTACAGTTCCATCTTCTATATGTAACTTGTCCTTTAGCTCTAGAATAATTCTCTGGGCGATTTTTTTACCTATACCTGGAGCTCTGACAATTGTTTTTTCATCACTGGATACTATAGCATATTTAAGGTTTAGAACACTGCATATGGAAAGAAGTGAAAGAGCAGCCTTGGCACCCACACCATTTATTGTAAGAAGCAGATTAAACATACTTAGCTCTTCCTTGGTTAGAAATCCATAAAGCCCAATAAAATCTTCTCTTACAATCTGCTGTATATAAATAAGCACTTCTTCATTTATCTGGGGTATTTTAGCAATGGTACTTCCTGAAGTATTAATTCTATACCCTATTCCGTTATTTTCCACTACTATATAATCTTTGTTCATCCCTGTGTATATGCCCTTTATGTACTCGTACATCTGAATTTCCCCCAAACTATAATTTAACATATATTACTTTATCATTATAACACATATTATTCAACAAAAAATCCTTGAGAACTATTCATAGTCCTCAAGGATAGCCTGGGCTTCCTCCTTGCTGCCGCACTGAAAATACTTATCTCCATTTGTAAGAAGCTTTATATCCTCATCTTTAAGTTTATCGGTTTTAATATCGGTAATATCCCGCCTATCATCCTGTATAAACATATTGCCTTCCTTATCAGTTTTAAAAATTGCAATATGACCATCTTTTATGCCAAGTACATATTTATTTGGTTCGTATCTATCAAGCACACGTTCAAGTATTACTTCCTTATCCGACATGGAGCTTACCTGGTACCCTTCAGAGGAAAAAGCCGCCTCCAGTTCCTGTTTTGTTTTTCCAACAAGATTTCCTGGTTCTTGTTCTCTATTTATAATTGTCCCGCCGCTTTTTTTATAATTTGTTCTAAATATTATCTTTGAATTTTTAGATACTATATCATCTACACGAGATTGTTGGTATAAGGAGTCTTTTGTTCCATTGTCCCCTTTTGCATTAACCATATGTACTGCATTACCATTCTCTAACGTTTTCAATCTGTTAAAGCAGTAATAAAAACTTAATCCCAGTATACAGCAGCTTATAAACACACAAAATGCCAAATTAATTTTTCTTCTATCCATAATATCCCTCCTTTGAATATTATGTACATAATTCCTCAATTTCATACATAAACAAAATGAATTTCCTTATTAAATGTAGTATAATATTGATAATAGAATAAAGGAGGTAATAAAATTGTGTAAGAAAAAACTATTTACAATCTTATTTTGTACCATAATGCTTGTAAGTGCTTTGACTTTATCTCAGTCCACCGCTACAGCATCAGGCGCCTCCGGATGGAAACATGATGGTTCAAACTGGAAATATCAAATTAACGGCGATGAGGTTAAAGGATGGCTTTCAAATAATCAGCAGTGGTATTATTTCAACTCCAGCGGCAATATGGATACAGGCTGGCTCCTCCATAACGGCAAATGGTATTTCTTTAATACCGATGGAACTATGAAAACTGGCTGGGTACTCCATAATGGTAAATGGTACTTCCTTGGCAGTGATGGAGATATGAAAACAGGCTGGTTAAAACAAAACGATAAATGGTATTACCTAAATGACAAGGGTGATTTGGCTGAAAACTGCTGGATATACTACAACGGGAACTGGTACTATCTAAGCAGCAATGGAACTATGGAGGTAAATAAAACAACTCCAGATGGATTTGAATTGGATGAAACTGGAGCTTGGACCGGAAGGTCTGACAAAACTACTATACCATCAGGAGTTACTGCGGAAGCTGTATCCTCAAGTACAATAAATTTACAGTGGAACAAAGTAACTGATGCTGACTATTACTATGTATACTACAGCCTTAACCAGAATAGCGGCTTCAATGCTGTGATGGATGGAACTGCAAAGGAAAAATTCCAGTGGGCGTCAGCACACTCTGCAGTGATATCAAATATTGCTCCTGATACCAAAGTTTATTTTAAAATTACTGCAGTAAAAGATAATTATGAATCCAAATACAGCACATTGGTTTCCGCTGCTACTGAATCTGGTTCTGTAACAGCACCTTCAGGGGTTGCATCTGTTGCCTTATCCTCAAGCAGAATTCAAGTAACATGGGATCCAGTAATCGGTGCAGATTCATACAAAATTTATTACAGAGAATCAACCTCTACTGATTATACTGCAGTCCAAAAAACATCTAACTCCATGGTACTTACAGGATTGGAACCAGGTACTAAGGTTTATTTTAAAATTACAGCAGTTAAAGGCACCACAGCTTCATCAGATAGTACAGAGGTTTCCGCAGTAACAAAAATTAATTAACTTAAATTAAGCTGGGTGAATATTGATTTACCCAGCTTTTAATGTTATAATGTATTTTGTGCAATATAGCATACAGCCTATTATTGAAACGAGGGATAAACTTTGAAAGATCCAACATCAAATATTGGTTCAGTATTAAAAAAGGTAAGATTCGAAAGAGGATTAACTCTAGAAGAAACCTCAAACCTGACAGGTGTTAGCAAAGCAATGCTTGGGCAAATCGAAAGAGGTGAGTCTAATCCTACCATATCAATATTATGGAAGATTTCCACAGGGCTTAGGATATCTTTTTCAGAAATACTGGGAAGTGAATCAAATGATTATGAAGCTTTGAATATAGAAAAAATAAAACCTGTTTATGAATCAGAAGGAAAAATGATATTATATGATGTATTTCCTTTCAATCCTTTATCAGGTTTTGAATACTTTTATATTAAGCTCCTTCCAGGAGCAATTCACACCTCAACTCCGCACCAAAATTCCAGCCAGGAATTTATTGTGGTAACAAAAGGAACCCTTGCTATGACAGTAGATAATCAAAATTTTGAGCTAAAAGCTCCTGGGGCTTTAAATTTCAAAGGAAGCTGCACACATACCTATAGTAACCCTTATGAAGAGGAAGTTATTTTTCAAAGCATAGTAAAATATTAAATATTTCCAGAACAATATTGTTCTGGATTAATTTTATAATTTTTGACCGTTAAAACAAATAAAAAATGTTAAAACATATCAAGGAGGGAATTTATGATTACTGAAAGAATTGAAGCTGCAAGGCAAAACTATATCAATTCAAAACCTGCAGTATCCTATGAAAGGGCAAGAATATGGACTGAATCCCACAAAAATACAGAGGGTAAAGCTGTTCCTCTAAGAAGAGCAAAGGCATTTAAGGATACCTGTGAGCAAATTGAAACAATAATTTTTGATGGTGAGCTTATTGTAGGTGCTATTGGAGAATTCAGGAAATGCGGAATTCTTACACCTGAGTTTTCATGGACCTGGGTAGACAGGGAAATGGACAATTTTGATAAAAGAATTCAAGACCCGTATATTATGACAGATGAGCAAAGAGCTTTTGTGAGAAAGGAAATATTTCCATACTGGAAAGGAAAATCCCTAGAGGAGGCATTTCTATCACAGCTTCCAAAAGAAACTGCAAAAATTGCTGTAGACACAGGAATTGTTGATAATGACTCAAAGTGGAGACAGGCGGTTGGTGAAATAACCCCGGATTATCAGGATGTATTATTTAAGAAGGGTTTTAGCGGGATAATAAAAGAAGCTCTTGAATATCTTGAAAAATTGTCTACTACATCAGCAGAAGATCTTAAAAAGATAGATTTTTACAATTCTATTATAATTACCTCAGAAGGAATTATAAACCTTGCAAAAAGATATTCTGAAAAAGCTTTTGATATGGCATCTTTAGAAAAAGATCCAAAGAGAAAAGCAGAGCTTTTAAAAATATCTGAAATATGCAATAAAGTTCCAAAAAATCCTCCTGAAACCTTCCACGAAGCTATCCAATTCCTATGGTTCACTCAGCTTGGGGGAATATTATCTGAAAACCCACTAGCTCTTAACATTGGAAGGTTTGACCAGTTTATGTATCCTTTCTACAAATCTGATTTAGAAAAAGGAATAACTACAAAAGAAGATGTGCAAGAGCTTATTGAGGCTTTATGGCTTAAGCTTTCAGAATGGGTTTGGACAATATCCGCCAACACTGCTGAATTCTTTGCAGGGTACAATCAATTTCAAAACCTTACTGTTGGAGGTAAAACAAAAGAAGGTAGGGATGCATCAAATGATCTTTCCTATATGTGTTTAAAGGCCACTGAAAGAGTTAAAACTCATCAGCCAGGTTTAAGTGTAAGGGTTCATCAGGATTGTCCAAGTGAATTCCTCGATTATGTAACCCATCTTGTAAGCAAGGGTACTGGTTTCCCTGCCATCCATAATGACAGTGCAGGCTATCAAATGCTTATAAATGCAGGCTACGAACCAGAAGATGCAAGAGACTGGAATAACTGCGGCTGTGTAGTTCCACATTTCCGTAAAACTGGAGAATGGACTTCTGCAGTAAATGTAAACTTTACTGCCGCGTTGGAATATGCATTAAACCAGGGAGTTAGCAGAATTTCAGGTGAAAAAATGGGTTTGGATGAAAAAAATCCTGCTCTATTTGAAAGCTATGAAGAAGTTGAAGCTGCTTTTTACAGACAGTTTGACAATTTAATACAGCATTCTATAACTGCTACTCTTTTAGCTCAAAAGCTTCATAAAGAAATGGTTCCAAGACCATTCCTATCCTCCTGCATAGAGGAATGCATGATTAAGGGACAGGATTTGGTGGATGCAGGCGCAAAATATAATCTTGGTCCAGTACTTACAGGGATAGGACTTGCTGTAACATCAAATTCACTTGCTGCTATAAAGAAACTTGTATTCGAAGACAGAGTTACAGATATGGAAACTATGGTAAAAGCTTTAGACTCAAATTGGCAGGGCTATGAACAATTAAGACAGCTTGCAATATCCGCTCCAAAATATGGTAACGATATTGATTATGTTGATGATATAGCTATTAAGATGGCAAACTATTATTACAAGGAAGGCCACAAATATAAAGATATCAACGGTAATTACTTTAATACAGCTTTCATGGGAATATCAAACTACCTTCCAACCGGAAAAGTTGTAGGTGCAACCCCTTGTGGAAGAAAAGCAAAAGAGCCATTATCTGAGGGTGTATCTCCTTTTGCAGGCTCTGACACAAGCACTCCGCTTGCCGTAATGCGTTCTGCTGCAAAACTAAATCAGGATGTGCATTCTGGTGGAACACTGCTTAATTTAAGGTTAAATGAAGATTTGGTTAGTACAAAACGAGGACAAAGCAACCTTGGAGCTATGATTCAAACCTTTTTCTCTTTAGGTGCCTTTCATGTTCAGTTTAATACCATATCAACTGAAACTTTGCTAAAAGCACAAAGCAATCCTGAAAATTATAAGGATCTGCTTGTAAGGGTTGCAGGATACAGCACTCAATTTGTTAATCTTTCAAAATCCATGCAGGATGCTATTATAGCAAGAACCGCACACGAAAACTACTAAAATCCAGACACAGCAGTTTCTGCTGTGTCTTTGTCATCCTAATTAAGCCGGAGGAATTTAAATGAATAATAAAAAAGGATATTTTATGGAACCCCAGAACTTTTCAGTTAATGATGGAAATGGTATAAGAACAATTATATTTTTTGCAGGTTGCGACCTGAGATGCAAGTGGTGTTCAAATCCAGAAAGTTGGACAAATATAAATAAGGTTGCATATTACAAAAAAACCTGCACTAATTGTGAACGATGCAAAAAGTTCTGCCCCAAGGATGTTGAGGTTAATTTAAATTTTTCTAAAGAAAGAAAAAAATGCATCTCCTGTGGTATTTGTTCGGAAATTTGCTTAACTTCCAGCAGAAAAAGTCTTATATATCAATATACAAGTTCTGACATAATAAAATTTATTGATAAACAAAAGATATTTTACAGATATTCTGGTGGAGGTGTTACCTTCTCAGGGGGCGAAGCCACCAAGCAGGCTGATATACTAAGAGAACTTACCTATAACCTGTATGATCAAGCTCTTAATTTAGCCCTTGAAACCTCAGGTTATTTTGATTTTGATGAAATTAAGGATATTCTTGAAAAGCTTGATTTAATATTTGTTGATATTAAACATATGGATAACTCACTTCATAAATATTATACAGGCTTAGGAAATGAATTAATATTAAACAATATATCAAGGCTTAAAGAGATTAATGTACCTGTAGTAGTAAGGATTCCTCTTATAGCCGGGGTAAATTCAGATTTAAACAATATACGACTTACTTCACGGTTTTTAAAGAATAACTTACCAAATGCAAAATTAGAGCTTTTGCCTTACCACAGCTTTGGAGATGAAAAATATGATGCTTTAGGACTGGAACTGCCCCAAAAAGAATTTAAAGCACCTGAACCGGAAAATATAAGAATGCTTATAAATACAATTCACGATGAAGGTATTGAAACAATAAGTTATAGATAACCCCTCCTGATGTATAATATTGGTCAATTAATTAAAGGAATTTTACAATTATTGTAGAATTATATATTATTACGAAATCATTCAGGAGGTAACTAAGTTGATTAAAAAAAGGATTACAACCATAATATTAAGTACTTTAATTGCTTTTGGAAGCATGGCTTATGCTGGCCATGATGTTTCCGCAGCTACTGCTAATGGCTGGAGATTGTCTGGTACAAATTGGAAATACTCGTATAATAATAAAGATATGGTGGGGTGGCTTTTATATAACTGCAAGTGGTACTATTTTGACTCAAATGCAAACATGGTGAAGGGATGGGTCAAGTATAACAATAAAATGTATTTTTTAAATGATACAGGAGATATGCAGGTAGGATGGCTTTTACAAAACGGAAAGTGGTTTTATTTAAATATTGATGGCAGCAGGGCTGATAATAGCTGGATTTTGTATAACAGCAAATGGTATTACTTTGGAAGTACCGGCGAAATGGCAGTAAGCACCACAACTCCAGATGGGTACATTGTTGGGGCGGATGGGGCTTGGACAGGAAAATCAGGAAATTCAACATCAGATACTACTGTTCCTCAGGATTTAACTGCAAATGTGGTCTCTACAAGTACCATAAATCTACAATGGACTAACTCTGACAAAGCAGATTATTATTACGTATATTATAGTCTTGATAATAAAACATTCTCTGCTATTGAATCAAGCCCAGATGTAAAGCAAAAATTCCAATGGGCTGCCGGTTTCTCTGCAAGATTAACAAGTCTTGCCCCAGGAACAAAGGTTTATTTTAAAATCACCTCAGTTAAGAGCGGAGTTGAATCAGGTTACAGTGCTGTAGTTAATGCAACTACTATAACCGGAACCATGCCGATACCACAAAATCTGGATGCTGAAAGCATTTCATCCACTGGCATAAATTTAACCTGGGATGTAATCCTAGGGGCTGATTATTATAATGTATATTACAGAAAAAGTGATGCTGTTGATTATAAAGTAGCAAAGGCAACAAAAAATTCTTATTCTATTACCGGGTTAACCGCTAATACAACTTATTATATAAAAATAACCGCAGTTAAAGCAGGGGTTGAATCAAACTATACCCCGGCTGTTTCACAGGAAACTGCAGTAATTTCTACTCCAACTGATGTTAAAGCTCAAGCCACAGGCTCTTACTCAATTGTTGTAAGTTGGACAAAGGTTACTGGAGCTGATCATTATACTGTATACTATAAAGAAAGCAGTGATGATATTTATTCTTCAGAGGATTGTACTACCAACTCCTATACACTAACAGATTTAGCTGCAAATACAAAGGTCTATTTCAAAGTATCTGCGGTAAATGCAAATGGTGATGAAAGTGCTGTAAGTGCTGTAGTGAGTGCTGTTACTGGAATTGTACCAGTTGCCACACCTACTGGTGTTAAAGCTCAGGTAATATCCTCCAGCAGCCTTGATTTTGGATGGACTGCAGTTTCTGGGGCTGATTATTACTATGTTTACTATAGGTTAAGCAGTGACTCAGATTATACAAAAGTTAAAAGGACAACAAATTACTTTGTTTTAAACGATTTGGATCCTGAAACAAAGGTTTACTTCAAAGTAACAGCTGTAGATGGCAGTATTGAATCAAATTATAGTGCTACAACAAATGCTACAACTAAAAGTAATTAAAATAGTAGCTCCCACATTATTATATGTGGGAGCTATTCCTATTTTATGGAATATTTTTATTGATAAAATATTAAAATAGTGTAAAATATTGTATATAAGTAAAAATAAGGAGGTTGCAATATTGTTTAAAAAGCTTGATGTGATTTTATTAGGCGCTGTTATGACAGTAGGAGTCTGTATCTTTTCCAGCTCTTATGTAGCAGCTACGGGAAACAGCGGAACAAATCAGAATAATAAAGACTGGAAAACCAGTATAAACAGCAGTGGAAACAAAGGATGGTTCAAACATAATACAAAGTGGTACTACTTCAATGATAAAGGTGAAATGGACAAGGGATGGCTCCTTCACAATGGTAAGTGGTATTTCTTTAATACTGGTGGAGATATGCAGACTGGATGGCTCCTTCATAACGGTAAGTGGTACTTCATGAGTGATGAGGGGGATATGAAAACCGGATGGGTTAAAAACAATAATAAATGGTATTACCTTAATAAAGGTGGAGATATGTCTGAAGGCTGCTGGATTTTTTATAACAGCAAATGGTATTACCTTGGAAACAACGGTGAAATGCTTGTAAGTACAACTACTCCAGATGGCTACGAGGTGGGTGCTGATGGTGCGTGGACAGGAAAATCATACAAGATAACAGCGCCAACAGTTGTATCCTCAACAGAAGTGTCTTCCAGCGAAATACAGCTTCAGTGGGAAAAAATAACCAATGCTGATTATTACCATGTTTATTACAGTTTGTATCCAGATAAGAATTTTAATCCTATATTGTCCAGTGACGGATCTAAAAAGGTATTTCAGTGGAGTTCTGCATATTCGGCAAGCTTAAAAGGCATAGCTCCAGAAACAAAGGTATATTTCAAAGTAACAGCTGTTAAAGATAACTCTGAATCAAATTATAGTACTGTGGTTAATTCCACCACAAAATCAGGCATAATAGCTGCGCCAACTGGTTTAACGGCTAAAACAATATCAACCAGCAGTATTGAACTCAACTGGAATGAATTAATTGGAGCGGATTATTATTATGTCTATTATAGGACAAGCACTGAGGGAGCTTACACTTCAGTTAAAAAAACCGGAACTTCCTTTAATTTAACTGGACTAGATCCTGATACAAAGGTATACTTTAAAATAAAATCTTATAAGGATGAACATGTGTCTGCCTTCAGCAGTGAAGTGAATGCTGCCACTGAAAGTGATGATTCAATAGCTGCACCAACAGGAGTTAAAGCTCAAGCTCTATCTACAAGTCAAATAAAAGTTACTTGGAATAAAACAGCCCATGCAGATTATTACTATGTTTTCCACAGGGAAAGCAACGATTCAACCTATACCAAGGTAAAGGTTACTACAAATTCCTATACTTTAACCGGGCTTGATTCAGGAACAAAAGTGTATTTCAAAATTGAGGCTGTTAAAGATGGCATTGTGTCCCCTTACAGTTCAACAGTTTATTCAACAACTAACTAATAAAAATATCCCTGAATTTTTTCAGGGATATTTTCCATCTCATATTTAATTCACATACTCTGCCAGCTGAGCTTGAACCTCATAAATATTTAATGATTTATTAAACTGTTTACTGATTGGCTGAGCCATACCTGAAACCCAAATCTTAAGCTCTGCGTCCAAATCCAGATGTCCTGCAGTTTCAATGCTATAGTGTGTAATTTTACTATATGGTATTGAATGGTATTCTATCTTCTTTCCTGTCATTCCTTGTACATCAATAAGAATAAGCCTCCTATTGGTAAATAAAAACATGTCTCTTATAAGTTTGTATGCCTTATCAATGTTTTCGTTTCCAGTTAATAAATGACTATACTCCTTTTGTGCATCGGAAACACTATATTCAGATGCATTTCCCATAAGTCCGTTAAATAATCCCATATTACCCCTCCATACTATTTTATAGTTAAGTTAGCAAGTTTATCATCATACTCCTTAATTGTTTCAGATAGATATTTTATTGCATTTTCTCTTCTTTCAATTCTCTTTTCCTTTGTATCTCCTTCACTGCGTTCACCATACAGCTTATCAGTTTCTTCTATCATTTTACCAGTCATGTTTCCTAATATACTGTCGCTGGTGTCTTGAGAATCGTGACCATTGGTGGCTATAGAGGTATGTGCTTGAAGGTTTACCCAGGCTTCATCAATTTCCTTGCCACGGGCTATGTAATCTTCCTCTGTATAATTTTTTGAAGCATCCTCCTTCCAAAGCACCTTTGTCTGATTCCACAAATCTGTTACATGCTCTCTATAGGTTTTATCAGACTTATCGTTAAAGTCGAAGGAAATTCTTGCAGTCTTCTTTGAAGAATCTGCAGAGGTATCTGCACCTGTTGTTGCACTTTTGCTGCCACAGGCAGTTAAAGTAAGTAGTAATATAATTGACAATAGTGGCAATAGTATTTTTTTCATTAAACTCCCCCTGGTTAATTTGGAATTGTTTTCATAATATACCATCAATTATATTATAAATAAAGTCATATTACAATAAGGTGGTAGTATTATTCACCATATGCTTTAAGTACTTCCTGAAGGGATATTTTTTCAATTTTTCTTCTATTTGCCCATGTACTTGCATAAAAAATCACTATAAGTATTATCAAACCTCTTGCTACGTCAAAAGGTTTAAACTCCAGCGGCAGCACCACGTTGTATTCAGCCGCAAAAACCTTCATGACCAGCTTTAGTACTCCCAAAGCTGCTGGCACACTTATTAAGTAGGAAATAACAGTGTATGCAAAATAGCTGTTCAATATCATTGAGTTAACCTCTTTACGGCTATACCCCATAACCTTAAGCAGGGAAATTACATAATAGTTTTTTTCTACAGTAAATGATGTCAATACAAAGACTATACTGGCGGCAATTACTGCAGCAGCCCACACCATGATATTAATCATAAAACTGGTGTAATTGTCCATAGCCTTTGATTGTTCAATTATTTCCGATTTGCTGACTATTATATTGTAATATTCTGCAGATGGCTTTGTAGTGCTGTATATTCCACTGAAAAGTCTGGAAGACTTATTTTCAGACAGCATATTGCTGAGCTTTTCTATTTTAAGATATACTTTGTCTGAAATATACTCATCTGTTATGCCCTTTACAACAAATTCATAGTAGTCATTGTTAATTTTAATCTTTATGGAATCACCCTCATTGACACCTAATTTAATACTAAGCCTCTTAGTAATAACAGCACCATTTTGAATACGGAGGGTAATATCCTTACCGGATTCGTCAATGAGTTTATATAAGTTTCCTTTTGGCCTTAAACCTTCCAATGTTACCACATTATCATTTAAATATGCATAAGGATACAATAGGAATTTTTCCTGTTCCCTGCCTGTTTCAGGAATTGTTTTGGTAAAATCAGCATAAGATTCATATTTGTAATCCACCTTGTTTAGGTAGTCCACAGTCATTCTGTCCACCATACCTTCTGACATAAATGAAAAACTTATAAGCATTGTATAGAACATTATCCCAATAAAAAATATAAAAAAACTTTTAGTATTTCTAATGGAATGAAGATACTTAAACTTTGTAGCACCCTTTGCCTTTTCCATTAACCTGCTGATGTACCGACTTAATTTATTTACAGTACTATTATCCTTTGGCCTGATAAGTTCCAATGCAGTTTCTCCTAAGGTTTTGTATATTATAATCCCTGAAACCAAAGCGAAAAAAAACATAGGAATGAATATTGCTTCTGAAAAAACAGTAATATTCTGTTTAATCTTAACTGAAGGCATAAGATAAAAATCCAGATATAGGTTCTTCAATGATTCAGAATAAAATAAGCCAACAATATAACCAACTAATAACATAAGTAAAGCTATAAACATCACAGTAAGAAAATATGGCTTAGCTATTTCAATCTTTCTGTAACCCAATGCCTTTAATATTCCAATCTGTCCTCTTTCAGCATTAAGCAGGTTGTATATTAAAATTGATACAATAACAACCGCAATGGAAGCAATGAATATACTTAACCCAATAGCCATTACCCTGCCTTGAGTAAGTTCATAATATATGGCTCCGCTTCTCAAATTATTTTTTGTGAGAATTATTTCTGTTACAAAGGGAAGCTTTTCCTTATCGTAAGCAGTATTTATATTGCTTAAATCCTTACTTGTACCAGAAAATCTAAACCATTCTTTACCGTCTATCTTTTCATATTCTATATCTGTCATAAGAATTAGTGACTGCAATGAGGTGTCAAGATTAAAAGAATCATCAAACATTGGAAGTGTATAGTCTGGGAAAAGCACAAAACCTGTGACCTTATACTGCTTTTTATTGATTGTAACAAAATCTCCCACTTGAATAGCATTTTTTTCGGCATAAATCCTGTTAATTGCTATTTCATTGTTTCTTAATGGCTTTACACCTTCTTCAATATAAGAAAGGTTTATCTTTTCTGAATCCTTTATTATAAGAGCTTTATGATTTTTACCTTTAAAATTGTACTCAAATTTTTTGAATTCCCTTAATTCGAAAGAGTAGTTTGGATATACTTTTTGCAATTTTGAAATCCTGCTGTTAATTATCTTATTAAAGGTTTCTGTTTCAATTTTTTTAATATCACTTAAGGAATAAAATCCAAGCACCAGAAGCTTTTCAACTATAGGAAACTTTGATTCTTCTACAGTTACTGCATTCAGCATTTCAACTGAAAAATCCTCCTGATTATATTTATCAAGATATTTTGATGTAGGTTCTTCAATACCTCCAAGGGCATAGGCCATCATGGTAAAGGTGCAGGAACTGAAAATAATTATTATCCCTATGGCAATAAGCTGCATCCATTTTTTAGCCATTACTTTAACAACATTTTTTAGAAGCATAGCACACCTCTAACCCCAGTGTATATCCTGAGCGCTTTTTTTAATCTTGTTTTCTATTATCTCCGTTATGCGTCCTGAGTTCATTTTAACTATTTTATCAGCCATTTCAGAAATCCCTTGGTTGTGAGTAATTACCACCACTGTTTTTTTATATTCTACATTTAGTTCCTGAATCATTTTAAGTACCTGCTTTGAATTTTGCTCATCCAAGGCCCCGGTTGGCTCATCACAAAATATTATATCCGGATTCTTAGCAAGACTCCTGGCAATGGAAACTCTCTGCTGCTCTCCTCCAGAAAGCTGGTATGGGTATTTGTTCCTTACACTTTCAAGACCCAATTTCATTATTACTTCATCAATGTTAAAAGGGGTCTTCCCAATATCAGCTCCAATCTGGATATTTTCATATGCAGTAAGACTTTGAAGGAGATTGTACTGTTGAAATATAAAACCTAGATGATTTCTTCTGAATTGTGTCATTTCCTCATCTGAGAAGTTGGTAAGTTCTTCACCAAAGAAGGTTATTTTTCCAGAAGTAACGGAATCAAGGCCGCTTATAACATTTAGCAGTGTACTTTTCCCGCTTCCGCTAGGGCCAAGAATTACCACGAATTCACCATCCAAAACATTGAGATTTATGTCTTTCAGGGCTGTAGTCACCACATCTCCAGTTTTGTATGTTTTAAGAACATCAGTTAATACTATCATAGCCCCATCCCCTTAAACTCCATCATTTAACTTGATTATATTTACCATGAGAAATATTGTCAATAATACAGCATAAAAAGAGATACCCCTTACAATGTAAAAGGGTATCTGATGCAATGTTTAAAACAATTATCACAACACACTTGCTATATAATCCAGTATTTCATTTTCTTTAAGCTTAATGTTTTTTTCCAGTTCATCTGTCTCTAATGCTGTGCTTTCTTTAAATTCAATATCCTTTATGGAACTTAAATTTATCTTCACATTATATAATGCAGAAAGTACCGCTGTTCTGCATAGCATTGCTGCTACTGCAGCGTCTGAAGCAGCATTTTTGTTTCCCTTTTCTACTGCAGTCTTAATATAATCCATCATAGCATAAGCTTTTCTCGCTGTTTCAAGGGGAACCAGTGCAGCATATTTTGTTGCTTCCTGTATTGCATTGCTCCTGGCTTGTTTTTCTTCCTCAGTGTCCTTTGGCAATTTAAAGGCTTTCATAACTTCGTTAAAGGAATCAGAATCCTTGTCTATGTATTCCACAAAAATATCCTTTAATTCCTCTGTCTTTGCCATTATATCTTCAAATTCACCTTGTACATTTTCATAATTTTTTTTCCCGATTGTTAAGTTTGCCACCATATGAGTAAGGGCTGCAGAAAGGGCTCCGCTTAAAGCAGCTACACTTCCCCCTCCTGGCACAGGTGAACTTGATGCTGTTTCATCTAAAAAATCCTTTATGTTCATTTCCCCTAACATAATAACCCTCCGTTTTCCTTGTCATAAACAAGCTTTCCATTTTTTATTACCTTCTCAACAGTACTTACTCCTACATGATAAGGTATAAATTTATAGCTTGGAAATTCAAGAACTATAATATCTCCATTTTTGCCTATATCAATACTTCCTATTTCCTCTGCCCTGTTTATTGCTGCTGCCCCGTTAATTGTAAGGGCTGTTACCGCTTCTTCTATAGTTAATTTCATTTGAATGCAGGCTAATGCAAAAACAAGCGGAATAGACTCTGTAAAGCAGCTCCCAGGGTTAAAATCCGTTGCAAGGGCAACTGCACAGCCCCTATCCACCATTTCCCTTCCCTTGGCATATTCTTCTCTTAAACTAAAAGCAGTACATGGGAGAAGAGTTGATACTACATTATTATCAGCCATTTTTTTTATTCCATTTTCTGATGCCTGAAGCAGGTGATCTGCTGAAACAGCTTTAAGCTCTGAAGCAAGTTCTGCTCCACCTAGCTGTACAATTTCATCCGCATGAAGCTTTAATCCGAACCCCAATTCCTTTGCCTTAGATAAAAGTTTTCTTGACTGTTCAATAGAAAATACATTTTTTTCACAAAACACATCACAAAATTCGGCTAAATCCTTAACCTTTGGAAGAACATTTTCAATTATAAAATCCACGTATCCATCAGTATTTCCTGCAAACTCTTGTGGTGTTGCATGGGCCCCAAGATATGTGCTTACAATATCAATTGGATGAAGTTTATTGATTTCTTCCATTACCTCAAGCTGTTTTATTTCAGTATTAAGGTCTAACCCATAACCGCTTTTTCCTTCCACAGTGGTTACCCCAAAGGAAAGCATTGAATCAAGCCTTTTAAGCCCTGCCGCTTTAAGTTCCTCCTTGGAGGCTTCCCTTGTTGCCTTAACTGAATTTGCTATTCCACCCCCACGATTCATTATATCCATGTATTTGTCCCCTCTAAGCCTCCAGGAAAACTCCTCAGCCCTATAGCCCCCAAATACAAAGTGGGTATGCGAATCAACAAAGCCAGGAAGTACAGCCTTCCCTTTTGCATCAATAACTTCGTATTCATCCTTTTTATATCTTTCAAGAATGTCCATGGTTTTTCCAACAGCTTTAATAATGCCATTTTCTATAACTACACCACCATCATTTATTATGGAAAGCTCATTCATTTCCATTCCATGCTTTGCTTTAAAGCCGCTGCAGGTTACAAGTTCCTGTGCATTTATAATCAAAGTACCTTTCATAGCCCTACTCCATTATTCTTGTTTCAAGAATCTGATCCATTGAAAAATCTTCAACACCAAGGTAGTAAACCGCAGTATCAATTAATGCTTCCATAGGAAGAAGACCTATTATTTCGCTGCCTATAACATTTACTCCATATCTCCTGGCTTCAATTTTTATGAGCTCAAAAGCACGGTAAAGTGCAGTTTTTGTATAGTCAGTCATGTTCATGGAAACTTGAACTATGTTTCTTTCTTTAATTTCTATACCTAAAGCCTTACAGAATCTTAGTCCTCCACCAATAAACCTGACATTTTCACCAATTTTCTTAGCAATTTCAAGGTTGTTTGTATCAAGATTTACATTGAAGGCAACCAGTGGCATTCTTGCTCCAACAGCTGTAACTCCAGCACTTGGATGAACAGAATCTGGTCCAAAATCCGGCTTCCATTCACTGCTCTTCATCTTTTCATTCATACCTTCAAACTGTCCTTTTCTAACCGCAGCCAGGTTTTCCCTTGTTGGGGCAGAAGCTGCCTTTTCATATAAGAATATTGGAAGATTGTATTTTTCCGAAGCTTCCTTTGCTGTTTCCATTGCAAGGGCAATTGCTTCCTCCACTGTTACATTTTTAATTGGAATAAATGGTACAACGTCACAAGCCCCCATTCTTGGATGTTCACCCTGGTGTGTTCTTAGGTCTATAAGTTCTATAGCAACTCCCATAGCTTCAATAACAGCATTTTTAACAGCAGCAGGCTCTCCAACAACAGTTACTACTACTCTGTTATGGTCCTTGTCACTTTTATAGTCCAGAAGTTTTACTCCTTCTTTTCCTCTAAAAGGATTAACTATCTTTTCAATTTTTTCAAGGTCTCTTCCCTCGCTGAAATTTGGTACACATTCAATTATTTTTTTTACATTACTCATTATGATGCCGCCTTTCTTACATGCTTTTTTCTATTATATTTTTTATAAGCTTTTCATCTGGAACAAAGGGTAGTGTAATATGGTCTGTTCCCAAATTTTTATTATTATACTCTATGCTGGTGGTTATTGAATTTTCATTTCTTGCCCAGGCACGTCTTGCAACTCCACCCATAACATCCCAAAGCATGGAGGATTTAATTATTTCATCAATTCTAGAGCTTCCGTCCAGAACCAGTCCAAAGCCACCATTTATTGACTTGCCGATTCCAACACCGCCACCGTTATGAAGAGCAATTAAGCTCATTCCCCTTGCAGCATTACCTGCAAAGCACTGCACTGCCATATCAGCCATTATGTTGCTGCCGTCTTTAATATTTGAAGTTTCTCTAAAAGGTGAATCTGTTCCACTAACGTCATGATGATCTCTTCCAAGCATTACAGGGCCTATTTCACCATTTCTAACCATTTCATTGAATTTCAGGGCTATATTCATTCTTCCGTACGCATCCTGATATAGTATTCTTGCTTCAGTACCAACCACCAGTTGATTTTTTTCAGCATCCCTTACCCAAACGTAATTGTCCCTGTCCTGAGCCCGTCTATTTGGGTCAATACATCTCATTGCAGCAAAATCAGTTTTTATAAGGTCTTCATGTTTTCCGCTTAAACATACCCATCTAAATGGACCATAGCCAAAATCAAATAGTTCAGGACCCATTATATCCTCCACGTAGGAAGGGAAAATAAAGCCATCCTTTTCATCCACACCATTTTTAGATATTTCTATAACTCCTGCATCGAAAACCGCCTTCATAAATGCATTTCCATAATCAAAGAAGTATGTTCCCCTTGCTCCAAGCTCCTTAATAAGTTCAAAATGACGCTTTAGTGATTTATCAACTAATTTATTAAATCCTTCACGATCTTCCTTTAAGAGTCTTGTTCTTTCTTCAAAGGTTATCCCTTGTGGGCAGTATCCTCCGTCATAGACTGCATGGCATGAGGTTTGATCTGAAAGAAGCTCTATATTCTTATTATTAGTAACTGCGTATTCAAGAAGATCTACAATATTTCCGTGGTATGCTATGGAAATTGGTTCTTTTTTGTTCATATATTCTTCTGCAAGAGTAAATATTTCATCAAGATTTGAAGATATTGCTTGAACCCAGCCCTGGGTATGCCTTGTTACAATTCTTGAGTAATCAACCTCAGCAATAATTCCAACTGCACCTGCAATAACAGCAGCTTTTGGCTGAGCACCACTCATGCCCCCAAGACCGGAAGACACAAATATATGTCCCCGTAAGTCCTCATCATTTTTAACTCCAAGCTTAAGCCTTCCTGCATTAAGTATTGTGTTGTAGGTTCCGTGAACAATTCCCTGGGGTCCAATATACATCCAGCCCCCTGCAGTCATCTGTCCGTAGTTTGCAACACCCATCTGCATAGCATAGTGCCAGTCATGCTGATTGTCAAACATACCGATCATCATGGCATTTGTTATTATAACTCTAGGTGCATCAGGCTTTGACTTGAACAAACCAACAGGATGTCCAGATTCAATAACAAGAGTTTGATCTTCTGTCATTATTTCAAGATATTTTTTAACTAGGACATACTGCATCCAGTTTTGAAATACCTGCCCAGTTTCCCCATAGGTTACAAGTTCATAAGGGTATAGGGCTACCTCAAAATCAAGGTTATTATCGATCATAACCTGGAACGCCTTTGCATCTAAACAGTTTCCCTTATATTCATTAATAGATTTTCCTTTAATTCTCCCTTCAGGTCTAAATCTATATCCGTAAATTCTTCCTCTTGTTTTTAATTCTTCCATAAATTCCGGGGCAAGAGTTTCATGCAGTTCCTCTGGTATGTATCTTAAAGCATTTTTTAAAGCTACCTCCGCCTGTGCACTTGTTAAAGTAAAACCTCTATCAGGAGCTCTCCTGATGCCTTCTTTAAATTCAGGCATTGCTGGTAGCTTAGACTCTAATTTTACAGTCATAGCATCTGATATATTTTTATTGGTTACCATTCTTATCCTCCTATTAATAATTTAATTCAACTTCCTTCTCCACTGCTTTTAAAAGCTTGGAGCTTGCAATAAGTTCAGTTACTTTTTCGAGATCCTCATACATTATCTTATCTTCCTCAATAAACTTAGTAACTTCTCTAATTGTTTTATATGCAGCAGCTGTTCCAACTCCTAGAGTGAAGCCGTTTCTGAAGTCAATAGCCTGACAAGCTGCTAAAAGCTCTGTAGCAAGAACTCTTCTTGTGTTTTTAAGTATTTCCATGCTTTTTCTTGCTGCAATTGTGCCCATGCTCACATGGTCCTCCTGGTTTGCAGAGGAAGGTATTGAATCTACTGAAGCAGGATGTGCAAGCACCTTGTTTTCAGATACTAAGGATGCCGCTGCATACTGGGTAATCATAAATCCTGAATTTAAGCCGCCTTTTTTTACTAAAAATGCAGGAAGGTCATTAAGCTGGCTGTTTATAAGTCTTTCAAGTCTTCTTTCAGAAATATTTCCTAGCTCAGCAATAGCTATTCCTAAAAAGTCAAAGCTAAGTGCCATAGGCTGTCCATG
Organism: Solirubrobacterales bacterium; assembly: GCA_050261915.1. Taxonomy (GTDB): domain Bacteria; phylum Bacillota; class Clostridia; order Clostridiales; family Clostridiaceae; genus UBA699. The sequence goes on from JBLNDT010000001.1 coordinate 37,407, forward strand.
GAAATTCCCACCTGAAATAACATCCCCGCCTTCTAAAACTATAGGATTATCTGTAACAGAATTTATTTCAAGAATAACCTTGTCTTCAACATATCTTACTGCATCCTTGCTTGCCCCGTGAACCTGGGGAATGCATCTAAGTGAATAAGCATCCTGAATCCTTATTTCACCCTGTCTTGTAACAAAGGTACTGTCCTTAGTTAGTTTTAACATATTTTCAGCAGTAGTAAGCTGGCCTTTATGTGGTCTTATAACATGTATTCTCTTGTCATAAGCATCTGTAATTCCCCTTAAAGCTTCCAATGTAAGGGCAGAAGCTATATCACATACTTTTAAAAGTTCAATGGCATCATACACTGCAAGTGCACCTATACCTGTCATGGCAGGAGTTCCATTTATTAGTGCAAGGCCTTCTTTTTCCACAAGCTCTATGGTTTCTATCCCAGCAAGCTTCATGGCTTCAGCTCCTGACATTATTGCACCCTTGTACTCCGCTGTACCTTCACCAATCATAGGAAGTACCATGTGAGCTAAAGGAACTAAATCACCAGATGCACCTAAAGATCCTTTTTCCGGTATAACAGGATGAACACCTTTATTAAGCATTTCAATAAGGGTTTCCAAAGTACTTAATCTTAGCCCCGAAAATCCCTTGGACAAGGCATTTGCTCTAAGAAGCATTATAGACCTCACAGCATCTGTTGGAAGGTTTTCGCCAGCACCACAGGCATGTGACAATATCAAGTTTTTCTGTAATGCTTTACAGTCTCCATTTGATATATTAACATTTGAGAATATGCCAAAACCTGTAGTAATACCGTAAATAACTTTCTCATCTCTTATAATTCCATCTACTATTTCTCTTGATGCTGTAACCCTTGCTTTTGCAGCCTCATCAAGCATAACATTGCAGTTCTCCCTGGATATCTGCACAACTTGTTCCAGAGTTAAGTCCTCGCCATTAATAAATACTGTGTTCATTATAATCCCCCTCATATAAATTAAATAAAAAAAGGCAAAACTCAATAACAATTGAGTTTTGCCCCCCTAACAACTAATAACTATGGGTCAAATTCCAAAATTCTTCTTTAATATATTCAATTATACAGGATTAATTCCCATCCCCATTACTTCATGTTCAAAGCCTTTTATTGGTGCACCTATGTTTCCATATAATGCAACTGCAAGCCAGTGTCCATCAGATTCATCACCTATGATTCGCGGTCCCTTGACTATGGTAAAGACCAAACCTGCTGAACGAAGTACATTGCCTAGGCCAACCTGACCTCTGCAAATTCCTGCATAAGCCTCTAAAACAGAATGATAAAGAGCATGCTCTTCTCTGTAGATATCTTTAATAAAACCCTCCTTTTTCCCCGCAGTTTCTATTGCTGCAAAGATCTTTGAGGAATCCATGGAGCCTACTTTTCCTTTAAGCACCTTAAACCCCTGTTTGCTTGCAGAGTTTTTAATAATTTCCTCTTCTTCACCGGAGGAGGCTACACATAACAATACTGCAATCTTTCCTATGCTCAAAGAATCAAACAAAGTAATACCTCCAAAATTTAAGTTTACTCCACTCTTAATTTTACATACTTTAATCTTTAATGTCAATAATGGCAAGTATTAATTAAACCTTCAGCTTCATAAATTTTTTTATTGATTTTATATTATTATTTTCCTGTATTAGTCTAAGTGCCTCCTCTAATTCATCTTCACTTTCGGATTTTAAAAGTACTGAAATACCATGTTCTGAATCCTCATCAGTATTCAACAATTCAACTCCAATAAACTTGTTTTTCAATTCAGGAATAATCCCTTCTGTATACTCCCCTTTAAATGTTACAAGCCAATCTGCTTCCCATTGCCATGTATTTATACGTCCTAATTTTTTATCCGTCTTTATTTTAAAATTAGCTCTTTTATTTTCCAAAACATCAAAAATATCTCCAATAACAGCACTTGCTGTAGGGAGCTTTCCTGCACCCTTTCCTGAAAAAAACACCTTTCCAACAGCATCCCCCTCAAGAAGTATGCCATTAAATTCATTTTCAATATTTCCTAGTACTCCGCTTTCACTTACCAATACAGGTTTAACAGCTGTATAAATATCTTCACCTTCTTTTATGGAGAGGGCCACAAGTTTTATGTTACATCCTAGTTCCCTGGCACATTTTATATCAAGTTCATCTATGTGCTCTATACCTTCAGTATTTATATCTTTCCAGTTAACTTTTGTGTCATGGGTAATTGAAGATATTATAGCCAGCTTTCTTGCAGAATCGTACCCCAGTACGTCGGAGTCTGGATTAGCCTCAGCAAAACCTAGTTCTTGAGCCTTTCTTAATGCATCTTCATACTTAATCCCTTCACTATACATTTTTGATAAAATAAAGTTTGTAGTTCCATTTAATATTGCAGCCAAATAATTAATATTATTCCCGGCAAGACATTCCTGAATAGGCTTTAAAATCGGTATTCCACCAGCAACGCTGGCTTCAAATCGGAGGCTCACTCCATTTATACACGCAATTTCTGAAAGTTCTTCTCCATATTTTGCAATAACTTCTTTATTTGCAGTAACCACATGTTTCTTTTCTTTTAAAAAATACTTAATGTAATCATAAGCCGGATGAAGTCCACCGATAGCTTCAACCACAATATCCGGCTCTGCCTCATATATATCCTTAATATCATTTGTAAGCAGAAATTTATCTGTTTTATCAATATGTTTTTCAATATCCCTTACAAGTATCTTTGATATACCAATGTTTCTTCCAGTTCTGCTTCTGATATATTCTTTGTTTTTGTTCAGAAGCTCCACCACTCCATTCCCAACAGTACCATTTCCCAAAATTGCAACATTAATCATTTTACTCCTCCTATATCATATAAAATAAATAAACCGCTTCCCCTGAAGAGGAAGCGGCATGACATAGCAGGACCGCCACCTCTTATCTTTCAGGATTTCTCCTGCAGGATTTAGCACCATGAATGCAAATGAAACATTTTGGTTGCCGGGTTTCATAGGGCCAGTCCCTCCACCACTCTTGATAAGAAGTTTATTAATATCATTATACATATTAGTTTTGCTTTGTCAATTGGCAGTATCTTGCTGCTCTTCACTAGAATTGATTTCCTGCTGTTGCTGAGTTAGTGTTTGCTGTGCTTTCCCCACACTTGAATACCCGGTAATTATGTTTGAAAGTGAATACATAAATAGTCCACCAATTACTACAGCAATGCAAAAGGCATAGATACCCCAGGCCTTTGGAGAGTTAAATCTACTGTTTTTCTTCCATTCGCTTAGATTTTTTATTTCTATACTTCTAAATATCATATTAACAACACATATAAAAAAACCTATTAACAAAACTGCTATTAGCAATACAATAGCCATATACCCACCTCCTTAACTTATTAATATTATTCTACCATAAAAATTGGGTGAGACAGTTGTTTAACCATCTCACCCTGATAATTTATTTATTTCTGTATTTTTCAAGCTCAGCGTCTAAATCTGGTTTTCCAAGGGCTTCAAATTCCTTGTCAAGGTCATCTCCTACACTGGCTATTTCACCTAAGCCTTCAGCAAGACTTTCTTTTTTAGCTATCTTTCTTTCTATGCTGTCTAAGGATATTGAGTTTGATTTTGTAGTTACATCCGATAATATTTCATTAACCTTCTGGCCTGCTTCAGCACTTGCCATTCTTGCTGCAGCTTCATCCCTGTATCTTCTAGTCTTTTCAACTTCTTCAGTTAAATCAGCTAATTTCTTTTTAAGTACATCAGCCTTTACCTTTTCTGACTCATAAGTTGCCTGGAATGTAGCATAAGATTTATCACATTCAAGTTTTTTCTCAAGGGCTTTCTTTGCCAATTCTTCATTGCCTTTTGACATAGCAAGCTTAACTTTTTCTTCCCACTCAGCTGCTTCTTCCTTAGCTTCATTCATTTTCTTTTCAGTTTGTTTAAAACCTCCAAGTACCTGAGCTGAAGACACCTTTGCATCATTTAAGGATTTTTCCATGTCTCTTAATTTTTGATCTAACATTTCTATCGGATTTTCCATTTCATCCAAAGCATTGTTTACCTTAGCTTGTGCCATTTTACCGAATCTTTCAAATATACCCATATTATTGTCCTCCCTTAATTTATAAATTTATTTTTTCAAATGCATCAAGTGCAAAATTAAAATCTTCTGTATCTTCAATAGTACCATATTCCTGGCCAGTAGTTTTAGGATATAGATATTGGACATATTGCTGCCCTAAGAAGTCAAATATTATAAACAGCTGATTATATTCCTTGTCCTGGATTACAGCCTTAACATTTCCAGATCCCTCTCTGCCGGTATTATTGTCAGTAAGTGGTATATAATACTCAGAGAAAGTCCAAACACATGCTTTTTTCTTGTCACAGCTTGCAACTCTTCCGCTTTTATCACATCTGTTGCAGCCCTCCATTATACAATCGCTTATGCAATTTAAACATTTGCATTCTGCACAGGCTTCAAGCTGCTTGAAATCTTTTTTGTGCTTTATTCCAAACTCAGCCGCACTTTCTTCATCTTCATTATTTATGTTCATTGCTTTTTGAAAAAAGTTCTGTTGTTTATCTTCAGCTCTAGCATTCTTGCCCATTTCTATATATTTTCTTAATAATGGTATCAGTCTTACAAACTTTCGTTCTTTAAACCTTACATCATCAACAAAGCCTTCTATGTCATCCATTCCAAAAACTATGGATGCATATAGTTTTTCACACTTATCCAGGTCTTTTTCCAACTCTTTATCCATATTTCTATCTCCTTCTGCCTCTATTTTTTCTAATAATAATTATCACAACAACTATTATTATTAAAAGTATAATAATGGTGGTTGCTATGGATGTGCCAGAGCCATAACCGTATCCACCGCCTCCAAAGAACATAGGCATAAATGTTGTATGGCTGCCGCTGCTGCCTGAACCTGTACCGGAGGATGAACTTCCCGTACTGCTTCCAGTAGTGCTGCCAGTTCCAGAGGTGCTTTTTGAAGTAGTTCCACTTGAAAAACTTCCACTAGTTGAGCCACTTTTTGAGGTTGTACCGCTTGAACTGCTCTTGGAGGTTGTACCGCTAGTACTTGTGCTAGAGCTGCTTTTGGTGCTGCCGCTTGAAAAACTTCCGCTGCTAGAACCGCTCTTGGAAGAACTACTGCTGCTATGACTGCCGCTGCTACTCCCCCTGGCAAATGCTGATATATTAGCAATTGACATGGTTAACATAAGTGTCATTAAAAATATTAAGACACACTTAATACCCCTATTTTTCATACCCTTACCCCCTGATTAATTCTAAAACTCATAATTTAAAATAATACTTATATTGTCAGTATAGAGGAAAATATAATGAGTTTCAATTGGAACTTAGTAACAAACTTTACTATAGTAATTATAAAACTATAACTATACCAAACCTAGCAACTCCAGAATATAAAACAAACATCGAATTTCCATTTGAAGAAGTGTTGTATAATATATTTTCTCTAGTATTTGTTATAGGTTTTGAGTAGTTCGCGGTATTTCCAGTATATGAATTATTTCATGAACTTATCACATTAGAAAAACTCACACTTGCTGATCCGCTTCTATCAGAACTGTAAATATTGTTACCATCAGCTAATGCTGATATCCCTCTAGTAAACATGATTAGTACAAGTGCCAGTAAAAATATTATAGTGCTTTTAATAACTTTACTCATCCTCATCATCATTATTGTTATTATCACCGCTTCCATTCTGATTGCCAAATATAAAAACTAAAATAATTATAAAAATTATAATTAAAATCCATCCGCCAGAAATAGAATTGTCATCTGAGTTGTCACTTTCATCTGAGTTGTCACTTTCATCTGAGTTGTCGCTTTCATCTGAGTTGTCGCTAATACTTGACCCTACTAATAAATGCCTAGCTTGATTACTGCTTCCAGAAGAATTTGTATCACTATCCACTGTCCCACTAGTACTTGTGCCACTTGAACTTGTGCCACTTGAAAAACTTCCACTGGTGCTGCTTGAACTGCTTCCCTTAGAACTACCACTGGAAAAACTCCCGCTAGTTGAGCCACTCTTGGAAGAACTGCTGCTATGACTGCTGCTGTGGCTGCTTCCTCTTGCAAATGCTGACACGTTCCCCATTGAAATAGTTAATACAAGTGCCAGTAAAAATATAATGACACGTTTATAATATCTCTTTATCATTATGCATCCCCCTGATTTATATATCCATATAAAATATTGTTAATAATATATTTCTACAATATTCCTTAAAATCCTTTAAAATGTAAAATTAAATTTAATATACTTATTAAATATTTATTTCAATTATAGTAAAATAAATCATATTATGGTGTAAATTTTACTTTTCAAATAATAAAAAACAAGAGCTATTACCCTTGTTTTAATGAATAAATATGTAGGTTTATTTAAGACTTATGATTTTACATTTAAATTTAAAACTAATTCTTACTATTAACTGGATTAAAACGTAATAATTGGGTTTGTAATTATATATAAAACAAAACGCATGACATCTATTTAAAAGGATGTCATACGTCATTTTTTTATATTAGATTGGTGATGTTAGTATTAGCCTTCCCATTCCTCTGGGAACTCTGCATTATGGTAAACATATTAATAGAAGAAATCACTACTTCGATTATATGAAATAGAATAGATAGCGTGATTTTAAGTATACCATTCAATTAAATGTGCACTGATTATACCTTAAATTAATTCTTCAAACACATTAATATCTCTTTATTTTATAAATTGTCCATCAAAAAATCCTATTCCACTATTCACAAATGACCCAGTTTTAGGGTCTGAATAATAAAACTTTATTTTATTTTTCCCAGTAAGATTTAAGTTTATATCCTTAAGAAAATCCCCTGCTGTTAAAGTTTCACTATAAACCAGTTCATCATCCAAGTATATTTTAACATTACCCGCTTTAACATCGTTTTGGAAATCCTTAAGTATTCCTAATTTAGATTTAAACTGCTTAAATTGACCATTTAACGGGTATTCTATAAAGCAGTTAGCTTCTCTTCCAAATATACTTAACGTTAAATAGTTTGAATATATATTACCTAAATTATCCTCTTCTTTTAAATTAACTTTTTTAGGACCTTGATTTCTAAACCTAGCCAAACCAGTCTCTTGAAAATTCATATACTTCACATCATCGTTCCAATAATAGATTTGTGATACATTGGCACCCTCAGGATTTGTAGTCTTTGGAGGAACAGTTGCATCCAAATAGCCATCATTCCCAATATAAACCCAGCCAGTGGAATCTTTTGCCCATGTAGCATGTTGTACCCAGTAACCATTTCTTATATAGCCCCAGCCATGGGAATCCTTTGCCCAACCTTCCTGAACCCATGAGCCATCAAATGCGCTTACGAAACACCAGCCATTTGAATCTTTCACCCAACTGTTTTTTAATATTGTACCATTATTAAAATAATACCAAGTTCCGTTTAATTGCACCCAGCTGTTTAATCCTGCTGCATTCGCTTGAGTTTCAGTAAATGTTATAATGCCAAGTAACATTAAACCGCTTAAAAAAATTGATAAAACCTTGTTTCTAAACACTATTGCTTCCCCCTAAATCTTAAATTAAAAAGTGCACACAAATATTACTTTTTCTACAAAAACTGGAATTTCCCTTTATTTTTCATCCCCAAAATATTGACATATTTTGCATAACAAAAATACCCCTTCATATTGATCTTAAATCAATACAAAAGGGCACTATATCTTTCAGTTAGCCTTCCCATTCCTCTGGGAACTCTGCATTGTGGTAAACGTCCTGAACGTCGTCGTCATCTTCAAGTTTGTCGATTAGCTTCTGGAATTTTTCAGCTATAGCCATATCAATTGAAACTGTTGTATCAGGAATCATTGTTATTTCTGCTGAAAGGAATTCAAAGCCTTCCTTTTCAAGAGCTTCTCTAACTGTTCCAAAATCATCTGGATTTGTAGTGATATCAAATACTTCTGCAGTAGCTTCAAAATCTTCAGCTCCTGCATCAAGCGCCATCATCATTACTTCATCTTCATCCATTTCTTCAGTTCTTTCTATTATAATCTGACCTTTTCTCTGGAACATGAATGAAACGCAGCCTGTGGAGCCCATGTTGCCGCCATATTTATCAAATGCATGTCTAACGTTTCCTGCTGTTCTGTTTTTATTGTCTGTAAGTGCATTAACTATTAAAGCTGTACCTGATGGACCATATCCTTCATAAACTACTTCTTCGTAGTTTACACCTTCCATTTCACCTGCGCCTTTTTTAATTGCTCTGATTATGGTGTCTTGAGGCATGTTGTTTGCTTTTGCTTTTGCAACAACGTCTCTAAGCTTACTGTTTGTATCCAGGTTTGAACCACCATTTTTAGCAGCTATTGAAATTTCTTTACCTATTTTTGTAAATATCTTACCTCTTTTTGCGTCTGCTTTACCTTTTTTAGCTTGAATATTATGCCACTTTGAATGCCCTGACATGTATTCTTCCCCCTAACTAATATTTATCATTATATATAAATTTCTTAATAATTTGACTTAAAAAGCCTTAAACATTATATCATAAACCTAGAAGAAATTTCAAATTTATTTACTAAGCCTGCCATCCTTCTTAAAATAATAATCTGAATCTCCCTCACTTATTATACATCTTCCATTAAGCACATCATTAATTTTAGCTTCTTGAAGTGGTATATCCTCTAATTCTAAAAATATTGTAACCTGAACTTTGTCTGTATATTCAGTTTCCTCTATAAACATTCCATTTTGTTCAAAAAAATATTGGAGTTTCCCAAGAGAATCATAATCAATGTTTATTTTTACTGGTGCAGCCATAACTCTTTCAACCACCCCAGACTCTTTAACAGCCATGGAGGCTGCCTTTGAATATGCCCTAACTAACCCGCCTTTTCCTAGAAGCACTCCTCCGAAATATCTGGTTACTACTATTACAACATCTGTTATTCCTGTATTTTTAATTACCTCAAGCACAGGAAGTCCACCAGTACCCTGAGGTTCTCCATCATCACTGTATCTTTGTACTCCAAGGTTTTCTCCAAGTACATATGCATAAACATTATGTCTTGCTTCCTTATTTTCTCCTTTAATTTTATTAATATAATCTCTTGCCTCAATTTCATTGTAAACTCTTATGGCATGTCCAATAAACGTGGATTTTTTTTCCTCATATTCCGCCCTTGCTTCGTCTTTTATGGTTAGATAACCCAAATTTATACCCCCTATGCACCTTGTAATTCAAGCCACTTACCAGCAGCTTCTCTTAAATATTCCTTTTCACCATTTTTATGAATATTGCTTATTTTTACATAAGCTTTTTTACTCGATAACCTGCTTAGTGCCTTTATTGAATAAAGCACTACCTGTGGATTTATATCTTCTAGTGAATTAATAAGTGCGTCCTCAAAATAAATGTCCCCTATTTTTCCCATTGCGGACACTGCTAGTCTTCTTATGTTTATAAACTTATGCACCGAAGCACGCACAAGTACATTATAACCTGATTTTGATTTTAATTCCCCAAGGCACCACACAGCAGTTTCCTTTTCTTTAGGAAGCATATCTGCATATCTTCCTGATATATATTTCGCTAGCTCTTCCTTCAAATTGCTGTCAAGATACTCAACAATACCAGTTTTATCTGCTTTGGAGGAGGTCAAAAACATATTGAAAAGCTGAGGAATATCCTTGCATTTTGCAATAATTCCATACTTTATTTTTCCGTTTATTATGTGTGTCTTTGCAGTTTCCAGGCTAATGTTCCTTATTACACTTATTGCTTCTGCACTTTTACCTTCAAGATAAAGGTAGTAGCTTACTTCTTCACTGGATAATTCAGCTATATTATCCCATTGGATTTTTATAAGGCTATCCATAACTCCTCCTAGTTTTCAGATATTATTCTTGAAAGTATATCCATTCCCCTTGCAATTTTATCTTCATCTGTTTTTGAAAAACTCACTCTGAAATACCTCTTTCCATCCTCAGGATTTTTATAAAAAAGCACACCAGGAGCTATAAGCACCTTTTTTGACTTTGCCTTTTGATATAGCTGGGTTGAATCTATGCCCACACTATTACTGAGCTTTAAATAAAAGTTAAGACCGCCACCAGGGCTTATATATTCAATTTTGTCCCCTAGTTTTTCATTTATACATTTTTCCATAAAATAATATCTTTTTTTGTAGGCATCAATTAAATTCCCTATATAATTTATCCACAATCCTTTATTTATATATAGTTCAAGAGCCCTCTGCATAATACTTGAGGTTGATATATCCGTGTTGAACTTAGAGTTCTCAATTGGTTCCTTATACTTTCCTGGGGCCACAAGATATCCAAGCCTTATACCTGGAAGAAATATTTTCGAAAAACTTTTGATGTATATTACCCTGTTATTTGTGTCCAGACTTTTAAAAGTGCTGTATTCAATTCCTTCATCGAAAATAAGCTCTGAAAGATAGTCGTCCTCAATTATAAAAAAATCATATATTTCAGCAAGCCTCAATATCTTCTTTTTTGCTTCCAGGCTATAGCTCATACCCGATGGATTTTGGAAATAGCTCATCAGATAAAAACACCTTATATCATTTTTCATAAGAAGCTTTTCCAGTTTTTCAACATCAACTCCACCCTTTGATATTGGTATTTCGAGGATGTTTGCCCTTCTTGACTTAAATACTGACAAAGCACCGCTGTAGGTGGGCTTTTCAACAAGAATGTAGTCATTGCTGTTTATCAATGCTTTTGATATTATATCAATTCCTTGCTGGGCCCCAGAAACAATTAGAACATCATCCGGATTAACCTTCCCCTTCCAAAATACGTTACTAATTGTATCTCTTAATCCCTCATAGCCTAATGCCTCCTGAATAACCAGGGCCTCAGCTCCATCTCTGTCTATAACTTCATTTAAAACCATTTTAAAATTTTCAATTGGGAAAAAATCTGTACTTAGAGCTTCCCCAGTAAAATCAATATATTTTTCCATCATTTCCTTTGGCATTCTCTTAAAGTTGCTGCTGTAATCTTTTTTTACATTTCTGCTTGAATCCTTAAGCTTAGCAAAGGTGCCGCTGCCAATTTTAAGCAGTGCATATCCCTCGTTTTCGAGTTTTTTATATGCATTCACTACTGTTACACTATTTACTTTGAGCAAAACTGAAAGAGCCCTTATTGATGGAAGTTTTTCACCATCTGAGATGTAATTTTCATCAATGAGCTTTTTAATATGGTTTGCAATTGTAATATACTTTGATTCCTCTTCTTCTTTAAAATCAACACGAAATTTATCCATAATACCACCTGCAATAAAATTTATTAAAGACAAACGAACTTAAATTAAATTTAAGTTCGCTAAACATGTAATTTATATGAAATATACATTTTCCTTAAATAGTGTTTTCCCGTCTTCACCTTTGTAATCTCTGGTTTCCTTTTTAATTATATTCTTTTCCCAAAGTTTATTTAAAATTTCTTCCACATTTATATTGTAGCTGTTGAAAAGCTTATCATGAGATATATCTTCAGCACTTAAAAAGCTGTCCTTTTCATTCATAAAATCAATTAGAACACCAGAGTAATTTCTAATGGATTCGTCAATGGAATTTTGTACATACTTAAGTGTACTGTTTATTATTTCTTCCTTATCTTTATCTGAACTAAAGAAAAGTTTTTCAACACATTCTTTGTAACTGCTGTTTAAATTCATTGCCATTGTCATTGCATCTTTGCTTATCATGTATCCTGAAGAATTAACAAATAACTTGGCAAATTCCTCCATTGACTTTACAGCTGCAGTATAAGCAGTAAATATTCCGTTGTTTTGCAGATATTTTCTACAAATACCTATACTTTTCAGCAAACTTCCCAGGTAAACCATATTCCATCTTTCTCTGTCTAAATCAGGATAGTATCTTCCATTATCATATTTCATAGTTATATCCATATCTTTTGAAAAAACAAGTCTTGAGGAAGCAAATATCCTATGAATAAAACCACCTCGTATATCCTCATCATATAACTGTAAAAATTTATTTTTGCTCATTATCTTAATATGAACAGCAACACCTTTTTCTTCAGTATATATATTTTTAATATCAGCCATTTTCTGATCAAGAATCACAAATAAATCTATATCCGATTCATCCCACAAATCCCCGGTAACCATGCTTCCAAACACCATAACCGCAAGAACTGAACTGTTGCCCTTTAACCTGTCCACTATGGAATTAAATGCTTTCTGATATTGTAAAATGGTTTTTTCCATGATTTGTCCCCCTGTTTTGCTAAAATTTAAGCTTATTTTATTTATTATATAATATAAATGAGCATAATTACAATACAAATAATTATGCTCATGAAACTTTACATTCAATATTATATAAAATTATGAAACTTTCCAATTAACCCTTCAGAAGTTTCTCCACTGTCTTTTTACTTTCAAAAATTACTCTTTCCTCATCGATGGTTGTAAATTCTCCATTTTCCATAACAATTTTTCCGTTAATTATTACATATTCAATTTCACTGCCATTTGCAGAAAAGGCAATGTTTGAATATATGTCATGTATCGGTGTCATTGATGGTTTATTTAAGTTTATCATAACCATATCAGCAAGATAACCAGGCTTTATTCTGCCAAGATTATTAAACCCAAGTGCTTTTGCTCCATTAATTGTTGCAAGTTCTAGAACTTTTTTTCCGCTTAATGCTGTACTATCCTTGTAAAAAAGCTTTTGCAGCAATGCTCCTGTTTCAATTTCTTCAAACATGTTAAGGTTGTTATTGCTTGAAGCCCCGTCTGTTCCAATGCAAACATTTATATCTTTATTTAGCATATCCATAACTTTTGCAGTTCCACTTGCAAGTTTCATATTGCTTTGAGGGTTGTACACTGGATTTACACATTTAGATTTAATAATATCCATGTCAGAATCACTTAGATATATACAGTGTGCAGCCATAGTATTCACATCAAAAACACCTGTATCTAATAAAAGCTCTGTAGGTGTTTTCTTATACCTTTCCATAACTATCTTTTGTTCATCCTCTGTTTCAGAAACATGGACATGTATCCCGCATTTATTAAGTTTTGCAGCTGCTGCAATTCCCTTAAGGGCTGTGTCATCTAAGGTATACGCAGAATGAGGAGCAAGCATTGCCTTGCACATTTCTGATTTCAAAGAATTAATCTTATTTATGCTAGGAAGATATCCACTAAGCATTTGTTCCCAGCCACTGCCCATTATTGGGAACCCCAGTACTGCCCTAACATTGAAATCCTCTGCACATTCCTTAACAGTTTCTTGAATAAAATACATGTCATTGAATGTGGTGGTGCCGGTTCTCAGCATTTCAACAAGTGCCAGTTCTGTTCCTATTTTTATGTGTTCTGACCTGAACTTGGCTTCCATGGGCCATATTTTTTCATTTAGCCACCTCATAAGGGATAAACCCTCACCATAACCTCTTAATAATGTCATAGCTAAGTGTGTGTGGCAGTTAATAAGCCCTGGCATAATGCAGTAATTCTTTCCTTCTATTACTCTAGTGTCTAGAGTTTCCCCCAAGTAGTCTCCAGGGCCTACATCTTTTATTGTTTCTCCTTCAATAAGCACGTAGCCTGATTTAATAATCTCTGTATCAGCATCAGCAATCATAACGTTCTTAATAAGTATCTTCATAATTTCACCCCTTAAATTATGTAATCAGAACATTTATTTGTAATTTCGTCATCTGCCATTGCCTTTATATAAGTACCATCTTCACGGTACTCCTCTTCAAGCACCTTTGAATTTCTATGAAGGAATGCCACTATTTTTTGGTCTGAATAAGGAATTATGAACTCTATTTCCTTAAGGGTGTATGGAAGAACATCCACTATTTCTTTAAGTAGAAGGTCTAAATTTATATTTAACCTTGCAGATATTTTTACTATACGCATATTGCTGTATTTTTCCTCAAGACCTTTTATCCGATCTTCATCAACCTTGTCAATTTTATTTAGTACAAGCACCATTGGTTTATCTTGAGCATTAAGCTGGCCAAGCACCATGTTTACAGCCTCTATCTGTTCTTCTACATAATTTGAGGAACAATCTGCCACATGAAGAAGTAAATCGGAATAAACAACCTCCTCTAAAGTTGACTTAAATGCCTCCACAAGATCATGAGGAAGTTTTTTAATAAATCCAACAGTATCGGTAACAGTTATTATCCTATTGTCTGGAAGAAGCACTGCTCTTGTTGTAGTATCAAGAGTTGCAAAAAGCATATCTGCCTCAAAAACCTTTTCTTTCTTAACATTGTCCTTAGGGTTAGCTATTTCACATAGTTTATTCCTAAGAGTTGATTTTCCTGCATTGGTATATCCAACTAGGGAAACCTTAGGCAGCGAATTTCTCTTGTCTCTTTGTGTTTCTCTGACTTTTTTTATTTTTTTAAGTTCATCATTAAGATCATATATTTTTTCCCTTATATGTCTTTTATCTGTTTCAAGCTTCTTTTCACCAGGTCCTCTGGTTCCTATTCCACCACCAGTTCTTGAAAGCACAGTACCAAGCCCCATAAGCCTTGGGAGTCTGTATTTAAGCTGAGCGAGTTCCACCTGAATCTTTGCTTCCCTTGTTCTAGCCCTGGTTGCAAAAATCTCAAGTATCAGGGTGGTTCTGTCTATTACCTTAGCTCCTATATTTTCCTCAAGGTTCCTCACCTGGGATGCAGAAAGCTCATCATCAAATATGATAACATCTGCAGAATATACCTGCCTTATTAAAGCAAGCTCCTCTACCTTTCCCTTGCCTACATAAAACGCAGAATCCACAGAACTTCTAAATTGTATAACCTTTTCCAGTACCTTAACATTGCATGCCTTGGCAAGCTCTGCAAGTTCTTCAAGACTATCCTCACTGTCAATTCCCACAAGAATGGCTCTTTCTACATCATCAATTTCAATTTCTGCTTCCTTAATAAGTTTATCCACTTGGCTGATTTTTTCTGCAATATTAATATTAAGAAGTGCTTCAATACTCATCTTTTTGCTGGTTTCAGCAGTAACCCTGTTGTTTGAAATGGCACAGAATCCCAAAGTAACATCCGTAATATCACCTTCAACAACTCCAATTGCCAAAATACAATCCAGTCTGAATTTAATAAGCGCAGATATATCCACTGCTGAAAGGGTTGAATTGCCATTTGGATGGGTATGGATTATTCTGATTCCGCATAACCTGTTTTCCTTTTCGCTTATTTCAGGAATTTCAACTGTGGAGCTGTCTCCTACCGCTATGCTTATTATATTTCCTCTTCTGTTAACTGCTAAGCTGACCTCTCTATTTACTATTAATGAAACCTCTTGTAATATTTGAACAACTTCCTCACTGCACACCATATCTTTTGGAATGCTCATGCTGTAAATACCTTCTAGTTTCTTTAGAACCGAATCTCTTATTCCGTCTATATTGCCATATATCATATACTTCACCTGCCTGTTATAACTTTTATCTTATTTTATCCTATAACCAAAATAATGTAAACATCACTTGGAAGTAGTGTTATCAAGCTTTATTCCTGCACCATTTAGATTAAGATTTGCCATGGATTCAGGAACTTTTCCTACAATAATTGTTTCTGCTACAGGAATTTCATTTGTTATTTCCGAATCTTTTGATTTTAAGGGCACAAAAATCCTAATATTAGTTTTTACCTGAATATATATTTTATGCCTGGTCTGATTAATACCTGTACTTTCAAAATTTGAAATATATTTTGTTTCGATAAAACCTGATGGTTCAATCTTTACTCCAATATCCGGACCGTAACTGGACAAAATATTGCTTTTCATTATATAAGATAAAGGTAATTTTACTTTAAAATGCATAGATTCTCTTATGCTTTTCTGAGCTTTTATTGCAGTTTCACTTGCAATTTTGTTCATTTTAATAGTATCCGCTCTTATCATTATTATATTGCCTTCTTTGTCTTTTTCTACAGTAATAATATCATCATATTTAAAGTCCTTTGAAAACTCTTCTAGTACAACAGAATTAATAATTTCTGAGGTTCTGGCCCTAGCCTCTGCATCAGCTCTGCCAAGGAGTGTCCCTTCTATTATTTTGTCAAAGTAATAAAATCCAATATTAAATATTATTATTGTAATAAATATGATAATCAATGCAATTAATTTTGAATTAATATTTATTTTTTTGTACTTCCTTGAATATGTTATATTATCACACCTCATTATTGCTCTTAATATTAATATGATTATATGATTAGGCAATTACCATAATGCCCCGTATTCTTTTTATTGGAGAGTAAATATATTCATTATTAATATAAACTATGTTATAATATTTTAAATCAACAATTTCACCCAATTTTAAGGAGGTCAGCTATGGGTAATAAACCAAAAAAAACCCGAAAAGAGAAAATCAAATTATTCATCCGTGTGGTTTTATTTGTTTTCATATTTGCTGCGGTAGCATCGGCAGGAGTAGGGTTTGCAATTATTAGCAGTGCCCCGGAACTGAATCTGGAGGAAGTATTAAATCAAAATCAGCCCTCAACACTTTATGATAGTGATGAAAAATATATGGATACAGTTTCCACTGACGAAAAAAGAATAGTTATTTCATTTAGTGATATGCCTAAAAATCTAAAAAATGCTTTCATAAGCATAGAAGATGAGAGGTTTTATAAGCATCCCGGTATCGATATTAAGAGAATATTTGGAGTTATATTTATAGATATTAAAAATAAGCTTTCCGGAAGCAGTTCTCTTCAAGGTGCTTCCACAATTACTCAGCAGCTGATAAAAATTACCACATTAAGCTCTGAAACTACCATAACAAGAAAAGTTCAGGAATGGTATCTGGCCCTTAAGCTTGAAAAGGAAGCCTCAAAAGATCAAATTCTTGAAGCATATATGAATACTATATTTTTAGGTGGTAAGTCTTTTGGAGTTGAGGCTGCTTCAGAACAGTATTTTAATAAACCTGCAAAGGATTTGACTCTTCTTGAGTGTGCATATATAGCAGGAGTGCCTCAAAGTCCTTCAGTTTTGTATGCATATTCACCAACTGCAAAGAAGAATCCTTCAGTATATATAAATAGAACAAAGTCTGTACTTGAAAGAATGTATGCAAATAATTATATAACAAAGGAACAATATACTGCTGCCATTAGCGATTTGGATAATAAAAAGCTTGTTTTTACACCTCAGGCTGAAGCATCAAACAGGCTTAACTATGAATGGTTTTCTCTCCCTGCAATACAACAGGTTAAAGAAGACCTGAAGTCCCAGCTTCATTATGATGATGCATCAATTGAAAAGGTATTAATGTATGGTGGCCTGAAAATATACACTACTATGGATAAAAAAATGCAGGACAATACTCAGGCTATATTTGACGATGCGAGCCAAATAGGATTATCCCAAAATAAAGATAAAAACGGAATACTGCAGCCTGAAGCTTCTGCAGTAATTATGGATTATCAAACAGGTAATGTTAAAGTTATTATTGGAGGAAGAGGCGTTCAGCCTGCAAGATCGTTTAACAGGGCTGCTTCAAACAATTTCTTAAGACCTTCAGGTTCCAGTATTAAACCTCTTACAGTTTATGGGGCAGCAATTGATTCCAATCTTGCAACAGCGGGAACAGTAATAGATGACTCTCCACTGCCTGCAAGTATTGGTGCATTATACGGTTCTGCATCAAATCCATATAATCCAAAGAATGACAACCTTACTTATTCAGGTTTAAATACCTTAAGAAGTGCAATAACTCACTCAATAAATGTAATTGCAGTTAAGCTTGAACATCAGATTGGATTAAAAACTGGTATATCTTATGGTGAAAAATTCGGCTTAACACTTGATAATGACGATAAAACAAGTATTTCAGCCATTGCACTAGGTCAGCTTCATCATGGTACAAATCCATTAACCATGGCTGCAGCTTATGGTGTTTTTGGAAATCAAGGCACCTATACCTCCCCTATTTTATACACCAAGGTGGTAGATAAGGCCGGAAAGACAATTCTTGAAAACAAAACAGAAACAAGACAAGTTCTTTCTGCACAAAGTGCATATATTATGTACGACCTTTTAAAAGGCCCGGTAAGTGATGCTGGTACAGGCCCAGCCGCAAATTTTGGAAATATAGAAGTTAGAGGTAAAACTGGTACCTCTGGGGATAAGAGAGACCTTTGGTTCTGTGGACTTACACCATACTATTCAGCTGCTGTTTGGATAGGAAATGATGATAATAGTGTTACATACGGTGTGTCAAGTAACACTGCCGCCGCAATCTGGGGTAAAATTATGAGATCAGCCCATACGGATTTAAGTCCAAAAACAATATCAATGCCTTCTGGAATAAGTACTGTCTCCATATGCACACTTTCGGGAAAACTTGCTACCTCTGCCTGCTCAAATGATCCAAGGGGCAGCAAGGTAGTAACTGAAATGTTCATTGATGGGACAATCCCTACTGATATATGCGATGTACATATTGAAGCCAAGGTAAATAAAATTACAGGAAACCTGGCAGGCCCCTTAACACCTTCCATGCTTACTGAAACAAAGGTATTCCTTAAAAAAGGATATACCACAGACCCAGCCCTGCTTCTTCCATCAAATACCGATCAGGGTAATGATAGTGCAAAGCCTGATGGGGCAACAACAACTAGCGGCAATACCACAACTGGGTCAAGTAATGGAAAGAAACTACCGTAATACATATGGCTGCTGCAATTTAGATTGCAGCAGCTCTTTTATTCCTTTGTTTTAGGATTAAAGAATAGAGCCATGGCATAGCCGAAAAAAATGGCTGCTGATATTCCCCCTGCTGCTCCCTTTATCCCTCCTGTAAAGGCACCTATTAAACCGTCAGACTTCACTTCTTTTATAGCAGCTTTTGCAAGAGTATATCCAAACCCAGGAAGAGGTATTGTGGCCCCCGCATTCCCAATCTTAATAACCCAGTCATAAATATTTAATGCACCAAGAATTACTCCCAGGGTAACAAAACTAACAAGTATCCTTGCTGGAGTAAGCTTTGTTTTATCCATTAATATTTGTGCTATCACACAAATGATTCCACCTGTAACAAAGGCCATAATATAATCAATCATAAGTAAACCTCCATTATGTTATGTTCCATATTCTACTGCAACTGCATGTGCAACTCCTGGAATAGTTTCCCCTTGAAGTGAAGATGTGGTACTTAAAAGGGCGCCTGTGGAAATCAAAAGCACTCTCTTAAACTTGCCGCTAAGCATTGATTTGTAAATATATCCACAATCCACTACAGCAGAACATCCACAGCCGCTGCCCCCAGAACATGTTTGTTGTTCCTTGTTGTTGAATATTTCACTACCGCAATCCATATATATTTCTGATACATCATACCCATACTCTTTAAGAAGCTTCTTTGTTACTTCCTTCCCAACATCCCCCAAATCCCCTGTGGCTATAAGGTCATAGTCCTTTGGGGTTTTCCCTGTATCCATAAAGTGCTGGCTTATGGTGGCTGCTGCTGCCGGGGCCATAGCAGCACCCATATTGTTTGAATCCTCTATTCCATAATCCTTAACCTTCCCTGTGGTTACATAAGTTATACCTGGAAAGTTCCCCCCCTTTGAGATAACCATTGCACCAGCCCCGGTAACTGTCCATTGTGAAAGAGGAGATCTTTGTGCACCGTATTCAAGGGGAAATCTAAACTGTCTTTCTGCAGCAGAAAAGTGTGATGAGGTAGCAGCAATAACATTGTCTGCAAAACAGCCTTCAACAAGCATTGCACCCAGTCCCATTGATAAAGTCATTGTTGAACAAGCCCCATAGAGACCAATAAAAGGAACATCAATGGACCTTGCAGCAAAGCTTGAGGATATAATCTGATTTAAAAGATCTCCTGCTAGAAGATAGTTAATATTTTCTTCCTTTAAACCTGCTTTTTTTATGCTTTCAGTAACTGCGGTATAAAGCATCTGGCTTTCAGCCTTTTCAAAGGAATCCTGTCCCTTTAAGTCATCATTTAATATTAGGTCAAAATAATCCTTTAAGGGCCCCTTTCCCTCTTTTGGTCCAACTATACTGAATACTGATGTAATCCTAGGCTTACTGATTAATGCAACAGTTTGCTTTCCCAATCTTTTGCTCATTTTATTCCTCCTAAAACAATCCAATAAAGTAGTATACAATCCCTACTATTACCGAGGAGCCTATGCCATATACCAGCACTGGACCGGCTATAGTAAACATCTTAGCTGCCACACCAAAAACATATCCCTCTTTTTTGAACTCCATGGCAGGTGACACTATTGAGTTTGAAAATCCTGTAATTGGCACTACTGTACCTGCTCCTGCAATGGCTGCTATTTTGTCATATATTCCAACCCCTGTTAGAAATGCTCCTATAAAGACCATAACTACAGATACATAAGTTCCAACCTCGTCTCTTGGCACACCTAAATTCATAAAAACATTCATAAAAAATTGTCCCACATCACAAATGAGGCCTCCAATCCAAAATGCATTAAAACAATTCTTTAAAAGCTTAGGTTTAGGTTCGTTTTGTTTTATAAACTGGTTAAACTTATTAATAATTTTTTGTTCCTTTTTATCCAATACAAACACTCCCAATCAAAAAAAAATATTTGCATAGAGTAGTTTATGCAAATACTTGTTTTTTATTAAAATTTATCCGCTTAATTTTGCCCGCATATTTTTCAGCACCTTTTTTTCGATTCTTGAAACCTGTACCTGGCTTATACCAAGCATTTGTGCTACCTGACTTTGAGTCTTATCCTTAAAATATCTAAGCATTATTATCTGCCTTGATTTAGCATCTAAAGAAGCCAGTGCATCCTTTAGAGCAATTTTATCTACCATATCATGATCCTCTTCACCAGTCTCTCCTAATTTATCAATTAAAAGCACAGGCGCTCCATCATCTTGATGAATGGTATCCTGTAGGTAAAGCATACTGCTCATGGAGTCCATTGCAAATAATATTTCTTCAGAGCTTACCCCCGTATAGTCTGAAAGTTCTTCAATGGTTGGCTCCCTGTTTAATTTTTTTGACAAAGCCTCTTTATCGTAGTGTATCTTTCTAGCTGTTGTTTTAACACTTCTGCTCACCTTAATTATTCCATCATCCCTGAGAAATCGTTTTATTTCCCCCATAATCATTGGGACAGCATAAGTGGAAAATCGAACATTATATTTCATATCAAAATTATTTATAGCCTTTACCAGACCAAGACACCCTATTTGAAATATATCATCATATTCATAACCTCGATTTAAAAATTTTTTACTTATAGCGGACACCAAGGGTATATTCAGCTCAATAAGCTGATTAAGTGCTTCTT
The DNA here is from genome assembly GCA_050261915.1 of Solirubrobacterales bacterium. Classification (GTDB taxonomy): domain Bacteria; phylum Bacillota; class Clostridia; order Clostridiales; family Clostridiaceae; genus UBA699. Next base: position 58,879 of record JBLNDT010000001.1, read on the forward strand.
TATCACCCTGCCTTGATTTTTCAATTAGAGGGATATTGCTTTCGTAATCTCTGAACACAGTTCCGTCACTCATTTATATCACCCGTCATAAAGCTTTAAAAAGCTTTTTCATTGTTATCTTTGTTCCTTTACCATTGTCAGATTCAACTTGAAGGCTGTCCATAAAGGTTTCCATAACAGTAAAGCCCATTCCTGATCTTTCTAGATCCGGTCTGGAAGTGTAAAGAGGCTGCATTGCCTGTTCAATATTTTCTATACCCCGTCCACTATCTTCTACAATTACAGTAATTTCTCTATCTTTTATGTATGCCTGAATTTTAACTATTCCGGTTTCCTTGTTTTCATAGCCATGAATTATTGAGTTTGTTACAGCTTCAGAAATTGCGGTACGTATATCTGTAAGTTCTTCGATGGTTGGATCCAGCTGAGATGCAAAAGCAGCCACGGCCACCCTGGCAAAGCTTTCATTTTGAGATTTACTTAAAAATTCAATTTTCATCATATTTTCGAACATTTACTCTTCCCCCTATAAATTCGCTACAGCATTTTCAACGTAATCATATACTTTTATAATTTTGAACATTCCGGATAACTCAAAAACTCTTCCTATAGTTTCATTTATATTAGTAACAGCCAGTGTCCCCTTTTTAAGAAGAAGTTTTTTATATCTTCCTATTACAACGCCAATTCCTGAACTGTCCATAAATGTTACTCCTGAAAAATCCATAACAAGCTTTATAATAGAATTCCGTTCCAAGCGGTCATCAATTAAATTTCGAACTTCTTCAGCACTGTGATGGTCCAATTCTCCTTTTAAATGAACTATAAGTATGTCCTCGATATTTTCAAATTCTAAATACATGTTTCTTCCCCCTGTAAATATTAGTAAATATTGGATGTATTTATATATTCGATGTATTCCATATTTTTCCTTCTTTTTACCAAATTACTTTTATTATTATTACCAAAGTTTGTAATATTATTCATTATTGATATTTATTTTATGTATTGCTATAATTTAATTTGCTTAAAGAAATTATTATGTAGGAGGAATATATATGGATATGTGGATAAAGGAAGGTCAGATTGAAGATGCTGCTATGACCTATAAAATAAAAGAAACTTTGGTTAGGAAGCAGACAGAATTTCAGGACCTCGCCATAGTTGATTCTTGCAGCTTTGGAAGGATGCTGCTATTAGACGGAATAGTACAGACTACAATAAAGGATGAATTTGTTTACCACGAAATGATAACTCATATTCCCTTGTTTACTCACCCAAACCCTGTTAAGGTGCTTATTGTAGGTGGAGGAGATGGTGGCGCTGTTAGGGAAGTTCTTAAACATCCTTCAGTTAAAAAGGTTGTTTTATGTGAAATAGACGGCTGCGTAGTTGAAGAGTGTAAAAAATACCTTCCAGAAATAAGCTGCGGACTGGATAATCCTAGATGTGAAATTTTTATTGGTGATGGAATAAAATATGTTCATGAACATAAAAATGAATTTGATGTAATTATTGTAGATTCAACAGACCCTTTTGGAGCTGCTGAAGGACTTTTTGGAGGAAGCTTCTATAAGGAATTATCCGAGTGCCTTACCCCTGATGGAATATTTGTTGCTCAGACAGAAACACCTTTTTACCTTCCAGATGTTGTTAAAAAGGTATTTAATGATGCAAAGGCAGTATTTCCTGTAACAAAGCTTTTCATGGCTGCAATACCTACATACCCTGGCGGTTACTGGAGTTTCACTATGGGCTCCAAGAAATATGATCCTGAAACTGCAGATTTGACTAATGCAATAGAAATTGAGTCAAAATACTATACTAAGAAAATCCATAAGGCATCCTTTGTATTGCCTAAGTACGTAGAGGATTTAATTAAGTGAAGCTATTACATAATATAAATTAAAATGCAACCATAAGTTGTGGCATTTTAACTGAAAAAGACTGGTTTAACCAGTCTTTTTTCATGCAAGTGTACTTGTCGTTTTGACAAGTACACTTGACATTAAATTTATATTGTGTTATTCTTTAGTTAATGGAGGTGATACCTTGAATGATGATATCCAATTAAAAAACAGACTTAAAATCGCACGGGCGGAAAAAAATCTATCCCAGGAGCAGCTGGCCATGCTGGCAGGGGTATCAAGACAGACCATCAGCTCTATTGAAACTGGACAGTATTGCCCTACTGCCAAGCTTGCATTGATATTAACGAAAGTTCTTGATAAAAGCTTTGAAGATTTATTTTATTTTGAGGAGGTTTAACTTATGAATAGTAAAAATGTTGAAAAGGATGAAAGGGCCATCTATATAGAAAATATCAGCTACAAATATGGCTACAATTTTATTACCTTCGCATTGCTTTTTGATGTGATGTATAGATCCATGAGATTTCATGAAGCAACCTGGGATCTATTGGGTCTCATAATAATTAGCGGTTTCATTATGACAGTTTATCAATACAAACAGAAAATTTTAGGTAAAACCTGGCTAAAATTTACGATTATTACCATGGCCGCTGCATTTATTTTAGCATTAATTATGTCCTTTTCTCTTATAAAATAGATGCAAAAAGGATTGTAAGCATTAAGTGGTGGTTTTTATTCACCCCCGTTTAATGCTTACAATCCTCTATTTACTCACATCACATGATTTACTATTAATATTTCAAGCTCTGTTAGATCGAAATAATCATAAAGCTCATTTTCAGATATAAATTCCACGTCACTTTCCACTGGTATACACATCTTCATTACAGTATTTGGATAATATTCATACTGATCTTCTCCTAATTTCTTAGCAAAACTTTTAAAGTAAAATTCATATAAAGAGCTGTTTAAAATTCTAAGAAGCTTGTCTATGTCAATCCCTGCATCATTATTTAGTGAAATTGAATAAACATCCGCACTGTAATATACTCCTGATGCCTTTGCGAACCTGCTGCTGCTTGATTTGTATGGAAAAATTATATTTTCCTTTTCAAATATATCTTGTTTTCTCCCCCACTGGAGCATGTACCATTTTCTTGCGCCAGTCTTGCATTCTCTTCTTTGCAAAAGAACATCCTTATATTTTGATATATGATTTAAGGCATTTGGATATTTATCTTCACACTCAATCAAATCAGCATAAATCAAACATTTGCTTGTGTCTGAAATTTTATTTTTTTCTATGGAACTGCTTTTAATCCATGGCTTTACAATATCTTGTTCAATATTTTCAAGAGCACACTTATCTTTACCCATAACAAATGCCTTGTCACAACCTGTTATTATCCCTTGATAACTCCTGGAAATATCACTAAGTCTCTTTGTGCATTTATTTTCTATTTTACTTATAATACTTAATTCTGCTTCATTTTTAAGAATCCAGCCAGTATCCTTAAGCTCACTTTTTTTAATAAAAAACCTAAGATATCTATCTCCCTTATCAAATAAAAGAGAATTAACAAACTCCTTTTTTGTCTTGCCCTTATTTGTTTCAGGTTTTAAAACCTCAATATTTTCTATATTTTTGTTTAAATCCATAAAAATTATTACCGGATCAATACCTATCCTCTTAAATGGTCTTATTCCATAAAAATCAACAATTTTTTCTAGAAAACCTTGATTTAATAATTTTCTAAGTTCACTACCGCTTATGGACTCAATAAAATATCTTGAAGTTATAAAAGAAAGTTTTTTATTTCCAATATTGCTGCTACTAAGTACATCCAGGGATTTTTTAAAGAAACAATATGATATATCCCCCTTGTCTTTATATATACCCTGGTATTTGTCCTTTAAAATTTTTGAATAATCCCTTTGAACAGTTTTGTGACCAACATAAGGTGGATTTCCAATAAATACATTAAATTCTTCTTCAACTTCATCAATTAAAAAGTCCCTGTGAAAGAAATTATCTATATTTACATATAATGAAATTGAAAACAGGTCAATAATAAGCACCTTGATTGCAAGGTAATCCATATCCATTCCAAACAGGTTATTGTTAACAATATGGGCATCAATGTCCAAAGAACTAAGGCTTAAATTATGCATATCATTAATTTGATTTATATTTTTAATAAATACTTCCCTTAGAAATAAAAAACATGGAATTAATATATTGCCGCTGCCACAAGCAGGGTCTAAAATTTTCAGAAATGGATTTTTTATAACATCCTCATCAGAAATTATATTCTTAACCATATAATTTGAAATTTCTATTGGAGTGTATACTGTTCCTTTTTCCTTTTCATGATGTATTTCACTGCAGTATTTGTCGGAAAAAAAAGAATTCTCATGAACCCCCAAAAGTCTTTTGTACTTTCTAAGGGCTGTAAGCTTGTAAGCTGCATCAATTGGTTGTATTATGATACTATATAAATCTTCAATGCAATTATTAAAATCATTGTACATACTGGCTACCTCAGCAGTTTTTTGTATAAAATACTCATTTAAGTATACCATAATATTAGGTAGGTGATAACAAATGAAATACAGAATAATTTGTATTATTATGGCAACAGCACTTATTTTTACTTCCTGTGGATTAAACAGCAAAAAAGATACACCTGTATCCTCAACTACAGATAATACAGACACCATGGTACAGGATACAACACCTGAGGATAAAACTGTAAAAGAGACTAAGCCCCAAGAACCAGCTCCAGAGCCACAAAAACCCACTGCAGATATTGCTGGTCTAAACAACACTGAAAAAAGCTGGTACTATAATCCTAAAACCAATGGTGAGCCTTCCGGGGCACCTGCAGATGCTTTGGCACTGCTTAAAAAGTATGATGGTTACTATCTCGGGGACACATCCCAAAAGGTAATGTATCTTACCTTTGATGAAGGTTATGAAAACGGATATACCAGTAAGATTCTTGACATTCTTAAGGCAAATGACGTAAAAGCTGCTTTTTTTGTTACAAAGCCATATATTACAGCAAATAAAGAGCTAATCAAAAGAATGGTTTCTGAAGGACATCTTGTATGTAATCACTCCAATAATCATCCTTCAATGCCTGTAGCGGCACAAAAGGGAAAGACTGTATTTGACAAGGAATTTACTGACACTGAAGCAGCTTTTAAAGAAGTAACCGGCACAAATATGCCAATGTTTTTCAGACCACCTATGGGAAACTACAGCGAGCTTTCTTTATACTATACAAAGGCACTTGGCTATAAATCAATTTTTTGGAGCTTTGCCTATAAGGACTGGGAAACAAATAACCAGCCAACTGAAAGCTATGCAGTTAATCTTATGAGAGAACGAACACATAGTGGAGCAATATTACTTCTCCATGCAGTGTCAAAAACAAATACAAATGTATTGGATTCAATGCTTAAAGAATGGAAAAGCAATGGGTATCAGTTTGAAACCCTTAACCAGCTTCCAAAATAAAAAGGCCCTAGGCCTTTTTATTTTGTACTCCTATTCCTAAAAATTCAATTTTGCTGTATACTAAATTGTGTCATTAACTTAATAAGGTGGTTATTATGTCTGAAAATAAATTTATTGATTCAGTAAAGAAAAATTATAAAGGGATCTGTATTATTTTAATTGCTTCAGTTTTAACAGCAACAGGCCAGATGTTTTGGAAACTTTCCAAGGGAACCGATATACATCTTATATTTATAGGATTTGTGTGCTATGGACTTGGAGCTGTACTTATGATAATAGCCTTCAAATTTGGCAGTCTTTCAGTAATTCACCCCATGCTTAGTTTTGGATATATTTTTGCATTGATTTTTGGCTCCATTTTCCTAAAGGAGACCATATCAATAGTACAAATGCTTGGAATATTTACAATTATGGCTGGAGTTGCCTTAATCGGAGGTGGAGATGCTTAAAATATTGATGCTCTTAATAGTTTTAACTTTATCCGGTTCATTAGGTGGTTTTTGCTTCAAAAAGGCAGTATCCTCCTGTGACTCACTAATTCGAGTTGTTTTTAGTCCTCTTCTTTATTTGGGAGGAATATTTTATGTGACAGGTGCAGCGCTAAACATAGTGGTGCTTAAATTTCTACCATATACCGTGGTGCTTCCATTAACAGCGCTTACATATATATGGACTCTGATAATAGCACATTTTGCCCTAAAAGAAAAAATAACCAGGCTAAAGATAACTGGTGTTATCCTTATACTGGCTGGTGCTATTCTTCTTTGTGTAAAAGTACCTCTATAAGAAACCTTGGAATAGAAACTAGTCTTTTTATTCTCCAAGGTTCCTTTGACACCCTGTAAAGCCATTCTAGCCCTAAGTTTATCATCCACCTTGGAGCTCTGTTGATGTTTCCTGAAATAACATCAAAGCTTCCTCCAACCCCCATGAAAATCCTTACTGGTAGCTGGTCCATGTATTTTAAAATGAAACGATCTTGTCTTGGAGAGCCCATGGCTGCAAAAACCGCCTCAGGCTTTTTATTTTTTATTTCATCGATTATATTGCTGCAGTTGTCCAAGTCGAAGTAACCATTATGAAATCCAGCAATATAAAGGGTTGGGTATTTTTCTTTCAGCTTTTTGGCACATTTACTTACTACTTCTTCCTTGGCACCAAGGAGATAAATCCCCTTTCCTTCCTCACTACACTTTTTTATTATGAGCTCCATAACCTCAATTCCTGCAATTTTTTCTTTAACAGGAGATTTAACAATTTTTGATGCAAGTACAGTTCCTATGCCATCTGGAATAATAACAGCACTTTTTGATGTGAAAATATCATAAAGTTCCTTTTCATATAATCCATTATAAAGCACCTCTGGATTTCCTGATACTATATTTACCTTTTCAAAACCTTGAATGTATTCCATAAGTTCCTGTTTTCCCTGATTAAAAACATTATAATTTAATATTTTTGAAAACATACTACACTGCCCTTTCCTTTTTCATTTTTCCTATTAATGAATTAACAAGCCAGTGAAACTCTTCAACCTTAAGCACATATATTCCGAAAAAATATACCCCGGTTCCAATACAAAAGGATGCAAGTATTGAAATAATGCTTCCGTTTATACCACTGCCAAACCTTGCAAGGCATAAATTATTTGTAAAAAATATGCATGCTGCCATAATAGTTGATGCCAAGGTTATTCTGGCAAGTGCTGCCAAAGTTTTCGAAATGTTGATACCCTGAAGCTTTTTATTTATACCTAAGAGCATTAATATGGCTGTTATTGCTGAAGCTATAGATGTGGACAAGGTTAATCCGGCAACTCCCATAGTTCTTGCAAAAACCATATTCAATATTACATTTAGTATTATTCCTATAAAGCTGTTTATCATTGGGGTTTTGGTGTCCTTAACAGCATAAAAAGCCTTATTTAGTATATCCCTTAAACTGTATGCAATCATAGCAGGGCAGAAGAACAGCAGTGCACTTGAAGTTAGAAACAAAGATTTTTCACCAAAGGCACCTCTTTTAAATATAACAGTTATTAAGGGAAATCTAAGCATAGCTATGGCAAAGGCTGCGGGCACCATAATCAGTAATATGGTATTTATTCCTTTATTCAAAGCAGATTTATATTCTTTTATATCCCCTTTGGCAATGTTTTCAGCAAGTGTTGGAAATATAATCATTGCAATACCTATGGCAAAAACCTCATAGGCCAAGGTGTTAATTTTATTTGCAAATTCCAGCACAGTTACTGCACCGGCATAAATATTTGTTGCAAAGGATCTGTTTATAAACATGTTTAGTTGTATAAGTGAGGTACTTATTACAACAGGTATCATAAGGGTAAATATAGTCTTTAGTTCCTTTTCCCTTATATTAAAAATAGGTTTGTACTTGTAGCCAAGCTTTCTGTATTTGGGAATGTTTATAATAAGCTGCATGAAAAATGCCAAAACAGTCGCCCCTGCAAAGCCCACAATTCCATACTTTCTAGTTAACAAAAGAAGGTATGCTATATAAACAATATTTGATGCTGCTGCCATTGCTGCAGGTTCCAGAAACTGTTTATGAACCTGCAGAACCCCTGCAATAACACTTTGAATGCTAATGAATAAAAGTGAACCAAGCATTATCCTTAATATTAGAATTGAATTGTTATATGCATTTATATCATGTTTAAACCCTGGTGCAAAAATGTCAATTATAGGTTTTGAAAACAATAACAAAACAATAGTAACAATAATTGTAGCAGCACTTGTTACATTGATTATGTTATTAACAAAATCCCGAGACTTTTCCACTCCTTTTTTTTCAATATACTCTGAGTGAACAGGGATAAAAGTTGTGGTAATTCCATAACTTATTGTGGTTAAAAGATAAACTACCCCAAGAGAAAAGTTATATACATCCGTTACGTAGGTTGTTCCAAACTTTGCTGCAATAAGGGAATCTCTTACAAGAGCGAGAACTTTCCCGATTATTATCAAAGTCATCACTATTATTGAATTTTTTAAGAATTTATTATTTTTCATATTATTTACCGTTATAATCCTCAATTATACTTTTATAAGCATCATAATATCTGCTGCAGAAATTATCCATTGAAAACCTGTCAATAACATCCATATATAACCTGTTCCCCATTTCTGGCAAGGTATTTTTATTTATATATGCTGCCTTTAACTTATGATATATGTCCTCCTCGGAATATGGGTCAAATACATATCCATTGCTGCTGTTTATTATATTTGGCATATCCCCAGCATTTGATACAGCAGCTGGCTTTTTAACTGCTGCACTTTCAAGAATCACTAGAGGCGGAGATCCCCCCTCACTTAATGAGGACAATACGCTAATATCTGAAGCATTTATGTAATCAAGAACATTTTCTTTAAAGCCTGCAAAAACAACTCCCTCATTTCCAAGAGCCTTCAAATTCTCCAAAAGACTGCCTTCCCCAATTAAAAGCAGCTTTGTATTCCTAAACTCAAGGTGAAGCTTGTTAAAGGCTTTTATAAGCCTAAGGTGGTTTTTTACAGGGTGAAGACGAGCTACCATAATATAAACAAAATCCGACTCCAAAATACCAAGTGAATTTCTAACAACTATGCTGTCTTCAAGTTTTTCCTCTTTAAATTCAAACCCGTTATATACAACAATTTTTGTACCATCAAAGCTTTCACCCTCCAAAAGATTCCTTATATAATCTGATACGCAGATGAAATACTTAAAGCTTCTTAAGCCTAATATGCTAAGAGGTGTAAATAAAATATGCTTTAATTTGCTGTTCAAAAAATCCTGCCTGTAATTGCTGTGAACTGTAGCAGCAGAAGCAATTGAAAGCTTTTTTGAAATTAATTTATTTAATACAAATGCCTTAGCTCCATGAAAATTAACAATATCAAAGCCCTCCTTTGATATGTATTCAAGGAATTCACCGTTAATAAAGGCTTTTGTACTTAGAACCTTAACCCTTATTTTTAAGTTCAAGGCACCCTCATACAATGCACCAGTTCCAATGCATCCAATAGTGCTGAATGTATCTTTTATATTAGTGCATAAATTAAGAACATGCCTTGCCCCTCCCCCGTTGTCATTTCCAGATATTATATGTAAAACCTTAATTGTTACTCACCTGCTTTCTTTTAATAAGTAACCCTATTGTCATAGGCACCATTATTGATGCAATTAGAAAATTGACATATTGATACCTGTAGTCCTGTGCCGGGGTTGCTATCATAAAGGCAAGTGAATTTGAAAGTATAGGCACAAGCAGCAAAAGATATTCTTTGCCCCTTAGTTTCGCAATTATTAACCCTGCAATTATACAAATATAAAGCCATACAGCAGGTCTCCAAAAATATATCATCTTATCCGTTTCCAAGGTATAGCTCAATATCCTGTTTGCCCTGTATGTAACTCCCTGGCTCAAAACAGCACTTTTTAATCCCATATCATTTTTTGATATCCCGGCAGTTAATGTATAGGTGTAGGCATCCTTGTAGGGAACAGGCCTCCATATCATTGAAGTGTGCTTTAAATAAGCCTCCGTTACTATACCAGGATTATTTATTACAGCCACAGACCAAAACTTGATAAATTCCCCCTTATGCTGTGAAGCGTAAAGTACGTCAAACTTATCATTAAATTTGATAGGATTTGTTGAATATGGATTATACTCAGACGCCCATAGATTCAAAGGAAGAAGCTTGTTAAAAAATTCCTTCTGATGCTGATTTAGCATTCCGTTATACTTAATAACCGCTGCAACCTGCTGCATAGGTATTCCAAGTGCTTCAACAGAGGGCTCTTTTTCAACTTTAAGCAGGTTGAAAAAAGGTCCTGAAATTATTCCGTACATAATCATAATTATTATAGTGATTCCTATGGTCTTTTTTCTGTACTTTTTAAACACTATTGCCAAGGAAATAATAACGAGTGCAAAGGTTAGAATTCCATTATATCTTAAGAAAATTACCCCAAGTAAGTTAATTATTAATATTATCCTGTGATACCTTGGCGCAAGCCATTTACCTTTAGATGTAATTATTTCAATAAGTATTATGGTTAGCCATAGAAGCATTATGCTGTACATAATATCCTTCCAAAGATTAATTACCATTAATCCATTAGTTGGATATAATGCAAAAAATAAAATTGAAAATGATAAAATTATTTTATTTACCTTTAGCTTTAACAGGACATAAATCCCAAACATGAAGACAATAGTTAATATTAATATCTGAGCCATTGCAACACTTGCTGGAGAATTCCAAAGCCTGGCACAAATGTAATAAAACAGTGTACTTATTACAGGGTGCCAGCTGCTGAACTTAAATTCAACCATCTGTTTCCACTGGGATATGCTATCCACTGACATGAAACCCGGGTAAAACCCAATTAAATAAAAAACTAACCCTGCAGCTAATAAAACTGATCCTATAATTAAAAACCATTTATCTTTTCTTAAAATCAATTAGTTGTTCCTCCTGTTGTTTCTTAATTGATTTAGATAAAGTTCATAATTGGCACGTTGATTCTTTGCTATTGTATCTAATATTATTCCACTTACAAAGGAGAGCATGGATACCATAACAAGTCCTACTGCTAAAATTGCTGAAGGCACTTTTGTTATATAGCTGGTTTGCGCAAATTCAATAAGCACTGGTGTACCTACTGCTAATCCAGCTATCAAAAATATTCCGAAAAAAATGTTGAAAAATATAAGTGGTTTGTAATCCTTGAAAAGCATGAATATTGTTTTTAATACCTTAAAGCCGTCACTGAAGGTGTTAAGCTTTGATTCGCTGCCTTCAGGACGATCCCTATATTCTATAGGTACTTCCTTTACAATAAACTTTTTATCCAAAGCATGTATGCTCATTTCTGTTTCTATCTCAAACTTTTCACTTAATACGGGCATAGCCTTTACAAATTCTCTATTAAAGCCACGATATCCAGTCATTATATCCTTTAAATTATTGTTATATATCTTATTTATAAGCCATCTTACCAGGTTGTTTCCAAAATCATGAAATGGTCTTTTGTTTTCACTTGCATATGTTCCGTTAGATAACCGGTCTCCTATAGTCATATCCGCTTCTCCAGCTAATAGAGGCTCTAGAAGCTTATGTACAAATTCCGCTGGATAAGTGTCATCACCGTCCACCATTATATAAAAATCCGCTTCAATGTCCCTAAACATTGACCTTACCACATTTCCCTTCCCCTGCCTTAACTCCCTCTTTACTGTAGCCCCATGCTTTATAGCAATATTTGCAGTGGAATCCTTTGAGTTATTATCATAAACGTATATATCAGCCTCGGGCATTTCACGTTTGAAATCCTCTATTACTTTGGCTATTGTTATTTCCTCGTTGTAACATGGGATTAAAATAGCTGTTTTCATTGCAGTTCCCCTTTCATTTCAGCGCAATTTCTATTATAAGACAGTGATTCAAAAATTGCTATAAAAATCCAAAAGAACGCTATAACCTTTGGAGCAGAGAAAAAGTTGTCTATAAGGTTCATTGCCATAAATACTGTTATTGATATTAGAAACCCTTTGGAAAAGTTCAAAAATAGAGGGTTCTTTTCATTTCGTATATATCTTATTAAGTTTCTGAAAATTGATATAATCATTCCTACAAAGGAGGCTGTGCCTGCAAGTCCAAGTTCACATTGTATCTTTAAAAATATATTATGTGGGTGAAACACCTGAACTGTATCATAGGTATTTGTCAGTTCAGGATGTTTTTTTATATAGTTTCCGTATAAGGTGTAAAAATTACCGTTTCCAACCCCAAGGGCAAGGTGATCCTTTATCATATATGATGCTGTTTTCCATATCTTTATCCTTGAATCATTTTGGGTCATGTCTGCCACCTGCAAAATCCTTATTCTTGTGGCAGGTATTATAAGTGCCGCGGCCCCCATGGCAATAAAGCCTATTATGAACTTTATATTATAGAACAGAGTTATAAGCACACATCCAAGCATAACACCAAGAAGGGCACTTCTAGAATATGAAGCCACAATATTAGCTAAGGCTGCCAAGGAAATAATGGCATATACAAGTTTTTGTTTAATCCTTTTTTCACTAATAAAAAGTGTTATTGCTGGAAACAATGATATTATAGCAAATGTTCCAAGATTATTTGCATTTTCTAAAGTTGATGCTGTTCTCAGCTGATTAAAATATTCTGAATTCCCAACCCTGGTAAGTGCCGTTACATAGTCCAATATACCTTTTGAAAAAATAATAAGGCATACCCCAAAGTAAATTTTAATAATATTTTCTAAAATTTTTTCACTAGATATTTCATATTTTACAATGAAAAATAAAACAATATAGGAAGTGAACCTGGCACTTTCATTTAATGCCATTTTCTTGTCCATTGAATACATTACGGAACAGAACATTATTAATATTACTAATGCCATACATATTCCTATGCTGTGAGTAAAGAAATCCTTGAACCCTTTCATGAATTTTGTTCTTGAGGATTTGTCCACAATTATCTTTAATCCATACCCCAGGATTATTAAAGCAAGGATGATGTCCCCGTTAAATGGTATTTGGCCTATTTTAAATTTGCTTGGAGTTAGCGGCAAAATAATTATATAAAGATATATCATATATTCAAAAATTTTATCCACCACTTATTCCTCCTCATAAACTTTAATAACAGCTTCAGTAAATGCTTTCATTGAAAAGTTTTTATCAACATACATTTTCCCCAAGCCCCCTACAGACTCTATTTTTGATTTGTTTTCAATTATCCATTTTATTTTGTCATAAATTTTGTTGCTGTCTCCAGGCTCCACAATATATCCGTTTTCACCATCAGAAATCATATCTGTCAGCGCACCAACTTTTGTGCAAAGTACTGGTTTTCCTAATGACATTGCTTCTAAAATAACATAAGGCATACCTTCTTTAATTGAAGGAAGTACAAACAAATCTAAAATATTCATTATCTGATAATTATCTTCTCTATAGCCAAGAAAAACAATATGTTCATATGATTTGGACAGTTCCATCATTTCATCCATTTTAGGTCCTGCCCCCGCAAATATTGTTTTAAACTTATACCCTTCACCGTACAACTTTTTCACTGCTTCTATTAAATAAACATGTCCCTTGGTATCATAAAAATTAGATATTGTACCTAATACAAATTCATCTTCCTTTATATTAAGTTCAGCTTTAAGCTCACTGGGATTTCCAAGTAAATCTTTGTCAATTTCAGGTATAGCATTGGGAATGTATACAAGCTTCTTTTCACTTGTTACCTTTTTTTCAACTGCTGAGTCACAGTCCCTTTTAGAAACTGCAATAGTCTTGCTGCCAAAAACTGATCCCATTCTTTCAATATTAACATATATGAACCTTTTTAAACTGCTCATAGGCTCGTTGAAAACAAAACCATGGGCTGTATAAATTATTCTTTTGATCCCTGCAAGCTTAGCTGCAGTCCTGCCTAAAATACCAGCTTTTGAACTATGACAGTGAACAATATCAAATTTTTCTTGTTTAAACAATTTATATAAATACATCACAGCTTTTATATCCTTAAGAGGATTTATTTCTCTTACCATATCAGGTACAAGTTCCACCTTTATACCGCATTCCTCTACCTTAGAAATAAGTTTTCCACCTTCTGAGGTAAATACTGTTACATCGTACCCCTGGTTTTTTAATTCACGGCTCAGCAGAATCACATGTTTTTGAGCACCGCCCATTTCGGAAAGAGTAACCAATTGGGCAACTTTCTTAGCCATAAAAATTCTCCTTTTCTTAATGAAATAATTCAATATTTATTTTACTGCTTATTCCACATAATGTACAGAATAAAAAAGACTATGATATAAAAAGCACCCTTTCAGGTGCTAGATTAACTTTATATTATCATATATATTTTCAAGCTTTGATATATAATTCTTTAGGTTCCTATTTGATTCAAGGAACTCCTTGGCATTTTCTCCTATTTTATCTGCAGTTTCTTTATTATTTAGTGCAAATTCCATAGCTTTATGTATATAATTTTCACTTCTATCCTTGAACAAAAGTCCTGTATCCCCGTCCTTTATAACTTCAGGAATACCCCCTACCGGAGTTGACATTACAAGTTTGCCCATAGCCATTGCTTCAAGTATAACCATAGGAAGTCCTTCAATTTCAGATGCCACAATAAAAGAATCAAAAATGTTCATAAAATCATAAACATCCAATCTGTATCCCATGAAAAACACGCTATCTGCAATGCCTAATTCCTTGGCAAGATTTATAAGGTTTTCTTTCTCTTCACCTTCCCCAACAATTACAAGTATAGCCTGGCAATTTTCATCTCTAAGCTTTTTAAACCCCTTTATTATAAGATCTACGCCTTTTAGGCTTATTAGCCTTCCAACATAGCCAAAAATATACTTATCCATAGGTATGTTGTTAATTCTCTTAAAGTTTTCTTTATCAACTAGTTCTGTCTTTGAAAACTCATCAAAATTAAATGCATTACCCATAACAATCATTTTTCTGTGATCAAAGGTTTTATTATTCTCCTTGTATAATTGTTCAACCATATCAGAGCATGCTATTGATAAGGCATACCTCTTTCTGAAATACCTGTCAATTTTTGTCATTACAGGATTTTTTCCCATCCACAGATAATTACCATGGAGATGGGATATTACAGGAATTACCCCGGATGCAGCAATTGAAGATGCAATGGATGCTTTAACATCATGTCCGTGGATTATATCGATCTTTTCTTTTTTAACTAGATTTTTGAGTTTATTAATTTCAAAAGGATTTAATCTGCTAACATCTATAATATAGCTTTTAAGGCCCTTTTTTTCATAATAATCCTTTAAACTCTCCCCGGCAACTACTGTTACTATCTCATATTTGTCATTATCAAGGTTGGAGCATATATCTGAAACTACCTTCTCTGCGCCGCTCAGTGTTCCAGTTGCCACCACATGGAGTATCCTTTTTTTTCTATTGTACTGAAACCTTCTGTTTAACTTCTCTTCTTCATCACTATCTAGTACAGTTTTTATTTCACTATTGTGATATACTCTCCTGTTTTCAGGTGGCAGTTCCATATATCCGCTGCCATATAGGTTAGTAAGGTATGCATCATAATTGTTAGGTGCATAAAATTCAGCGTCTTCAAATTTTAGTACCTGCAAGGGAAAAACATCTTCAGCAAGGTATAAATTATCCCAGTTTAATACATCAGTACCATATCCATAATTTGTTTTTGGATTCTTTTTCATTAAATTAATTCTATTTTGCCTGGTTCTTAGATTTTTATTATATATATATTCATGGTTCCATATTGCCGCAGGAAAAAACACTACCTTAAGCAATATTTTGATTACATTTTTTATTAGGTTTGAACCGGATGTATATGGTTTTTTTAATGGAGCATTAATTGCCTGTACTTTTATATAAGATAACTTATATGCTTTTTCTCTCAGCCTTTTTATTTTTTTATCGGAATAACAGTCACAAGGGAAAATGTCCATGTATATTCCCATGTGATGGGTGCCGTCTGAATGTATCTTCATGAAGCTTTTTCTGTCTTTAATCTGTGTCCAGGTATTCCCTGCAAATTCTGTGGTACTGCAGTTCTGTACAAAAATATCTGAAGGCATCTCCTCAACGGCAATGCTGACAAATTTTTCGTAATCCTCTCTGGCCATTCCTATATCCACATCATCATCCCAGGGGATAAACCCCTTGTGTCTTACTGCTCCAAGAAGGGTTCCTCCATCCAGCCAATAATTTATACCATTTTTCTTGCATATGTAATCTACAATTTTAAGCAGCCTTAAGGTTATTAACTGTGCCTGCCTCAAAGTTGACTCTTCAAGATTTTCCAATCTAGTATCTGGAAACAACTCATTTAAATCTGCCATTATATCACCCCCTAAGCTTTACTTTCAATTGATTTACGAAATCATCTACTTCTTTTATTTTCATAAACATAATTGTTATGAAATATACAATAATCCCAAATACAGTAGAAATTATAGTTCCGATAAGTATACCTTTAGCACCATATAAATGTGAGGTTGTCAACATGTATGTGAAATATACAATACACCCCATTATTATGGAAGCTGCTCCTATTTTTAATGAACTCCTAAATATCTCTCCCCCATTAATACCTCCAATTTTCTTTCTGAGGCTATTACCAAGGAGAACAGCACATACAATTGCCGAAATAGAAGTTGACAGAGCAATTCCTCTTATACCAATATACCTAACAATTGTAATGTTCAGTAAAATGTTTACTATCACACCGATAACACCATTGATTGTTGAAGTTCTTGTATCATTTAAAGCATATAGTGCCCTGTTAAATACATCTCTTATTCCATAGAAGGGAAGTCCTATAGAAAAATATATTAAGGCCAGAGAAGTCATATAAACTCCTCTGTCATCAAAGATTCCATGTTTAAATAAAATATATACCACAGGAGTGCTTAATATTATCAACCCCAAACAGCAAGGTACCATAATAAGGCTTATGCTGTTTACAGCTTTTAGTATATACTGTTTAAATATAATGTAATTGTCATTGGTTGCTTCTCTTGAAAGATATGGATATATTACAGTAACGATAGCTGTTGCAAAAGTCACATAAATCACATCATTTATCTTGCTTGCATAGTTTAATGCGGATATACTTCCCTCAGCAAGCCCTGAAGCCATCATCCTGTCTACTATTGCATTTATCTGGTTTGAACCAGCTCCTATTACAACAGGAATTAAAAGATATACCATCTTGTGCACTCTTTTATCTTTTAAATCCAAAGCATATCTTGGTCTATAACCTCTTTTATACAAGGAAGGCATCTGAATAACAACTTTAAGAACATTTCCAAACAAGGTAGCTAGGGTAAGCCCTATAACTCCACCCTGAGCACCCATTAAAATATATAATATAATAGGAAGATTCATCATTATTCCTACTAGTGCCGGTGATGTAAAGTCCTCCATTACCTGGAGAAGTGAATTATATCCACCTGTTATTCCCATGAATATTACATTGAAAACTGTTATTCCAGTAAGGGTAACAGTTAGAGTGTATGCACTTCCTGTAAATTTTGGAGCTATAACATGAACCAGCTGTGGGGCAAACATCCATCCGAGGAGACTTAGTATCACCAGTATTATAACAAGTATATTCATTATATTGTTGGCAAACTGAAACATCTCTTTTTTGCCTTTGTTTTTATAGGCATCACTTAAGAATGGTATAAAG
>JBLNDT010000002.1:0-16110 GCA_050261915.1 Solirubrobacterales bacterium
ATGATTGTCCAATAATTCCCTATGTATTTTTTCCATATCCAGTACAACAGAATTCAATTCATTAATTGCATTCTCAGCTTCTGTTGGATTTAATTTAATTTCATCACCCATTTTTATCCCCCAATCTTTCACTAAATTCTTGTTTTTTTATTTAATACATTTCTTGTATCCCCTTTGGGGTTGTACATATATGCAGCTCTCTTTACTTAGCCATTTGCCTGAATATAATAAGTTGGCTTTCTATCCATCATAACTAATTCCAATTGTTCCAATTTATAGCATAACATACATATTGTATCATATATTTAATATGCGGTAAATTGTCTTTTTTGTCATTTTTTACATGATTGCTTCATTGCCAAGTAACAAAAAATATTTACAACAAAAAAAGCCCCCAATTAAGTAGGGCTAAAATTCTAAAAAACACTAAATTCCTGTGAAGTTGTAGATAAAACTTTTGCATCTCTTTTGCACCTAGTGCTCCAGTAGCAGCGAAAAATAAGTTCTTCTGCATTATTATTAGTTGGTAATGGACAAGGACGTACTAATCAAAAAGTGAAAGCTGGGTAGCTCCATGTCCTTTTTTATATGCTTCAATTATTTCCTCCATTTTATAAAGGATGCCTCTAGTTTCACACTCTTTTTTGAATATTCCCCAGAGTTCCTTAGCCTTTAAGGATCTGCATTCATAGGAATTCCCATAAGTCTTCATGTATTTCTCTTTAAGCCCTGGGAAAAGTCCATCAAGTTTTTCATAAAACCAATCTCTTTGATTTTGCCTTAAAGTAACACCAAAGGCTGGGTATATGAATTTTGCTCCATTTTCATGGGCAAGGTTAATTATACTTAGTATATTTTCATTAGTATCCTCAATAAACGGGAGCACAGGCATCAGCAATACTCCTGCAAAAATCCCATTGTCAGAAAGCTGCTTTATTGCCTTGAACCTATTTGATGATGGTGGTGCAAAGGGTTCTATTTTCCTGCATAACTCATCATCGGAGGTGGTTATTGTTATTTTAATTAGTACTGGTGAATGCTTTGATATAGATTTTAAAATGTCTATATCTCTTACCACAAGATCACTTTTTGTTGCTATGGAAATGCCAAATCCATAGCGGTTCACCAGCTCCAGGGCACCTCTTGTAAGCTTAAATTCTTTTTCCAAGGGATTGTAGGGGTCGCTCATGGCCCCTGTTCCAATTACACCTGTTCTCCTCTTTGATTTAAGCTCCCTTTCTATTATGGCAAGAGCATTCTCCTTTGCTCTTACCTGGTCAAAGTTTTCAACATGGTAGCATTCACTGCGGCTGTCGCAGTATATACACCCATGATTGCACCCCTTGTATATATTCATATTATAGTTATTTCCAAACCAGGCAGTTTGTTCGCTATAGCCTGAAACAATTGTTTTTGCAGGTATAAATTCCATACATAACCTTCTTCCTAAGGTTCTTTATTATTTTTATCCCACCATTTTGAGTCAGGGAGGGGATTTCCCAATACCACCTGCTCTCCTATCCGTGGAGTTGTTACCTTAACACCAAATAAAGCTGCCTCCTTTAGCAGTCTTTCCACAGGTTCCTGCCAAGGGTGGGTTGAAAGCTTAAAGGCTCCAAAGTGAATTGGCATAAGTATATTTCCCCTTAAATCCATATGAGCCTTAACTGTCTGCTCCGGCATCATATGAATATCAGCCCAGCCCGGGTTGTATTGCCCGCACTCAAGCATAGTTAAATCAAAAGGGCCATAGCTTTCGCCGATTTTTTTAAAGTGCCCGCTGAACCCTGAATCTCCACTAAAAAATATATTTGCGTTTTCAGCCTTAACAATCCAGGAGCACCATAAGGTGCTGTTTCTCCCAGTTAAGCTTCTTCCGGAAAAGTGATGTGATGGAGTACAGGTAAAAGTTAATCCCTCAAATTCTGCCTGCTGAAACCAATCCAGCTCCACAATTTTTGATGCATCAACTCCCCAGGCTTTTAAATGTGCACCAACTCCAAGGGGCACATAAAAAGCTTTAACTTTTTGCTTTATTTGCTTTATGGTCCAATAGTCCAAATGATCATAATGATCATGGGATATAAGTACTGCATGCAGCTCTGGAATATCTTCTATTTTCATTGGAAGCTCATCATTAAAGCGTTTAGATACAAAAAGAGGAACTGGGGCTGGTACTCTCCCTAGCATAGGGTCAAAAAATATCTTTTTATCATTTAACTCCAGCAGAAGGGTTGAATGTCCAAACCATGTAATCTTAACATTACTATGGTGGTTTGGATCAGCTTCCACCTTTAAACTAGTCTTTTTTATTGGAATTGAGAAATCCGGCACTGTATCTCCCTTAATAAAAAATTTCATGGGAGAATCTACCTTAGAATTATTTGCTGGTATATCTTCAAGATTACTAAAAGTTCCCTTATGAAAATTATCCGAAGTCTTTATCCGCTCCAAAGTTTCTCCCCCTGCCTTAGCTCCAAACTCTGGAGAAAAATTAAGAAATAAAACTATCCCGATAATTAAAATTAAAAAAACGCACAACATAATATCAGCCATCATAATGAACCATGTTTTTCATCATCTTTCTTATTCCCCCTCTTGGGTTTTTAATGTCCCCTATAAACCTTGGGATCATGTGAACATGAAGGTGCATTACTGTCTGACCCGCTGCCTCCCCAATATTTACACCTATATTATAGGCATCCGGCTTAAATTTATCATCCAGTATTCTTTTCATTGTATGTGTTAACTCGTAAATAGCCTTAATTTCATCAGGAGTAGCCTCGAAGTAATCTTTAAAGTGCCTCTTTGGAATAATCAAAGTATGCCCTGTATTTACCGGGAAGGTGTCGTAAATGGCAAATGCCAGCTCATTTTCAGCAATTATCTTATCCTTGGTATGTATGTAATCACAAAAGATACAATCCACTTTGTTTGCTCCTTTCGAAGGTTTTGTTTTGGGACGGTTAAGCAGTAGTTTCACTCTAGCTCTTATTTTATACCATTTTTAACATTTTGCACATCATAAAAAAGCTGCATAGGCACTAACCTTATGCAGCATCATAATACTTATATTGTTTAATTTGCCCTTAACGCCCCTGTGTCAAAAATATCATAGTCAGCGGCATAAATATATAAAGACTTGCCGTCTATGATTATACGTGTAGTTTTTGGCAAGTCAGAAGGCACCTCAACCATAACTTCATTTCCCTGGTAAACGCCTATAATTATCCCCATCTGACTTCTAACAATAATTGTTTTCTTTTTTCCTATTAAATTTGCTACAGAGTTAATTGTACGGTCTAGTGGTACAAAGGTGCCCTGTCCTTTTGTAACTGCATTTTGCATCCATGTGATATCATAGTCCTTAATCATATCTACACCTTTTTCAGCAAACACCATGGTAGAGCCTACATGAAGAAGCTGCTTTCCTTCTACAGTTATTTCCAAGACCTCAGATTTAAAGCCTGTACTATCTTTGCTGCTGTTTGCAAAGTTTTTAAAAAGTCCAATATTTATATTCCTTCCCTGTGCGGTGAGCGTGTTGTTACCATAATCATCATAGCTCAAAATTTTAAAATCGTCACCAATGAGCTTACCCTGGATTTTCTCCACGTAACCACTTAACTTTGCGCACCCGGATAACCCCAAAACCAACATGATAGAAAGTAGAATTAATGTGATTTTACTTAAACGATTCATGTTTTTCCCCCTTGCTATACATTAATTATTTTATGTAATGTCATATATTATACAGTAAATTGGTTACATATTCACCTGTAAAATGAGCTTTTATAACAGATTAATTAATTCTTTGACAAAAAAATAAGAGTCCTGAATTCCAGAACTCTTTATTCGCGGCTATTTCTTCATAACATCAATAATTGATTTTGCCAAAGCAATAAGTTGAGCATATTTGCTAACTTTAGCCTTTTTACGTTTAAAAAACATATAAATCTCTCCTTTATCTGTGTGTATAAGCATCACCAGAAATAAATGCTTAATATACTATATTCATTAATATACGAATTTGTGTATTTAGCATAAGAAGAGATTTAATTAAATAATTATTCTATAGGGAGTCCATTGTCATTTTCAAATACCGGTGGTCTTCTTGGTTCCTTCCCGGCATCATGTGGTCTATTAATATCATTTTTCTTATTTTCTCTATTGTTTATCTTTGGGTTTTTGGTTCTATCAGGCATATTAACATCTCCTTTCAAGCATTATATTTTGTAAAACACAAAATTTTATACTTAAAAGATAATTTCATTTAAAGACTTAAAACATCTCCATTTTCAGGAACAATTATTTTACTGCCAAGTGCTTTTAATTCTTTCCTTGTTACCCTGCAATGATTCCAGGCTTCCATGTGTACTGCAATTATCTTTATATCTGGATAAAGATTTGAAAGCTTTTTTATATCTTTAATATCCATGGTTATAGGCTCTCCAAAACCAAATTGAGCTCCTCCACAGTTGCAAACTACAATTTCTGGCTTGAATTCTTTTATTGCCTCTTGAACCTCTTTGCAAAATACAGTGTCCCCTGCTATATATATTGTTGGTTCTCCAGAATGGGAAATAACAAAACCTGATACCGGGGCCATTTCCAAGGCAAGGTCACCGTGACCATGCATTCCGCCAGTCCTGTTAATGGTTATATCATTCCATATATAATTTGTGTTCACCGGGTGAACTTCTGCAAATCCATAAGACTTCAATTTCAATTCATCTTGCGGTTGGCAAAATACAGGAATGGTTTTAGGAAGTAGTTTAACTGCCTCCTTGTCAAAATGATCACTATGAGTGTGGGTTACAAGCACTGCATCACAGTCTAAAATATTTTCTAGTACTAGAGGCAATTCTACCAGGGGATTCCAATTTTGATTTGGTACATCTTCTATTGGTTCCATTGCACCTGCTTTGCTTAGCACCGGATCTACAAGTATTCTTTTATTGTTTACTGTTAAAATTATAGTAGCATGACGTATCAATTGAAGTTTCATTTTCTATCCCTCCATGTATATGATATATTAATTATATAATTTCATATAATTGATTAGTGAAAGTATATTGGCAATATTGCTTTAATGGTGAAAGGATTTTGATGATTATGCTTGATCAAACAGATATAGAAATTTTAAACCTTCTTATGAGAAATTCACGAATCCAGTGGCAGGAAATTGGTGATGAGGTTCATTTAACTGGACAAGCAGTTAAAAACAGAATAAGCAAAATGGAGAAGTCGGGAGTTATTCAAGGCTATACTATTAAAATAAATCCTGCAGAGATAGGAAGGAATTTAATAGGTTTTATTACTGTTTTTATGAAAACAAATGATCACGTTGGATTTCAGACCTTTATAAAAAATAATCCTATAATAAATGAAGCTCACAGAATAAGCGGAGATGGATGCTATATATTAAGAACAGCCACCTCAACTCAAAGTGAGCTTACAGAACTTCTTGATGAAATTTTAAAGTTTGGGAATTATCAATTGAGTTTGTCTATTGAAGATGTTAAATAGATAGTTGAGCCTATTAAGGGGGTGTACTTTTACTTAAAATAAGATTTGCTAAGAATATATTTAGTTTACCCTTTACAAAAATGTTTTACTTTTTATGAACTGTTTTTATAGTATCTATAATCAATAAAATACTAAAATAAGTAATAGTTATAAAACCAACAATTGATAGGAATTGGATCAGTATTTCTGTAAAAAATCCTCGCATATTGCCTAGGCCCATTGATAATGGTCCATATAACAGCGCAAGAAATACTCCTCCAAATATGCCAAATAAAAGACTTTGTCTTCTTTCCAACGCAAACCACCTCCAATTTGTCGTAATTAAACACATTTACCATTATTATACACGATAAATTCCCAATAATCTACATATTTTCAATTACTGTTATATAATTCAACAGAGTTAATTACTTTAATTTCAAAAGGTACATTTATCATAAAGAAAAAAAGCTTAAGTTTTTAAGCTTCTTTTTGCTTCGTTCTGGTTTTACTTCCGTTGTTTTTATTACTTTTACCAAAGCCAGATTTTTTCGATGCCTTTTTATTTTCAGGGACCACAGCTTGTGAACTCGCATTTACAAAAGGATGATCCTTAACCACTGGTATTTCCTTTGATATTACTTTTTGAATATCCTTAAGGGATGCTTTTTCCTCTATATCACAAAAGGTAATTGCAGCCCCCTCAGCCCCTGCTCTACCAGTTCGTCCGATTCTGTGCACATAAGTTTCAGGCACATCCGGCAGATCGTAGTTTACTACTAATGGAAGTTCCTCCACGTCAATACCTCTTGCAGCTATATCAGTTGCAACAAGTACTCTGATTTTCTTGTTCTTAAAATTGTTTAAGGCAAGCTGTCTTGCATTTTGTGACTTATTTCCATGAATAGCTTGTGCATCTATACCTGATTTTATTAAATCACTGGTTATCTTGTTTGCTCCATGCTTTGTTCTTGAAAATACAAGTACGGAGGCTGCTTCGCTTTTCTTTAGCAAATTAATCAAGAGTGGTTTCTTGTTTTTCTTTTCCACCATATAAACTGACTGCTCAATTGTATCAATAGTTGATGACACTGGTGTTACTGCGACCTTCACAGGGTTTTTCAATATTGAATCCATAAGCTTTGTAATCTCTGGTGGAATAGTTGCAGAAAAAAGCATAGCCTGTTTTTTTGCAGGAACCTTTTTAATTATTTTTTTAACATCTTGTCCTAGTCCCATATCAAGCATTCTGTCTGCTTCATCCAACACCAGCATTTCAATATTGTTTAAGCTTATATAGTTTTGCTGAATTAGGTCCAGAAGTCTTCCCGGAGTTGCAACAAGTATATCGACCCCAGCTTTTAGAGCATCAGTTTGTGGCTTTTGAGAAACTCCCCCAAAGATTACAGTAGACTTTAGTGAAGTAAATTTCCCATAAGCAGTAAAGCTTTCTCCAATTTGGATAGCAAGCTCCCTGGTTGGAGCAAGAACTAAAGCTTTAATGGTTCTGTTTACTTTGTCATTTTTCTTTTCATTATATAAACGCTGAAGTACAGGTACTGCAAAAGCTGCAGTTTTTCCAGTTCCAGTCTGTGCACAGCCTTCAATGTCTCTGCCTTCTAATATAGCTGGTATTGCCCTTTCCTGTATTGGGGTTGGCTTAACATATCCTTCCTTTTTAAGAGCCTTTAAAATTGGCTCTATTATATTTAAATCTTCAAATTTCATAATTTTCTCCTTAATAATCAGTTAATTTCGGACATTTAAAAACCCCTCAAATAGGATTCCTATTCAAGGGGTAAATATTCAATAATTAAATATTGGTAATATTTTCTGCTTGAGGTCCTTTTGGTCCCTTAGTTACATCAAAGGAAACTTTTTGTCCCTCTTCTAATGACTTGTATCCTTCAGACTTAATCTGTGAGAAATGAGCGAAAACATCTTTTCCGTCTTCTCCTGTGATAAATCCAAATCCTTTTTCTGAGTTAAACCATTTTACTGTACCATTCATCAATGTGTACCTCCGAAATTTTATTATGCTTAAACTGCATGCTTGTAACAATTCACAATAAAATCTCCATATCATCATACCCATTAACAAAGTACTAATTAAAATCTATCTGTGTTTCATTATTTTACTACTAATTTAAGTACTGTGTAAGTATAACACGGTAATTTTTAAATAGCAAGATATATTTCTCAATATACTGTATAATGAATATATGTATATTTATAGAAATATTGTGAGGTATTACATCTATGTTAATTGAATCAGTAACAACAATATATTTTTCTCCAACAGGTACCACTAAAAAGATAATTAATTCAATAGTAAAAGGAATGGATATTCAAAGCAAGCAGATAATTGATTTAACCCTGCCCAAAAACAGAGTAGCAGAGGTTCCTTCAATAACTGGTGATATTGTGTTAATTGGAGTACCTGTTTATGAAGAAAGAATACCCGAAATTGTATATGAGATTTTAGAAAACCTTAAGGGTAATGGAAAGCCTGTTGTGATTGTTTCTGTTTATGGAAATATAGGTGATGGTATAACTTTAAATCAACTTGATTATCTAACTGAAAATGCCGGTTTTAAATTAGTTGCTGCTGGCTCCTTTGTAGCAGAGCACTCTTTTTCCACAAATGAAACGCCGGTTGCTCAAAACCACCCAGATGAATATGATTTAAAGACTGCAGAAACATTCGGGAAAAACATAATAAATAAACTTAAAGGTATAAATGATTTAAAGGATATTTCAATTAAAATTCCAAAGGGTAAGCTGCCTATTATGGCAAAAATCCTGCCAAAAAACAGTGCCAGACTATTTACATATCCCCCTTCAGCAGATATGAACATTTGTAATCACTGTAATGCATGTGTAACTCTGTGCCCTGGGGGAGCCATTGATAATAAATCTTTTGAAATAGATGAAGCCTTGTGTCTTCGATGCTTCTGTTGTGTTAAAAGATGTCCTAAAAATGCCAGAAGAATTATTTATAAACATAAGTTTATTGTTTCAAAAGTATTAACAATGAAAAGTAAAGTTTTAAAAGAGCCAAAGATATATTTATAATGGTTTTATGGCGATAAAGTGATAATTATAAATAGCAAGAGGTTCCTACTGTAATGTTAGGATGTGCAGTTATGTGGTATTTGTTTGATAATGGTTCAAGAATAGGCACAAAAGGATGTGAAAACAATGTTTTCAATATTGATAGAAGAAGTGTTTCAAATTAGGAATAGAAGAGGAATAACACTTATTGGAAAGGCTTCTGGTATAATTAGTATTGGTGATTATTTATTTGATTCTGATAATAGAAATAATTGTTATTCTATAATTGGAATTGAAATGGTTCACTATTCTAGTATAGAAAAGAACTTGACGTATAATCCAGCAATTATTATTGAACCAGGTGATTATGAACCTTCTCGACTAATAGGTAAAACCTTGGAAGCACAATAATTAACCATAATTCTTACTTTATAAGTTGAAATAGATGAGAATCAGCCTATGATATTCGTACTTGGACTGAAATCACAAGAGCTAAGGAAAAGGTGTAAAATTACCGATAAATAAGGCAAGGAAATTACTGTACAACTTTTCCTGACGCTTGTATTTGATATACATATTAATAGAAAAATTACCGGAGGATAAAGTATGGATTATATTGGCACAATTATGTTTATGGTACCTATCTTCATAATGACTTATATAGGTGCTAAAAACATGTGCGTTCTATTGAAAATTGTAAAGTATTCATTTATAGCAGCACTTCCTATTACAATCATTATATTTTGGTATGATTTAATTAATCAAAATAATAGTCAATTAAGATATAGCTTTCTACTAACATTCAATTTGTTATTTATTTTTATAATCATTTGGCTTGATAAGAGAAACCAACGGGTGAAAAGAAATTTATTTCAAAGAGATGCTTTTGCAAGAGGCAATCCAAAAGGATTACTAATTTCATTCATATCAGTTAGCTATGTATTATTTTTTTATCTATTAGCAAGGATGGTTAATAAATTCATAAACTTTTATTATTAAAATCAAATGAAATGGTTCTTTAGTTTGAAGTTGTAAGTCACGAGTAAGTTGCTCTTATTAATAATGAAATTATGCTTAAGATTATAAAAAAACACACAGACAAATAGTAATTTGTAGAGTAGTTAGTATTAAAAAGTTTATATATTTGTGAGGTATGAAATGAATAAAATATTCAAATCAAAACCAGTCATTATTTTGTTTGCTATGGCTATTTTGTTAATAGTTGGAGCTACTTGGCAGAAATTAATGGTAGACTGGGGAAAGCATCAATATACTGCAGTTGGTAATTTTGTTGATGTAGGTTCTTACAATGCACATTATTATACTAAAGGCAGTGGGAATATAAGTTTTGTTTTTATTTCCGGTGCTGGAACTCCATGTGCGTATACCGATTATTATTATCTTCAAAATGAATTAAGCAAGTATGGTCAAACTATATCTTTTGACCATGCAGGTCTTGGATGGAGCTCTAAAACAAATGCAAAGCGAGATATTGACAGTCTTACAGATGAATTATCCATTATTATTAACACAGTATCTAAGGAGAATAAAGTGATATTTATAGCTCACTCATTAGGAGCTATGGAAGCAATCAGATACAGTCAAAGAAATTCTGAACGAGTATTAGGAATAATATTTCTTGATGGAGGAAGTCCAGAATTTTATAGTAAAGATTCTGAATTAAAATATTTTGCTATTAGTCCTGCATTGGCTGCTTTTCGTGTTACTGGAGTGAATCGACTTTTGGGTGAATGTGATGTTTTGACCCCAATGTATGGTGAAAGTATACGGTACAAAAATCTACCTCAGCCTATAAAAAAAATTGACAAAGCAATGTATTATAAGTATACAGGTAGTCTTTCAAATTTTGAAAATATCAGATATATTAATGAAAATGCTGAAAAAGTTTTGGCTGGTAAGCCATTAGGCAATATCCCAATTTTAATTTTATCCTCTGATAGTGGAAGTTTATGGAGTGGAGTTCAAGAGCAATTAGCAAAGTGGTCAGATAACAGCCAAAAGATATTGATAGATAATGCAGATCACTATTTATATTGGTCAAATACTAAGTATGTAATTGAATGTATTGATACTTTCTTAAGTGGAATTTCTAGACTGAACAGATAGTTGTTTTAGATGAAGAAGGGCTTGAAGTTTCACTGGATAAACTTGATGAAATATGCCAACATTATTGGAATAGTGAAAAAGTAGTTTATGAATCATGAGGAGGATTAGCACATGGTATTAATCACACCAAACTTTAACTTTAATGGGTGCTGTGAGGAGGCACTTAATTTATACAAAAAAGCTTTTAATGCCGAAATTGGTTGTTTGTTAAGATATTCAGAAGCCAATAAAGAAGATTTTAAAAAGGAATTATCGGAGGAAGAAAAGAGATATATTTATCATACAGAGCTTAACCTTGGTAATCAAAGGATTATGATGTGTGATAATATAGATGTTCCTTTTGCTACAAGTTTTTCCTTATCATTAACGGTTACATTTGACACAAAAGAAGAAGTGAAACAAGCATATGATATTTTAAAAGAAGGCAGTACAACAATATATCCATTGCAAAGCACAACATATAGCTCTTGTATGGTTGTATTTGTTGATAAATTTGGTTTTCGGTGGGGCCTGATGACAGAGCAGACAGAACTATAAATTCCAATTTGTATGGCTGATATAAGATAATTTTAAATCAGCTTTGTCGTATATTTCTTAAGATATGTATTATTAACAATTTAAGTTTAGGATTGGAATATGATTATATCCCCTGTCAATAAGTTATTAAAATTAAAAATTTAGGAGGTAGTATTATGCCATTAGTGAAAATAGAAATATTTAAAGGAAAGACTTCCGAGTATAAAAAAGCAATACTAGATGGAGTACATTCAGCTCTAGTACAAGCATTCAAAATTCCTGATTATGATAGAATGCAAAGATTATATGAATTAGACAGAGAGAATTTTGAAATAGCACCAACAAAAACAGAACAATTTACCCTTATTGAAATAACAGCTTTTAAGGGAAGAAGCCTTGAAGCAAAAAAACTTTTGTATAAAGAAATTGCAGACAACTTAAAAATGAATCCAGGTATTGATGGAAATGATATAACAATAGTTCTAAACGAACACCCTTTAGAAAACTGGGGAGTCAAGGGTGGAAAGCCGGCAAGTGAAATTGATTTTGGTTTTAAAATAGAAGTTTAATTAAGGAGTTATTTATATGATAAAAAAATTCTCCATTATGCTGTTAGCATTAGTGCTTTTATTATCATTTTCCAGTTGCTTTAAAGATAATCACACTACAACCCCGCAGGATAATTCTAAAGTTCTAGCAACAGTTGATGGTAAAAATATAACAGAACAAAATTTAAAAATGGCAATGACAAATAGCGTTTTTACAGAAAAACAAATGTTAGAAAAGCTTATAGATGATCAATTGTTACTTATTAAGGCTAAAGAACTAAATTTGAGTGTTTCAGATAATGAAGCAAAGGCTGAAATGCAAAAACAAAAAGACTTAATAGAATCAGCAATCAATAAAGAAGAAGTATTAGCAACATTAAAGGACTTTATAAAAAAGTTAGGAATTACAGACAATGAGTATTGGAACACCTATGCAGTTCAAGCATACAAAGCAACCCTAACCATAGGTAAAACAAGAGAAAAGTTAGGTACGGATTTAGACAAAACCTTAAAAGAATTAAGAGCTAAAACCAATATAGAATACTTTAATTAAAAAATACCCTTTATTTATATAAATACAGGGTATTTTAATAATCTATAAATTGGTTAATGTTTGCAGCTCTAAAAGAAAATCAATAAAGAAGGTGGTTGAAAAGTCTTTAATATCAGAAATATTTAATTCTATATGGCCTTCTGAATCCAAGCTTTCAGTTGAATGTGCAATATTATACTTTATTAATAGATTTTTTATTATGTTTTCTGTTTCTTCACTGCTGATGATGTTTAACCCAAAGATAAATCCCATACCCCCAAAAGGATATGTATATATTTCTTTAGCTAGTTTTTGTAAGGCAAGCAATTCTTCATTGGAATAATTTCTATTAAAACTGGTTATTTTAATATCTTCTACTTCACCTTTCCCTGTAAATAAAATCCCGCTTATATCTGCTTCAAGATCATATTTTGAAGGATCTGATGTACTGTTTGGAGTTTTCTTCACAGAATTTTCTGGAAGAAACTTTTCCAATTTTTTTAGTGAAGTACCAGATAAGGTTAATGTGCTTATTACTGCTTTATTATCCAATTTAAGTCCCCCTTGTAACATCAATTTGCTTATATGAATTAAGATTTATGAATAGTATACCATTTGGGGAAATGTTTTTGAAGGATATTCTCAAATTGAGACTATTCCTGTTTAAAATAATGTATACTTTGTTTTTCCATAGTGACTAATAAGATTATCAGTACTTGTGTAAACACCATGTACCAATTAAACTGAAATTGAACCTGGGTAATTTTAACCGCTAGTGGCTATAATCTGGAGATGTTTTATGAAAATCCAATATATTAATAATTTATTTGATAATTTAAATCAAGACGAAAAGTCTGACATTGAAATGCTGCCTCTTACAAAAGGCATTGTTTTCCTGGCTCCTCCAAGTCATTTAGGCGAAGATAGGATATTTATTAATCAGGAGGTATGATAGATGAAAAAACTTAAGTTCAAAAAGATAGATGCCTTTACCAAAGGGCGCTCTTCCGGTAACCCCGCAGGCTATATTCTTTTAGGAAATGATGAAAAATTAAATGAAGAAGAGATGCAGAAAATCGCAATAGAATTAAAAGGTTTTGTAAATGAAGTAGGTTTTGTGGATAAATCAGAGCACATTTACAACTTGAGATTTTATTCATCTGAATGTGAAGTGGCATTTTGCGGTCATGCTACTATTGCAATAATGTACGACCTGCTATGCAATGATAAGAAACTATCCGCAGAAAAGGAAGTTTTAATTAATGTTAAGGCTGGCACATTGTCTGTATTTAATCATCTAAAGGAAGATGATGCTATTTTTATAATGGCACCTCCCCCAAGGTTATTGAATTGTACCATGGAACCTTCAGAAATTGCTGAGGCACTTGGAATAAACACTACAGATATAGACTCCAATCTAAACATAGGTTTAATAGACGGGGGCCTTAGAACTCTTTTAGTTCCAATAACCACCCTGGATGTATGCTTAAAGATGTATCCTAATCAGGAAAAGCTCAGAGACTTTACTTTGGACCATGATTTTGATATAGTTCATGTTTTTGTTAAAGATACCTATAACCCGGATGCAAAATATCGCACCAGAGTATTCGCACCAAAATTCGGTTATCTTGAGGATCCTGCTACAGGTTCAGGAAATTCTGCCTTTGGATATTACCTTCTGGAAGAAAACATGTGGCCAGGAAATTTCACCGTTGAACAAGGGCCTTCATTGACAAATCCTAATCTGGTAAAATTAAAAAAATATGAAAATGATGGTGAGACCCGGATGCTGTTTGGCGGATGCTGCACCACAAGAATAGATGGAGAATACCTGCTTCAAAGCTAATGTAAGAAATTTCACTTTCATTATTAAACCCCTTAAAAAGAATTTCTATTTAAGGGGTTTCTGTATTATTTATTTTTAATAAGCTTATCAAGTCCAACCGTTGGCTCTTTATATTTTCTCCAGTAAAATGTGAAGGTTGAATAACTGAATATCCTATTTAAAAATTTAATCCTGTTAAGTGAAATGAATATGAAGTAGCCTGTAACTATCGTTAAAATAAAAGTAATATAGAATACAGCAAAACCTGCAGCTATATTCTTTATTTGCAAAAACCCGATTATACGCTGGTCAATTCTAATAGAAGTTAAAATAAAGCTATATACTATAAGTAATGGAAGACTACCCTCTACCGCTTTCCTTGGGCAAAACCCTGCACACCTCATACACTGCACACACTTCAAGGTCCAGTACGGTCTTTTAGTTTTCTTGCCAGTCATTATTATCGCATTATTTGGGCATATTTTACTGCATAATCCGCAACCATTGCACCTGTAATTTGTAAACATGGATTTTGCAAAAATTAAATGAGCAATTATAACAAATATAATTGATATAGGAAATACAATGGCTCCAAAAATCAACTCCCAAACATTAATATAGCATTTATCTCCTTGCAAAACTGTTTTTGTAAATATGGTTATCTGAGACTTTAATTCTTCTAATATTCTGTCCTCAAGCCTCTTTGAATAGGGAGGAATAAATGTAGTCCAATTGTGAGGCATTCCCACACTTTGAACACCTGCTATTTTATATCCCTTCAATACCAAAATAAAACATGCTATATATAGTCCAAAACCAGTAATACCAGGTATAAACAATTTGCCTATTTTAGTCCAGCTGCCAGTAGCAACTAAAAAAACTTTCATTCCCTGTCCTCTTGGGAGGCTCAGTATAAATCTAAAAAAAATTAATGGCTGCATAAAACCTAGAGTAGGTGCCATTAAACCAATTAAATTCCCCTCATTCATCTTATACTCTTTCGAATGCAGTTTATGATCTATCATATTTATTTCACAATCAACCCCCATACCTGAAGAGATTTCTCCAATAGTTTCAGCTGCTTTATAGGTATTGCCTGTGCCGGAAAAAACATAAAGATCAACCTTTTTATACATTTCAGCACCTCCACATGGTATATAAATCCTCATTTTCTATAATTATACTACTATGCGTAAAAAGAAAACACCCTGCTTTGCAGCAGGGCATAATTTTAAACTATATTAAAGTCTTGTTCTAAGGTTGATATAACTTTGGCATCCTTCTTCCCGGTTAATGCACCGTAAGTGCAGTAAAATATTCCTTTTTGAACTATCAGATCCATTAAGGTGTTTGCCTGAGCTTCTGTAACCAATGATGCCCCGGTAGCCCCATCTGTTTTTATGTTATTTAATGTGATAGTGAAGTATTTACCCTCTTCTGCAGTGGTAAATCTTAATACAAGTCTATTTTCCATTACAATCCCTCCTTAAAATTTTTCATGATGTTAGGCGTTGATGATTACGTTGTGGTCTGCCTTTTGGATTTCTGATACAGGACCGTTTAAAACAATCTCTATACCTTTAACCACATCATAAACATTCTGATCTGTGGCTGTCTGAGCAAGCCTTCCTAGGCCTGCTTTCTTAAGAATATCCTTCCCACTCACATCTGTTCCTGTCTTTACTACTAATGTTAGGTCTGAATAAAGTTTTGTTGCTGATGCTGCCATGTTATCCCTCCTTTCGTTATTTACCTATATATATGCCCTTCTCCAAATTTGTGCAGAAAAAAAGGAGAATAAGGTTTAACCCTTATTTCTCCTCCTGGTTTTTTATAACGACGGCTATATCATCTTTTAAACTTTTGGCAGCTTTGATTAATTCATCAATTCTGCCCTCAAGTCTAAAAAGAAGGTATATGCTCACTGCTATAGGAAAGCCAAGGTTGCTGATAAGATTTACCAGCTGGTCATACATAATATCACCACCTTTGTCGTTATA
>JBLNDT010000003.1:0-4448 GCA_050261915.1 Solirubrobacterales bacterium
AAGGTAAGGAAGGCCAGGAGAAAATAAAAAAATCACTGGATTATCTAAGGCATTCCATGAGCTGCTGTCTTGGTAAAATAAAAATAATAAGGAAGGCTGATTACAAGCTTGGAATAGAAAAAGACCTTATAAATATAATAGAAACAAAAACAGGGCTCCCAAGCTCTGATACATTGAAGTTTACCTTGGAGGACGGTTCCTGGTTTGTAGTAAGACCATCCGGAACAGAGCCTAAAATGAAGATATATCTTTCAGTTAAGGGTACCAGCCATAAAGACTCTGAAGAAAAGATGAATTGTTTTGAAAAAGCTGTAATGGATATTATCCATGATTCATGCAGCTAGGCATCTTAATGATGCCTTTTAATTTTCTTGTTTATCAGTAAACTATATTATAAAATAGAAATGGAACAAAAGAGGCGGGGTGAACCATGAATATTAAATCACATTTCAAAGAGAAACTTGAAAAAATGCTTTTTTTAAATATAGAAGAAAAAGACATTTACATGCCGGTAAATTCATCTCAAATTTTAGAGGATCTTAAGGCAGGGGGTAGTATGGAAAAAATTCCTACAAGCTACTTTGTATACGGTATGTTTTTTGTACTTGGTGCAGATGATGAGTTTAAGTACAAGGAAAGGTATATAAAATTCCTAAAGGAAACTGAAGGAAGCACTTCCTATATAAAGGGAAGGATTGCAAATGAGATAAAGAATGAAAATTATGAAGATGGATATATTTTATTAAAGGGATTATCTATAGTAGAGAGCAGCAGGGATGTTTTTGAAAAACTATTTATAGTTCTTGAAGAGCTTAGAAAAAAAGAACCTGAATACACCCTGGAGGAACTTAAAATAATAGAAAAAGCCAAGGAGATTAATGGCTACTTTGCCCCTTATTATTATGAGGCTCAGATAAAAAGTGAATATAAGGATTATGAAGGAGCTATATTGGCCCTGGACAGGTTTATTGAGTTAAGTGGAAATAAGGATAAGGAAATAATTGATTTCAGAGCTGAGCTTATAACCAATTCAAATTATTCAAAGGGAAAGGAATTAATTTATGAGGAACCCCAAAAGGCCCTAAGTCTATTAATACCGCTTTTGGAGAAGTTTCCTGAAGATGGAGCCTTATATTACTATATAGGGGTATGCTACAGGGTTATGCAAAACTATGAGAAATCTATTTACTATTTAAATGAAGCTTTAAACATTGACAGTGATCTTGTGCAGGTAGTAAATGAACTGGGAATAAACTATGCCTCCCTTGGAGACTATGATACGGCTATCGGCTACCTTAGAAAGGCATTTGAAGCTACAAGGTCAGTTGAAATATGCACAAACCTTGTTATGTGCTATCTTAACGCTGGAAGGAAAGAAGAAGCAATTATTCATCTTGAACTTGCAGAAAAACTTGATCCAAAGGATGAGGTTGTTCTTGAACTTCGCAATTTTTTAAAAAATGAAAATAAAAGCTGATGTGACATACAAATGGTTATAATGTATAATGTAAATTATGAAAGGAGAGTTTAAAATGGTAGTTAAAAAAGCAATAATACCAGCTGCAGGACTTGGAACAAGATTTCTGCCAGCTACAAAAGCCCAACCTAAGGAGATGCTTCCTATAGTTGATAAACCAACTATTCAATATATAATAGAAGAGGCAGTTGAATCCGGCATTGAAGAAATCCTTATAATCACAGGAAGAAATAAAAGAGCAATTGAGGATCATTTTGACAAGTCTGTGGAACTTGAAAAGGAACTTGAGGCGCATAACAAAAACGAGCTTCTAAAAATGATTAGAGAAATATCAAACATTGCAGATATATACTACATAAGACAAAAGGAACCAAGAGGCCTTGGGCATGCCATTAATTGTGCAAGAACATTCGTAGGCAGGGAGCCCTTTGCAGTAATGCTTGGTGATGATGTGGTGGATAGTAAAACACCTTGTCTTAAGCAGCTTATTGATTGTTATTCAGAGTACAAGACAACAATTCTTGGGGTACAGCATGTTCCATGTGAGGATTTGAACAAATACGGTATTGTTAATGGGATGTATATTGAAGACAATGTATACAAGGTTAAGGACCTTGTTGAAAAACCAAAGATTGAAGAAGCGCCTTCAGATATAGCAATACTTGGCAGGTATATTATTACCCCATCTATATTTGACATACTTGACAGCACAAAACCTGGAAAAGGCGGAGAAATACAGCTTACAGATGCATTGAAGACATTGATGCATTCTGAGGCTATGTATGCGTACGTTTTTGAGGGAAGAAGATACGATGTAGGAGATAAACTTGGATTTTTACAGGCTACTGTGGAGTTTGCCCTAAAAAGGGAAGAACTAAGGAAACCATTTATGGAATATCTTTTAAATTTAAACAAACAGCAGATATTCAAGGACGTAATGGAAGAAGTGGCACTAGGAAAAAAATAGAGGTGTATGATGAATAAAAACAGTGAGTTTGCAACCAGGTTATATGAGTTTTTTGTATATTTTATAGATATATTTATAATTTTATTTTCAATATATATAACCTTTATGTTGAAATTTAATTTCAACCCTCCAAAATTCAACTATAATTCCTTTGTAGTGGCTGCACCTTGGATAGTGATTTCCTATTTGCTGCTTATGTTTGTTTTCGGTTTAGGGGAAATTTTGAAGCAGTCCCTTGGGGAAACTATATATTCTGTATTTTTGACCATAATAGCACTTATGTTTATTACGGCCTTTATTACATTTTTCCAAAGGGGATTTTCCTACCCAAGAACAGTTTTAATACTAAGTACAATAGTTCAGTTTTTTATGCTGTCATTTTGGAGGTATGTGGTTTGGAAAATTAAAAGAAGGAGTCACGGCATAAAAAATTCTCTTGTTATTGGAGAGGCATGTGCTGAGAATATAACAAGAAAAATCCTTCTTAAGCAGAGAGAACTTTATAGAATAAAATATGTATGCAGAAGCAGCAGTAAAAATATCCATAAATATCTGGATCAGGTGGATGTTGTGTTTTTATGTAATGACGTAGACCTGGATGTTAAAAAAGATGTGGTGGATAGATGCCTTACTGATAGAAAAAGCATATATATAATCCCGGGCATATATGAAATAGCACTGCTCGGCTCAAGGCTCAACAAAGCTGATGATATTCCGATGCTTAAGCTTAAAAAGCTTGGATTAACCTTTGAACAGAGGCTTGTTAAGAGGTTTTTGGACATAGTTATATCTCTAATTGGTATTATAATAGCATCACCAGTAATGATTATAATGGCATTGCTTATAAAACTTCAGGACAGGGGAAATATCCTATACAAGCAGGAAAGAGTAACAATTAATGAAAAGAGATTCAATGTGTTTAAATTCAGAACTATGGTAATGAACGCTGAAAAGCTTTCAGGGCCTGTACTTGCTGGAGAGGATGACCCTAGAATAACAAAGATGGGTAAATTCATGAGGTCCACAAGAATAGATGAACTACCTCAGCTCTTCAACATACTTAATGGAGATATGAGCTTAGTTGGACCAAGACCGGAAAGACCATTTTTTGTGGAACAGTTTAAAAATGAAATCCCTGACTTTAAATATAGGACTATTGTTAAAGCAGGACTTACAGGACTTGCACAGGTTTGGGGAAAATATACAACAACCCCAGAGGATAAGGTACGATACGACATAATGTATATTAAAAATTATTCCATAGCCTTAGACTTAAAGCTGATTCTTCAGACAATAAAAATAGTCTTTATGAAGGAAAGTTCTGCGGGTCTATCCAATGAAGAGATTTCGTTGGAAAAACTTGCTACCAATTTATCACATGAAATTACTTTAGACAAGTAATTAATTATGGTATAATTACATAAACCAACAAATAAGGGGGGATTTATCCTTGATTAGGAAATTTAAATTTAAGCTGTTAAGTATAGCAGCGTGTTTACTTATGTTGTCTACAAACGTTGTTGTTGGACAAGCAGCTTCAACTATTCAGGATAATTACGCAAAAAAAATAGCTATTGGTCTAACGAGCTTGAATAATATAAGTACTTTGGACTTTACAGTAACAGATAATTATTATATTCAAGAAAATAATATAGCACTTAACAAGGGATCAAAGTATAATATTACCCTTTCAAATTCAATATTTGTTTTAACCCAGGATGGAAAACAGATTTGCAGCCTGGATACTGTTACAATATGTCCAAATTCAGCCACATCCTATATCAGCTTTAAAAAGGACACCTGGATGAGATATTTTTCAGGAAGTTTAACTTTTAATAAATTAACACCAAATACATTTATACCTATAAACAAGCTTGGTATTGAAGATTATGTAAAGGGCGTAGTTCCTTATGAATGTTCGGAAAGCTATCCAATTGAAGCTTTAAAGGTTCAGGCAGTATCAGCAAGAACCTATGCTCTAGCAAACCTAGGAAGATTTTCTGC
>JBLNDT010000004.1:0-71662 GCA_050261915.1 Solirubrobacterales bacterium
TGACATAATATGATACATTGCATCCGGATGCTTGATTCTAGCTGCTCTTGGCATAAAAAACCTCCTTGTGGAACAATCTACTTTCTATTTCAATTATCCCCATACAAGGAGGTTTTATTCATTTTGTTGTTACTGCTTAATAACCGTCCCTACTTATTTTTTTTAGTGTACACTAGTATTGCATCCCTTAAAAATTCAGCAGTCCCAGCTTGTTCCTTGTCATAGTATGCCTTAAACCGTTCATCATCAACATACATTTGTGCAATTCCAGCATGTGCATCTGCTGAATAACCGTCCCAATAAAATGTTAGCCATCGCTTGTGCAGTTCAGCAGCCTTTTGTGCTAATTCTCCTGCTGGGTCACCCGTTTTATAAGCTTCAGAAAGAGTTTTCATAATCTCATCAGATAATGAGGTTATCTCATCATATTCCTCTTCTGTCATCCCCATCAGCTTTGAGTTTGACTTATCAACAGCTTCATTACCATACTTTTCTCGAGCTTCCCTCCCATATCTTTCTTCATTGTCATCAAGTAGTTTCTGCTTGAAACCTTTAAATTTTTCCTTATCAGCCATTTCACTTTCCCCTTTCCAATAAGTTATTGTATTATCTATATTTTTGACTAGCATATCAAGCTGCTGAATTTTAGCAATAATATTTTTACGATGTTCTATAAGTGCTGCTAGTTTGTCATAAGAAGAATCATTTAGTATCGCCTGAATATCCTCTAAATTAACGCCTAGTTCCTTGTAAAACATTATTTGTTGAAGCAAATCCACTTCATTTTTACCATAAATTCGATATCCTGAAGAATTTATTCTTGCCGGCTTAAGAATACCAATTTCATCATAATACCTTAGAGTTCTTGTACTTATTCCTGCTAATTGAGCCAATTTTTGAACCGTATACTCCATACAACCACCTCCTGATAAAAACATAATACCCCTTTACGCTACGTCAATGTCAATATTTTATTTTTCATTATTATAACCAGTCAATTTTTTTTATTATCTATTTAGCTTGCCAACTGATAACTATTTTCGTGCGAAATTTACTGCATAACCGTCCCTTTTTCACTTAAAAGGTTTACGTATACATTTACATGGCCAAAAACGATGAAATTTGATTATTTTTAATAATTGAAGTTATGTTTACATTATGATAAAATCTTGAGCAATCAACATTAGTCAGAAAATTGAATTTTACAGTTATTATTATTTCATTTGCTCAATCATTACACACAGTTTAATTGTGAAACAAACTCAGTTATCGTCTCGACTTTATTACATTCACCATACTATTTGTTTTAATGTTATTTGAAATATATATAAGTAATAAATTCAATATCAAATGCATTTCATTAGAAAGGGTGATTTAAATGACAAAAAATGGCTTCCCTGAAAATCAAGGTTTATATAACAGTGAATTGGAAAAAGATAACTGTGGTGTAGGTTTTGTTGTACAAATGAAAGGTATAAAGTCTAATTCCATTATAAAAGATGGACTTCAGATACTAAAAAACCTAAAGCATCGTGGCGCAGTAGGTGCTGATCCCGACTCTGGAGATGGCTCGGGAATTTTAATACAAATCCCTCATAGCTTTTTCAAAAAAGAAATGGAACTATCGGGTTCATCTATTCCAGAAATCGGTGAATATGCAGTTGGTATGCTTTTTCTGCCAAGAGAACCAAATATAAGACTTTTTTGTGAGGGGATTTTTGAAAAGATATTGAAAGAAGAAAACCTAAGATTAATTGGATGGCGTCAAGTCCCAGTTAATGAAAAGGCCTGTGGTGAATCAGCCAGAGCAACAAGACCTGTAATTACACAAGTGTTTATTCAAAAAAACGGACAATCCGCTAAGGAATTTAATCAACAACTTTTTATTGTTAGAAAACGAGCTCAAAATGTAATTTGGAATTCACAAAAACCAAACACAAATAATTTTTACATTCCAAGTCTATCAGATAAAACAATAATTTATAAAGGCCTTGTTTCCGGATCAAGATTAGAAGATTTTTACCTTGATTTACAGGATGAATCGTTGGAAACAGCAATAGCACTTGTTCATGAAAGGTACAGTACAAACACTTTCCCCTCATGGCAGCTTGCACAACCATTCAGGTACATTGCTCATAACGGTGAAATAAATACAATTATAGGAAACATTAATAAAATGAACGCCAGGGAAGGCGTAATGTATTCAAAGAGCTTGGGTGAAAACTTCAATAAGACACTTCCTGTAATTGAACCAAATGGTAGTGATTCAGCATCTTTAGACAACGCCTTTGAACTTTTATTCCAAAATGGGTTTTCTATGGAATATTCAATGATGATGTTAATACCAGAAGCTTGGGAAAAAAACATCTTGATGGATGATGCAAAGAAAGCTTTTTATGAATATCATGCAAGATTAATGGAGCCTTGGGATGGTCCTTCAACAATCGCTTTTACAGATGGTATTAAAATAGGTGTTGGGTTGGATAGAAATGGTCTAAGGCCAGCAAGGTACACAATAACAAAAAATGATTTGGTTATAATGGCTTCAGAAACAGGTGTTATTGATATCGATAAAACAATGGTTATTAAAAAAGGTTTTGTTGAACCAGGAAAACTATTTTTAATTGATACCACCTTGGGTAAAATTATTCCTGATGATGAAATTAAGGATAAAATTTGCAAATCCTATAATTTTAAAGAGTGGATAAATAAAAACAAGCTTTCCATGGGGGATATTAAGCAGCACTGTGAAATAAAAACTATTAGAAGCGAAACACTTAAAGTAAAACAAAGAATATTCGGCTACACTGAAGATGATTTGAAAAATGTAATCAGCTGCATGGTGAACACAGGT
This sequence comes from Solirubrobacterales bacterium, assembly GCA_050261915.1. Lineage (GTDB taxonomy): Bacteria > Bacillota > Clostridia > Clostridiales > Clostridiaceae > UBA699. The sequence goes on from JBLNDT010000004.1 coordinate 2,855, forward strand.
AAAGAGCCAATGGGATCCATGGGAATGGACATACCATTAGCCGTGCTTTCAGAAAAACCTGAGCTTTTATTTAATTATTTCAAACAAACCTTTGCCCAGGTAACAAACCCTCCAATTGATCCCATAAGAGAAGCTTCAGTAATGTCATTAACCCAGTATATAGGAACACACGGAAAAGTAATTGATGAAATAGAGATTGATAAAGACAGGAAATTCATTAAACTCACTCAACCGGTACTTTCAAATTCTGAAATTGAGGACATAAAACATTTGGAAAGCGACGATTTTAGACCAATCACCATACCCATGATTTTTGAAACCGACAAGGAAAATGGTTTAAAAGAGGCACTGGACACTTTGTGCAAAAGAGCCGAAGAAAGTGTCATATCAGGTAACACCATATTAATATTGAGCGATAAAAATATAAACTTATATTACGCCCCAATACCAAGCCTTCTTGCATTAAGTGCTGTGCACAACCATCTAATACGAAAAAAACTGAGAACCTCCACGGATATTATTGTAGAAGCCGGAGATGCAAGGGATGTTATGCATATAGCTCTTTTAACTGGGTTTGGAGCAAAAGCAGTTAATCCTTATATGGTGTACTATCTCATTTCCTACATGATTGAAAATAAAAAATACATTACTAATATTCTATCAGTTGAAGAAGGCTTCAATAAATATAAAAAGGCTGTTTCAGGTGGACTTTTGAAGATAATATCAAGAATGGGTATATCAACTTTGCAGAGCTACAATGGAGCTCAAACTTTTCAGATAATAGGTTTGAATGATGATGTAGTAAGGAACTACTTTCCAAATACACCTTCCAGAATTTCCGGTATTAGTCTTGATAAAATTTCAGAAGATGTGCTTAACTTACAGAATTGGCAGGAGAAAAACCAGAATAAAAAACAAAATTTAATCAACATTCGAGATTTGTTAGATTTTAAAAACACTGAACCTCTACCTGTTAATGATACCTTTAACAAGAATCACTGCTTAACCGTCCCTAATTCAATTGAGGTTGAGTCCATTGAAAGTATAATGAAGCGTTTCACAATTTCCGGAATGTCCTTTGGTTCAATTAGCAAAGAAGCCCATGAAACAATCGCTGTTGCCATGAACAGGATAGGAGCATCAAGCAATTCTGGTGAAGGCGGCGAAGATCCTGAAAGATACAAAAAAGATGAAAATGGTGATGATAAAAATAGTGCAGTTAAGCAGATAGCATCAGCAAGATTTGGTGTAACTGCAAGTTATCTTGTGAATTGCAAAGAAATTCAAATTAAAATGGCACAAGGGGCAAAACCAGGGGAAGGCGGTCATCTTCCAGGTAGAAAAGTAACTGCTGAAATTGCAAAAGTCCGTCGTTCTGTTCCTGGAATCGACCTGATATCCCCTCCTCCTCATCATGATATATACTCAATTGAGGACCTCGCACAATTGATATTCGATCTTAAGAATGTAAATCCAAAAGCAAGAATAGGGGTAAAACTAGTGTCAGAAGTAGGCATAGGCACAGTAGCAGCTGGGGTAGCAAAAGGTCATGCTGATGTGATAATGATAAGTGGTCATGATGGCGGAACAGGTTCCGCCCCAATAAGTTCAATGAAATACGTGGGACTTCCTTGGGAGCTCGGCTTAGCAGAAGTGCAGCAAACCTTGCTGCTAAATGATTTAAGAAGCAGAGTAATACTACAGGTTGATGGCAAAATAAAGAATGGCCGTGATATTGTAATTGCATCTCTTTTAGGCGCGGAAGAATTTGGATTTGCAACTGAAGCCTTAGTTTCACTAGGTTGTGTTCTATGCAAACAATGCAGTCAAAACAAATGTCCTGCAGGTATTGCTACTCAAGACCCTGAGTTAAGAAAAAGATTCAAGGGCACTCCTTGGGCTTTATTAAAACATCTGTCCTCCATAGCCGAGGAAGTAAGATACTTAATGATAAGGCTTGGATTCTCAAATATGGATGAAATGACTGGAAGATCTGACATTCTTGGAGTTAAAGCCCAGAGTATTGAAAAGTTAAAAGATTTGGATTTAACACAATTATTATTCAAGCCTGAACTTCCTGAAAGAATAATTGGAAGGCATATGGTTAATCAACAACACAAAATTGAGGATGTTTTGGATATTAAGCTTATCGAATTATCGGAACCTTCTATAAAAAAAGGACTAAAAACTAATGTAAGCTTAAACATAAGAAACATCAACAGATCCACCGGTACCATGCTTAGTGGTGAAATTGCTAGAAATTTTGGAGATGAAAGCCTGGCTGATGATACAATAACATTTAATTTTAAAGGTTCAGCAGGTCAAAGCTTCGGTGGATTTTGCACTAAAGGACTGACCTTAATTCTTGAGGGTGATGCTAATGATTATGTTGGAAAAGGTTTATCTGGTGGAAAACTAATATTGACTCCTCCTAAAACCTCCACCTTCAATGCTTCAGAAAATGTTATAGCTGGCAATACAATTCTTTATGGGGCTGTCTCTGGCAAAGCATTTATTTCCGGAAAAGTCGGTCAAAGATTTTGTGTAAGAAACAGCGGCGCTGAAGCTGTGGTTGAAGGGATAGGAAATCATGGTTGTGAATATATGACTGGAGGTACCGTAGTTATATTAGGGAAAGTTGGCACAAATTTTGGAGCAGGCATGAGTGGAGGTACAGCTTTCATTTTAGATGATAATAATGAAATTATCAGTAAATGCAACAAAAACATAGTCAAGTATATTACACCACTTGACGATAATAACATTAAAGATTCATCAAAACTTTTAAATTTACTAGAGGAACATTATGAGTCTACAAATAGTTTCAAAGCAAAACAAATAATTGATAATTGGAATTTTTACAAACACAAATTTGTTAAAATTTCAGCCCTCTCTTACCAGAAACAACTTAAATAGATACCCTCTAATTTACCCCCTATTGAAACATCCCCAGAAACCCGCTGGGGATGTCTACTTTTTTGAATTTTATTAATTATCACTTTGAAAAAATATCAATTAAAACGATTCAACAAAAACTTCAAAATAATCTTTAGGGTGCGCACATGCTGGACATAGGTCAGGAGCCTCCAAACCTTCAAATACATATCCACAGTTATTGCATTTCCATAGAACTGATTTGTTTTTCTTGAACACTGTACCATTGCACAAATTCTCATATAACTCCTTGTAGCGCAGCTCATGATATTTCTCCACTTCAGCAATCTTTCTAAAAACATACCCTATTTCAGTAAACCCCTCAGCTTCAGCTACTTCTGCAAATTCAGGGTATAACCTTGACCCCTCTTCATTTTCACCCTTCATTGCTGACAAAAGATTAAATTTTGTATCACCTAAAGCCACTGGATATTCAGCATTTATCTCTACCCCTTCACCAGAAAGACTGTCATTTAAAAACTTAAAAAACCTTTTAGCATGTTCTTTTTCATTTTCAGCCGTCCCCATAAATATATTTGAAATTTGAATAAAGCCTTCTTTCTTCGCAATGGAGGAATAATAAGTATATCTTGAATAAGCCTGTGATTCACCTGCAAATGATTTCATTAAATTTACGGAAGTTTTTGTTCCCTTTAAAGACTTCATAATATCACCTCTATTTTATTTTTTTCAAAATCCACTTAAATATGTGCCCTTTTTAATTTTCAGAATTTTCGGTATATTGTTTGTAATTATTGACACTCCGCCATTTTTGACTTGTGGATTTATTTAATCAAATGTATAATATAATTATAAACGTAGCATTGTGTACCAATAGGATAAGGAGGCTTTATTTATGAATTCTTTTTTATTTTCTACTGTTAAAGAAACTTTGGACCATATAAATAGCAATTCCAGTCTTTCATATGTTGTTTTTGCAGGTGTGTCGAAAATTAAAGAACTATCAAATAACATAGGTGAAAACGTTATCCTATGTTCCACATCTGGAGAATTCACCTCCAAAGGCTATAAAGATGGAGCTATAACCGGTTTTTCATTTAGTCCATCCTTGGCAGAAGTGGTTGAAATTATGTATCCTCCTGCAAAAAGTCTGAAAAAACTTCAAGATGCATATACAAAAGTAAAAAATAATAATAATGCATTTGCACTGCTTCTTTGTGATGGATTGTCCTCCATGGAAGAATCAATAATAACAAGTTTTTATTTCACAGATCCTAAATTTAAAATTATAGGAGGAAGTGCAGGAGATAATTTAAAATTTGAAAAGACATTAATTTTCATAGGTCCGAAAAAAGTACATAGCGCAGCAATATTTTTCAATATGAAAAGCAACACACAACTTATTAAAGAAAATATATATGTTCCAACTGGCAAAAAACTGCTTGTAACTGAAGCTGATGCAATCAACAGAACCGTTAAAACATTTAACAGCAAACCAGCCAGCGAAGAATATGCCAAGGCCCTAGGTGTAAAAGAAGTAGATCTTCCAAAATATTTTATGAACAATCCCCTTGGGAAAATCTTCAAAGATGATATATACATTGCATCTCCAATGAAGGTGAATCCTGACAAATCAATTACCTTTTACTGTCAACTAATTCCAAATGCATTTGTTGAATTATTAAAGCCCGTAGATTACCTAAAAGCCGTTGATACAACAATAGCATCTGCTAAATTTAAGCCAAGTTTTGTTTTATCAGTTCATTGCATATTAAGAAGCTTAAAATTTATTGAAGAAAACTCTTGGGACAATATCTCCTCAAAACTATTGACCCTAACTAAAAATCAAACTGGATTCATAAGCTATGGCGAGCAATACTATCGCAACCATTTCAACCAGACTATGGTATTGCTGCTAATTGAATAGGAGGTATTATATGTTTAATAAAAAGAGTAATATAAATGTAAATAATTTTTCAACAAATAGTATCCAAGTTGAACCCACCACAGAATCATGTTTTCAATACCTTAATGAGGTTTTTGAGATATCTGATCAGGTTATGCGCCAAATTCACAATCTTCTCATTGAAGAAGGCAGTACTACTCTTGATTTTGAAAAACTGCTTAATGGAATTGGCTATACAGCAGAACAAATCAATCAGGTTGAAGACCATCTAAATTCATTATCCGAAAACAGCAACAATACACAGAAAAAAGTTGATGTAGCATTTGAAAGCCTGGATAACTCTACAAAACAAGTAAATCATGCAAAGGCTGGAATAAATAGTTTGACTAATGAAATGCAAAATGTTTCAGCTGTTTTTGAAGAATTCTTCAACCTATTCAGCCAGCTTCAAAAACAATATGTAAATATTAACAACTTTGCTACAATAATAACCAATATAGCTAACCAAACAAATCTCCTTTCACTTAATGCAGCTATTGAAGCTGCTCGTGTAGGGGAGCAAGGAAAGGGTTTTGCTGTAGTTGCAAATGAAATAAAAAAGCTTTCTGAGACCACAAAAAACAGTGCAAAAGATATAATGGATTCATTGAAAAGTATGGATTCAATAATGGGGCTGCTAAACAATAAATCTGAAGAAGGGAAAAAGGTGGTTTCCAGCACTTCATCACTAATTGAGAATTCTTCAGTGCTGTTGGATAATATTGTCCAGGCAGAAAACGGAGTTAACCAACATATGATGGATGTTAAACAATCACAAAATTCTAATATACAAAAGATAGATGAGATTTCTAAAAACATTACCAATATCGGGTCAAGAGCAAGGGATGAACATGATTCTCTAGATAAACTTGTATATTCAGTTCAGTTGAAATCAGACTACTATCTTCACATTTTAAATCACTTAAATCAAATTAAAATCTTTAGTGAGGAAAAATAGCTAAATTTCCCATATATTGCTTTATTCTTTACCTCTTCTATGATAAAATAAAAAGAAAGTTGAGAGGGGAATTGGTATGTTTAATATTGAGCTACATGATCAAAAATCCCAGCCTGTCTTATCTATAAGAAAAAAAACAACCATTGAAGAGCTGCCAAAGTTAATTGGTGAAAACTATGGTAAAATAGTTTCCTATTTGAATGAATTGAACGAAAAACCTGTAGATGTACCTTTCACTGCATATTACAACCTAGACGTGAACAACCTTGACGTAGAGATGGGCTTTCCAGTATCAAAGCCGCTGCCTGGAAAAGAAAAAGACGGAATCGTTTATCGGGAAATACCTGCTGGAAAAATAGTAACCGCTACATACAAGGGAGCTTATTCTGGTATGGAAAAGGTATATGAAGGAGCATTTAAATGGATTAACACAGAGGATCTTGAACCTTTGGGGGTATACTATGAATATTACTATAATTCCCCAAAAGATGTACCAGAAAGTGAACTTTTAACTAAAATAGTTATTCCAGTTAAATAGTAAAAATAGTTATTTGTAAAAAAAGGACAGGTATTGAAAACCAATACCTGTCCTTTACTTTTCTTAAAACTGCTGCTTAACCGTCCCCATTTACCGTTTGTGTTCCACCAAGCCTTATATCTCTTCCTTCTGAGAAATAAATTCCTGACAAAATGAAGGCTACCCCTAAAATTGAGAACATTGTTATTTTTTCATTTAGGATGGCGGCTGATAAAATGATTGTAATCATTGGCTGTAAATACATATAAACACTTGTTTTTATAGCACCTATAGCTGATACAGAAAAGTTCCATGTTATGTAACATATTGCAGATGCTCCAAGGCCAAGGTAAAGCATATTTATAATATTAACTGGTGACATGAACTGTTCAGGCTTAAACCGGAAGCCTTTTGTAATCAATATGGGAATAAGGAAAAGCAAGCCATAAAAAAATACCTTTCTCGTACATTGGATTATATTATAATTGTAGGTACTAATCTTTTTCATTAACACAGAATAAACTGCCCAAGAAATAGAGGCCGTCATTGCCAGCACATCCCCCATAGGGTTTAGCTTAAGTACACAACTGCCGTTATATCCTATTAACACTACCCCTATCATTGATATTGCAAATCCTCCAAAAAACCTTGATCTCAATTCCTCATCTCTCAAAAATATATAAGACAGTATTGCTGTAATAAATGGGGCAATTGATGCTAGTATCCCAACATTCGATGCCATTGTGTACATCAGAGCATAATTATTACATAAAAAGAATAAAGTTATTCCACTAAGACCAGCTCCTGCAAATATTAGTTCTTCTTTAATATTTTTGTATTTTATAAAACTTGGCTTTATTATTAATAGTGCCAAATAGGCAATAATAATACGATAAAAAAATACTTCCATTGGAGAAAATGTTTTCATCAGTATTTTTGTAGATATCCCTGTAGTACTCCAAACAAATATGGTCATAAGGGCAAGTATATGTCCCTTCTTAATCAACTCTTTGTCCATGTTCAGCCTCCTTATTTACGTTATATTCTTTATAAAAAGTTCATAGCATGCTTTGTGCCTTTTTTCATAGGAAGATATATCACGATATGTAAGTGCAGAAAACAACCCTACTACCATGGTCATAAACACCTGCACTTCATTTTCTCTTTCAATACCCGCATTATCCTTTCCTAAAATCACGCCTCTTACTCTTTTTTCAATTTCATCAAAATACTCATTACACTTTTCTGTAATATACCTGGCCAGTTTATCCGGAGGCATATAGGATGTTACTATAATAAACTTTATATTATATTCCTTGTCACTGGTAAATCTATCTTTAATTATAGAAATAAAATTATTCAGAAATTCACCTGCATTTTCATATTTTCTACTGAAATATTCATCTAAAAATTCTTCCTCTTCCTGAAGTACCGAGTTAAGCACGGACATAAATATGTCCTCCTTGCTTTTATAATGAGCATATATAGATTGTTTCTTCATTCCAAGTTCTTCAGTAATCATAGCTAAAGAAGTCCCTTCATAACCATACTCTGAAAAACATTTTAATGCACTCTTTTTAATATCATCTGCTGACATTTAAATCCTCCTTAACGAACGTTCGTTAATATAAATATACCATGCAATTTTAAAATGTCAATATAATAAAAAAAAGAGCAACTTAAAAGTTGCTCTTTTTCTATGTATAGTTGTTATTTTTCATAAGAATAAGATACTACACTGCACCTATTAGTTTGTCCTGTACCAATATATGACTCTCAATCCATTCTGCAATAAATTCAAGTATGCCCAAAAGATATTCTGCTTGATTTTCATCAACCTTCTTAAGGTCTATGCTATTTATCTTAGTTATAAATTCTTGATGCTGTACCTTTTGAGAAAAAATCCTTTTGTAAGAAATGCTCTCCATGTAATCTTCTTCAGTTTTAAAATGATAAGCTGTGTACTCTTTTAATTCTTCCATTATATCTACAATTTCATCATATTTATCAGTTCTCCAATTGTTTTTTAGCAAATCATAAGCTCTGCCTGCAATTTCAAAAAGCTTAATATGCTGTTCATCAATTATTTCAATGCCTATTCTGTATTCCTCTTTCCATGTAACCATAATATTTACCTCCCAATAATCATTTGTATATGATATAGTTTATCATCTAGAGGCTACAACTTCAACCCAAGACGTAAATTTGTACCAATAAAATTTAACTCTTAATGTTGGAAGACCAACACCTCCACAATCCAATTATATGAATTTTTCAAAGCCATCTGCATATTTAGTAGGATAAAATTCAATTAAATCATATTTAGCTACTTTTTTTATATAAAACGGATCTTCCCTTATTATATCTTCTGCTTCTTCAAGGCTCTCAGAATTACAGATTATAACCCCTCCAATTCTTGGATTTTTCCTTCCGGAACATATAAACTTTCCCATGGAATAATATTTATCAAGGTATTTTATATGTTCTTCTAGTTCCAAATCCACTTCCTCTATAGGTACGATATAATCTAATAAGAATACAAACATATTTTACCTCCTCTTTATTTAATTTTATTAGCATTTAAGGCTGTCAGAATTCACCTTAACAGCCTAAATGGATTATTATTTAAAGTAGCCAAATTAATACAATTGCTTAACCGTCCCTAGCTTTTTAGTGAATGTTCCCTATAACTACTATGGAATCCCCTACAGAACTTAAAATAATGAAATTGCCCCCTTTAACAAGATATTTGCTGTTACCACCTGTATATGTTATATCCTCTGTATATACAGACCATCCCTTATTCCCTAATTGCCCTGCATAATTTGTAAAAAAGTCAGAAGATACTGATGCCTTATAGTAATAATATACTGCCATTTTTTCATCTGCAGTTATGGTGGTTTTATAGTAATTTGTGTATAAAGGCATTGAAACATCTGACAACAGAGGGAATACGGAAGTACTTTCAGTAATAGAGGACACAATAGTGCTTGCTGCAGATTCCACTCCATCTTTTACCGCTGTTACTTTAAAGAATGTGATATTATTCATGTCCACTGTCAATGTGTATCCTTCAGATTGCCACTGGAACTGTCTCTTGGTTCCATCAGGATTTTTAAATAATGTATACCCCTTGCTTATTGCATTACTCCAATAGCAGCAGTAGAAATCAGCATCTGGAGATTTATTCCACTGAAGCTGAACAAGGTTTGATGAAAGGGCTTTTGCAGTTACCCCTGTAGGTGCATATACTCCTCCGTTGGTAGCCTTTGGTTTCCCGTCCCAGGCGCCATCGGCCCCAACCTTGTAACCGTCAGGTGTTATGGTATTTACCGCCATATCTCCCCCAATATTAAGATAGTACCATTTTTCGTTTAACTGTATCCATCCTATTGCCATTGTTCCATCAGTGTTCATATAATACCACTTTCCGTTAAATGGTACCCATCCTTTTGCCATTTCACCGCTGATATAGAAGAAATACCACTTGCCGTTATTTAATATCCACCCTTTTGCCATTTCACCAGTTGGATTAAATAAATAACGTTTCTCATTATCATCAATAAAACCAGTTAACATTTCTCCAGTGGTATCAAAATAATAGGTTTTAGCTCCAATTTGCAATATTCCTTTTGCCATTTCACCTTTGCTGTCAAAATAGTACCATTTATTGTTCACAAGGTACCACCCTACTGCCATTTCACCTTTATCTGTAAAATAGTATGTTTTATCCCCTATGGATTTAAAACCTACCGACATCTCTCCACGTTCATTAAAATAAAAAGTTTTACCTTCTGTTACTTTCCAACCAGTTACCATTGCTCCATCTGCATCAAAATAGTATGTACTGCTGCCAATTACATTCATACCTGTTACCCTGCCATTTCTGTCATTAAAGTAATAGGTTTTCCCATTTAGAACAAGCCATCCGCTAGCCATATAACCATCAGAATTAAAATAATAGTTCTTGTCATCAATTACATTCCAGCCTGTTGCTTTGTTTCCATTAATGAAATAATACCAGTTAGTTCCATTTTGTTCCCAACCGTTTAAAACATCAGCATTAACTATGACTTGAGAAAAAAACAGGGTACCTGCAATAGCTAAAGCACTCAAAAATGATTTTATTTTGTTATTAAGCATTTCATTACCCCCCTCATATTATTTGATTATAATAATTCTACACTGAATTTTATTATCCTTTTTTTTGATAAATTTCGTGTTAATGTTATTTAAAACAATAATTTTAGTTTAATTAATTATTTTATTATACATTTTTTTGTGTTATAATGATATTATTCAAAATAATTGGAATTTTTAAGTTGAAATATAAAAAATAATGCATTTTTTTGTATTGAAGGGGGACTTGAATTTGAATAAGAAGATTGTTTCTACTATCTCAGTATTTTTATTCACCTTGGGACTTTTTTGTACAAGTGTTAGCGCAGACGTCGCATCAGATAAAGCAAAAATGAAACAGATTCAGACAGAAAGAAGCTCACTTGAAAATAAAGTAACAGTTATGGACAACCAAATTGAATCAATTATGATTAAAATGAAAAATAATGATAATGATATTTCTAATGTGCAGACTCAAATAAAACAAGCCCAGGCTGACATTGCTAAAGCGGAAGATAATATAAAAGCGGAACAGCTTTTATATGGTGAAAGAATGCGTGCAATGTACATAAGCGGTTCTGCAATAAGTTATGTAGATATACTTTTAGATTCAAAAAGCTTTTCTGATTTAGTATCAAGAATAGATAATATAAGCAGAATTCTAAGTTATAACCAAAGTGTTATTGATGATTTTAAAGCTAAAAAGGCAGAGGTGGATTCGAAAAAAGCTGCATTGGAAACTCAAAACCAAAAACTGCTTGCTTTAAAGGCTGATAACGAAGCAAAGCTAGCTGATTTAAATAAACAAAAATCAGATCAAAATGTATTGATTTCTCAATTAAAGGCACAAGAAAGACAATACGGAGCACAAATTCTTGCAGCTCAGGCTGCTGAATTGGCTGCAAGCAGGAATGCAATATCAAAGTTGAAAAATACACCTGTTGCAATTGATTCAAGAGGCAAAGCAGCTTACTCCTCAAATGCAGTACTTGCATATGCATCCAACTATCTTGGCGTTCCTTATGTTTGGGGTGGGACAACCCCTAGAGGGTTTGACTGTTCTGGTTTTGTTCAATATGTATATGCACATTTTGGAATAAACCTGCCAAGAGTGTCACAAGATCAACAAAATGTTGGCACTTTGGTAACAAGAGCTAACCTGCAGCCAGGAGATCTTGTGTTTTTCGGAGATCCTGCACACCATGTAGGGATTTATGTTGGTAACGGCAACATGATAGATGCTCCTCATACAGGGGATGTTATTAAGATAGAACCCCTTCACACTGATTTTACATATGGACGAAGGGTTAAATAGAATAGAAAGGGATGGCTTCATTAAATAGCTGTCCCTTTCTATTTTTACAATAACTAAATTTATTTGCATTTTCATATTTCTAAATAAGTAGGGAATCATAAGATTATTTAGAATAGGGTGATACTGATGTTTAGGAACTTTTTAAAATTAGTAGAAATATCCACAAAAGCTGCAAGTATAATCCCATTTCTTATGGGAACCTCCTTTTCCTTATATCGCTATAAGTGTTTTAATCTTAAACTGTTCATTCTTATGTTTATTTCGCTTACGTCATTTGATATGTGCACCACTGCCATAAATAATTATTGCGATCATAATTATATTGGGTTTCAAGTCACAAAAGTTGAAAAAATTATTTTAACTTTGCTTGCAGTTGCATGTGCTTCTGGTATATTTCTGGTATTAAGTACAAATTTCATAGTTTTTGCTATTGGAGTCATATCGTTCTTAGCAGGTATATTCTATACTTTTGGACCTATACCCATCTCTAGAATGCCCCTTGGAGAAATCTTTTCAGGGATTTTCATGGGATTTGTTATCATTTTTTTATCTATATACATACAGATATTTGATAAAGGTATAATTTCATTTTTCATCTCATCATATACAGTTTATCTAACTGTAAACTTGAAAGAAGTGCTCATAATATTGCTGTTTTCTTTACCTGCTGCAAATTCTATTGCGAACATTATGCTTGCAAATAATATTTGTGACCTTGAAGATGATATACAGAGCAATAGATATACACTTCCCTACTATATAGGAATTGAAAATTCATTTAAACTGTTCAGAATTTTATACTACATCGCCTATATAGACTTGGTAGTACTTATCTTACTAAGAATTACCCCTGTGATTAACATACTGATACTTATTACTTTTTTACCAGTAAATAATCATATTGAACAGTTTATAAACAATCCTATTAAAAGTAAAACCTTTGTATTGTCAGTAATAAATTTCATTCTAATAAACCTTCCCCAGGTGATGTTGGTTGGATTATACTCCTGGTTTTAGAAGCATTAAGGTATCCTGATATCAGGATACCTTATTAATAGTTTCTATAAAGCAGTCTTTCGGTTAACTCTAAAAGCAAAGCCTTGTTTTTATTTTGCGGAAGACTGTGAATCAGCTTAATTGCCCTCTTTGAATAACCAGATGCAAGACAATTACAGTAGTCCAATGCCTTGGAATTTCTTACGTATTCACTAATTAGCTTAATATCCTCATTGGTGTATTGATTTTGATCTAAAATTTCATTCAACTCAGAAAAGTTGCTCTTTATGCACAGGATTCAAATAGAAATGTAACCGCCAGATATACTCTGACAGCTCCTAAGCTTACCATAAAAAGTCCAAATGCCAGCCTTCAACATGGTACCTTTAGAGGTGATCTATATGTTGATGTTCCAAACTTCCAGCTGATAGATAATAAAGTTGAAGGAAATATATACTTTGCCAACGATGAAGCTAAATCAACATTCAAAATGGATGCAACTTCATCAGTAACTGGAAAACAGGAAGTTAAGAAATAACAAACATGAGAGTTCATAATTAAATTTTCTATATTAATTATGAGCTATTTTTTTAATTCTTTGCCTTCATATTCCTGCAAATTTTGATCTTTTCTTTTAATTTCAAGTTCTCTGGTTTTAATTAATAACCATTGCTTTTTTTAATGATTGTGATATAATTAACGTATATAGGTTGAATATCTGAGATTAAGCTCTTCTGCTTTTTCTTGGAACAAACTGATTATAAAGATTAAAAAGTATCGTGCTGAATGCATGAGGGTACGTCCCAAATGAGAAGGCGAGAGAATAGTTGTTTTAAACTCGGGGAATCCATTATTAATGTGTTGTCTGCGATTTATTAACTATCCTTGTATCCTTTTAGGGATCAAGGATTTTTTTAATGTAGACAATAATTTAAAGGAAAGGAATTTTTTATGGAAACAAGAATTGCTTTAATAGGAATCATTGTTGAAAATACAAGTTCTGCAGAAAATTTAAATGCTCTACTACATGAATATAGAGAATATATTGTTGGTAGAATGGGAGTCCCCTACCCAAAGCGTCACATCCAGGTTCTTAGTATCATTGTGGATGCTCCAAATGACGTTATCAGCGCTCTTTCCGGAAAATTAGGCATGCTGCCCGATGTCAACATCAAAACAGTATACTCTAAAGTATAAAATTGAAAAATCGGAGGGATTGTATTATGTACAATGTAATGTCAAAAAAAGCAACTGAATTTATTGATGATGGGGAAATTCTAGACACCCTGGCCTATGCCAAGGCAAACAAAAGCAACCGTGAGCTTATAGAAGGACTAATTGAAAGAGCTGCAGACTGTAAGGGATTATCACACAGAGAAGCAGCAGTTCTCCTTGAATGTGATCAAGAAGATTTAAATGAAAAAATGTTCAAATTAGCAAAAGAAATAAAACAAAGATTTTACGGTAACCGTATTGTTATGTTTGCACCTCTTTACCTTTCAAACTATTGTGTAAATGGCTGCGTTTACTGTCCATACCATGCTAAAAACAAAACCATTGCAAGAAAGAAATTAACCCAGGAAGATATAGAAAAGGAAGTAATTGCACTTCAGGATATGGGTCATAAAAGATTAGCCTTAGAAGCTGGTGAAGACCCTGTGAACAATCCTATTGAATATATTCTTGAAAGCATAAAAACAATATACAGCATTAAGCATAAAAATGGTGCTATACGCCGTGTAAATGTAAATATTGCTGCAACTACTGTTGAAAATTATAAAAAACTTAAGGATGCAGAGATTGGTACGTATATTTTGTTCCAGGAAACTTATAATAAAAAGAGCTATGAAGAGCTTCACCCAACTGGTCCTAAGCATGACTATGCATATCATACAGAAGCTATGGACAGAGCAATGGAGGCTGGCATTGATGATGTTGGTATAGGTGTTCTCTTTGGATTAAACATGTACAGATATGATTTCGTAGGTCTTCTTATGCATGCTGAACACTTAGAAGCAGCTATGGGATGCGGCCCTCATACTGTAAGTGTACCTCGTATAAGACCTGCTGATGACATAGATCCTGAAAACTTTTCAAATTCTATATCAGAAGAAATATTTGCAAAAATTGTTGCTGTGTTAAGAATAGCAGTTCCTTACACAGGAATGATAGTATCAACTCGTGAATCTCAAGAAACTCGTGAAAGAGTACTCGAACTTGGAGTTTCACAGATAAGCGGAGGTTCCAGCACAAGCGTTGGAGGATATGTTGAAAAAGAAGCCGCAGAAGATAATTCTGCTCAATTCGAAGTAAGCGATTCTCGTACCCTTGATGAAATTGTTAACTGGTTATTAACCATGGGCTATGTTCCAAGCTTCTGTACAGCATGCTACAGAGAAGGAAGAACTGGGGACCGTTTTATGAGCCTTGTAAAATCAGGACAAATAGCAAACTGCTGTGCACCAAATGCCCTCATGACTTTAAAGGAATATTTAGAAGACTATGCATCTCCTGATACAAAAGAAAAGGGAGAAACAATGATAGCTCAAGAAGTTGAAAAAGTACCTAATCCAAAGGTAAAAGAAATAGTTAAGGAACATCTCTTTGAAATGAAAGAAGGAAAAAGAGACTTCAGATTCTAATAAGAAACAGCCCCAAATCTCTGGGGCTGTTTTTAATATTTTTCAATATTTTCATGAATCTTAATGCTAACAAGACAAAGATAATTTTTTAAAGAATCAAGTTTGTTGATATCAATTGAATATTTTACTCGTACGCCATCCTTGTGTCCTATAACAAGACCGCTGTCACAAAGTATTTTCATATGATATGAAAGAGTTGGCTGGGTTATATTGAATTCTTCCAACAGTTCATAGGCACATATTTCCCCTTTTGAAAGCAAATCAAATATTTTAACCCTGGTATCATCCCCTAATGCTTTCATCAAAATTGCATACTCACCATATTTCTTATTCACTAAATCACCACCTTAATAGACAACCGTCTATACAATTATAACATAGATAATTGTCTATATTGTTTCCTTGATTTATATTTATTCTTCAATTATCTGCAGGGCACCTTTTGGGCAGAAATCAACGCACTTTCCACATTTAATACATACGTTATTGTCCACAGTTGGAGCATCAAAATCATTTTGATTTAGAGCATTAACAGGGCAAACCCCAACAGAAGGGCACGGGTGATTTTGAGGGCATTTATCATTAATCACTACTAATTTTTTCATATTTTTCCTCCTTTCATTAAACTTCAGCAGTTATTCCGTAAAAATTCTCTCCTACATCAAATGTGTTTATATTTAAAAAACCTATGTTTTTGAGCATATGAGCTACCACATTTTTATCTATTCGCTGTTCTATAGGCGGTCCAAAATTCCCTTTTACATTATTCCATTCTATAATTGCAATTCTGCCATTTTCAATAATGTCTTTTACTTCACTAAGGATTTTCTCCTTATTTTCAAGCTCATGAAGCACTGTACTTAGAAGTACAAAAGAGGCTTTTTCACTAAACTCAAGTTTATCTTCAGGAATAAGTATAGTTTTTATGTTTGTAATATTTGCATCTTTTGCTCTTTTTTCTGTTTCCTCCAACATTTCATTATGGATATCAAGTGAATAAATCTTACCTGAATCCCCTACTATTATAGCAGCAGGAATGCTGAAATATCCAATACCGCATCCTATATCAACCACTATATCCCCTTTTTTTACTCCTAAAGATAAAAGAGTTTGTTCAGGTGGCAGTATATTTCTTCTTTCCTCATTATCTAATTTATATATATTTTTAACATTAAATTTATGAACCATATTTCACCACATTTAAATTACTAATTATAATTTTAAGAGAATAAATTCAATATGTAAACAGCAGCCTGATTAATTCTTCTGGCTGCTGTTCCATCTCCACAGATTTTATTGCTTAACCGTCCCTATTTAACCTCTATTTTAACAGCTTGATTGGACTCCCCCTCTTATTGAAAAACCTCTGTTAAACCAACTATCTGAATAGTCGATAACCACACCGTTTAGATAATATTGAAGATCTGAATCAAAAACTACACTTATCCCTTCTGACTTAACAACTGTGTCACCTTTACTGCTTGTCTCATCCAGAGACAACTGTAACTTAGGGCCCCCTCAGCCATGACCTCCAAAAGAGATTCTCAGCATTGTATTTTCAGAGCCGCCATTTTCCTTAATCATATCTATAAATTTTTGTGCTGCTGATTTTGTAACACTTAACATAATAATACCTCCTAAATTTCATTTATCTAAATTAGTATTTAAGTACTTCCTTATATACTTATAGTAATATTTTTATTGTATTTTGTCAACCTTTAATTTTATCAATAGAAAATAAAAAAGACATATTTCTATGCCTTAATAATTACAATAATTATCTTTTAATACCTGGATAAAATTTTTAATTCTGTGGTCCTGTATTGAATATGTAATGCACAAACCACGTTTTTCTGAATCTAAAATTTTATGAGCTTTTAGTATAGACAAATGTTGCGAAAGTGCTGACTGAGTCAAATGGTTTATTTTTGAATGAAGCTGGCTAACTGTCATTGGCCCCTCCAATAAGTAGCACACTATCAACATCCTGTTCTCATTTGCCATAACCTTTAATAGTTCAGCTATTGCCTTTGCATTTTCCATATTAGTCTCCTTTATAATATATTAGTATATTAGCAACTAATAACATAATAAACTTCTTATATAATTTTGTCAATATGCTCAAATATTTAAGCACAAATCAAAAAACAGCTTCATATTTTCTGTTAAGAATTTATTCTTGTGATATATTATTCCAAATTTCCTTTTAAGGTCTGCCCCAATAACATTTATTGACTTCAAATTACCTTCTTCAAGTTCATTTTTAACCAATCGTTTTGATATCACTCCAATTCCAATTCCATTTATGGATGCACTTATAATACTATCCGAGCCATTACATTCCCAGCAAAGTTTCCAATTCATATTATTCGAGGTCATTACACTTTCAAAAAGTTCCCTTGTACCACTTCCTTCCTCTCTAATTACAAAGTCATACTTTGCAAGTTCCTCCAAAGTAACAGATTCAGAATAATATAAGGGATGATTTCTGCCACATACAAATGTAAGCTCATCATCCATAAAGGGTCTATTTACAATATTTGAGTTATGAACAATCCCCTCTACCAATGCAAAATCAATATCGTTCTTTATTATAAGATTTTCGATTTCTGTTGTATTCTTAATTGTTGCATTTACTTTGATGTCCATACACATTTCAGTAAATCTGTTTACTATTTTAGGCAAAAGTTCTGCTCCTATTGTAACACTGGCTCCTACTCTAAGCAGTTCAGATTCCCCAGGTGCTTTAAGGGATAATTCCATTTCATTAAATAGAGCAATTATATGCCTGGCATAGCTTAACAATTTGCTGCCCTCACTCGTTAAATAAAGTTTTTTTGAAAATCTTTCGAAAAGCTTTATATTGTAGTACTTCTCTAATTCAGCTATGGCCTGACTTACAGTAGGTTGTGCAATAAATAATTGCTTTGAAGCCTCAGTCATTGTTTTACAGTCTGCAACAGTTACAAAGATTTTTAAGTGTCTAAATGTCATAAAAACACCTCATATATAGGTAAAATACTATTATATTTATTATATAATAGTATTTTACAATATAAAAATCAAGATGTATTATTATTTTGTGAGAATAAGGAGTGATATGCTAATGAAAAACACAAAAAAAATAGCCCCTGGAGTTATTATATGCATATTAATTGCAATTCCAGCATGGTTGCTGGGAAAGAATATTCCAGTTATAGGAGCTCCCGTATTTGGTATTACCTTAGGTATGATATTAACTCTATTGGTTTCAAAAAAATCGGGAAAATTTGAACATGGTATAAAATTTACATCAAAAAAAATACTGCAGTATTCAATTATACTCTTAGGCTTTGAAATGAACCTTTTCAATATTTTAAAGGTTGGAAGTCAGTCCTTGTATGTAATTATATTTACTCTTTCTGCTTCATTTATAACTGCCTTTATTGCTGGCAGACTTTTAAAAATACCTGGCAAAACCGCAGCTCTTGTTGGGATAGGAACCTCAATATGCGGAGGCTCTGCAATAGCTGCTGCTGCGCCGGTACTTCAAGCTGAAGATGAAGATGTAGCACATGCCATTTCAACTATATTTCTTTTTAATATTATTGCGGTGTTTATTTTTCCATTGCTCGGTAGATTTTTCGGCATGAGTGATATGGGGTTTGGAATGTGGGCTGGAACAGCCATAAACGACACCTCCTCTGTTGTAGCTGCAGGAGCGTCCTGGAGTTCTGCAGCTGGAAACAATACAGCACTTACCTTTGCAACAATAGTTAAACTGACAAGAACATTGATGATAGTTCCAGTAACATTATTCCTTGCAATATATACATCAAGAAAAAACAAGGATACCAATACCACAGAAAACTTTAATATTTCAAAAATATTTCCATGGTTTGTACTTGCATTTATATTAGTTTCAATTGTAAACACATTTTCAGGTATAAATACAAATTTATCACATTTATTTGTTGAACTAGGGAAATTTATGATTACCATGGCTATGGCTGCTATTGGTCTTAACACAAACATAGTAAAACTATTGAAGAATGGGTTTAAACCAATATTGCTTGGTCTATGCTGCTGGTTTTCAGTAGCTGCAGTATCAATAATTGTACAGCTTGCAATGAATATGTGGTAAAAAAACAGCTGTTGCAAAGTTTTAATTTGCAACAGCCTTGTTTTTATTCTATTTTTGCTCCGCACTCACTACAGAATTTAACCCCGTCTGCTGCCTTAGCTCCGCATTCTTTGCAAAATTTCCCGCTAGGAATTGTTGTTTGATTTGCCTTTATTTTTTCTATGTCCATATTAAAGCCTTCAATAACAGCCATTGAATTTTTTATTTCCAGGCATAAGTTAGAAGCTTCTTCATCTAGTTCAGTTCCTTCATTATATTTATTCCAATAATATTCGCCTATTTTACCTTTAAAGGCTGAAATTTTGGCTTCCTCGGTACTTATTTTACTCCTGATACCATTGATTTCAATCATTTCACCGGTTTTATCCATAGCATTTTTTGTCATGTTACCTATTTTCTCGAAAAAATCCACTATAAACTCCCCTTTCAATTAGATTAAATTTTCATTTCAGTATATCCTGATGGGACTTCAAACATTGAAGCATCTACCTTGTCTGACAATTCTACAATTATCATAGTCATCTGACTTTCCGCAGACTTAACAACAATTGCATAAAGATTATTACCATCAAGATAATACCTTAGCGTTCCAGCATCAGTTTTATATTCTTCATATTTTAATTCTTTTCCGTTAATTGTATCTTTACCGCTTCCAGTGTAAGTAATTCCTGCGGTATTTATCTTATCATCTTCTACATTTTTAAATGAGGCGCTTAATGTTGAATTGCCCTCTGATGTAAACTTCATATAAGTTTTACTATCATCGTTGATCATATAAAATGTTTTATCCTTAATTATCATATGAGCTTTTACGCCGCTGGTTACAGTAGTGGCTGAAATGGCTCCCCCGTCTATTGCCATAGTTGAATCAATATCTACAGACTGTCCGTTACTTGTTATTGTTGCTTTATAATGCATTAAGTACTTTCCTGTTTTCATAAGATCCACATAGGACTTTGAGATTGGCTGTGATTTTGAATCTGAGCTTTCAGTACTGGAATTGTTTGTGGAAGTTGTTGTGGATTTTCCTGAACAGCCGGCAAAAATTCCAACTGTAAAGAGCAATGCCACTATTACCGTGGTAAATTTTTTCATAATTGTAACCCCCTAAATTTTAATATGATATATTAGGTCATACCAGATTAAGGTATTATATATAATTATACACATTATTTACCACTTATCAATATTATTCCTTTGGTACATCTTTTTATTTAATCTTCATAAGTGAGTTACTTAAGGCTTGTGCATAGAGAATGCTCCTTAAGGGATTACTATGAGTGAGATAAACATTTCCTCTGCATTGCTTAATGCTGTAATTACATATTATAATATACATATATCATTACTTTACAAGGAGAATATAATGGATAATTGTGTTGATAAAACAAAAGACTCTCCAGATTGTATAATCATTAATAATGTGAATAAGTATTTTGGAAAAAAACAAGTATTGTTTGATATAAACCTTAATGTTCCAAACCACCAGATTCTTGGACTCCTTGGACCATCAGGCTCAGGAAAAACCACCTTGGTTAAAATGATAGCTGGAGTGGACAGCCCAACTAGTGGTGAAATTTGTGTACTTGATCAAAAAATGCCAAAGCTTAAGATGATGTATAATATTGGTTACATGGCTCAAGCTGATGCATTGTATGGTGAGCTTACTGCAAAAGAAAACCTTCAATTTTTCGGTTCTATGTACAATATGTCTAAACAAAAGCAAAATGATAGGATAAAACAGGTAATGGAGCTTGTAAATTTATCAGATCACATAAATAAACAGGTTAAACTATATTCTGGTGGTATGAAAAGACGCTTGTCCCTTGCTATATCCCTTATCCATGAGCCTAAGGTACTCATCCTTGATGAGCCTACAGTAGGCATAGACCCTGTGCTTAGAAAGTCTATATGGGCAGAGCTCTATAACTTAAGCAAGAGTGGTACCACAATCGTTGTAACAACACACGTTATGGATGAAGCTGAAAAATGTGATTCTCTTGGGATGATACGTGATGGCTGTTTAATTGCAACTGGATCACCTGATAAGCTTAAAGAAGACACAGGTTCCAAAACACTAGAGGAAGCATTCCTTTACTATGGGGGTGTTCATTAATGAGGGTTAAAGCAGTGCTAATAAGAATTCTTCTTCAACTTAGACATGACAAAAGGACTATCGGTTTAATGATATTTGCTCCAATTCTTGTACTAACCCTCCTTTCATTTGTTTTTAACGGAAATGATTATCACCCTAATATTGGTATAGTAAACGCCCCTTTGCATCTTGTTGATATTTTAGAATACAATGATTCCAAGGTTACAAGGTATGATGAATGGGGAGCAGAAGAAGCTCTTAATTCAAGAAAAATAGATGCAGTAATTAATTATGAAAATGGAGTTCCTAAAATTAAGCTTGAAGGAAGTGATCCCTCAAAGAACAAAGCAGTAATTATGCTAATGCAGAGTTCCCTTAGCAACGCCTCCGGAAATACTAAAATGGATATAACTTACCTTTATGGATATGAGGATATGACTGCCTTTGATAATTTCGGACCTATATTGATCGGATTTTTTGTATTCTTCTTCGTGTTTTTAATAGCAGGAGTTGCCTTCCTTGGTGAACGTACCTCTGGAACACTGGAAAGAGTACTTGCCACACCTATACATAGGTGGGAAATAGTTTTGGGTTACCTTCTTGGGTTTGGAGTTTTTACCGTGCTGCAATCAGGACTAATAGCATGGTATTGCATAAACGTGCTTCATATAATGATGGTTGGTTCTTTCCCACTTGTTATAGTTATTACAATATTAACTGCAATGACTGCTCTTTCTATTGGTACTTTCATATCTGCATATGCAGATAATGAACTCCAGATGATTCAATTTATACCAATAGTGCTGGTACCACAGGTTTTCTTTTCTGGACTTTTTGATTTAAGCACCATGGCTACCTGGGTTCAGGCAATTGGCTGGTTCACTCCGCTTTGGTATGTTGCAGATGCCTTGAAAAATATTATGATTCGTGGAAAAGGATTTAGTGATATATGGATTGATATGCTTGTGCTAATTGGAATTTGCTGTTTTTTTGCAGCAGCAAATATATTGGCACTAAAAAAACATCGTAAAATATAGAGGGGTGATTAATGTGAAAAAACTTATGGCAATTATATTTATTATATCTGCAGTCTTTGCAGCATCCTGTTCTAATTCAACTATCACCCTAAATGGTGATATACAAAACAATATAATATCTTCCAATAGTACCGTGTCCGGAAAAATAATCGAAATGAAGAAACAACAAGGTGAGACCGTTAAAAAAGGGGATGTAATTGCAATAATAGACAATACCAACCAAAAGTATGCAGTAGCTCAGCTTAAGGCAATGGTTGAAATGAAAAAAGCAAAACTGGATGAGCTTAAGGCTGGAACTCGTCCTGAACAGATTGCACAAGCTGAAAACAATGTTGGTATTGCAAATGAAGCCTTGAGTTCTGCAAAAACCTCCTATGACTTCTTAAGTACCCAGTATAATAATGCTTTGTCATTTTATAACAAGGGATATATGTCAAAAAATGATTTAGATATTGCGAAAAATAAGCTGGATACTTCTCTAAGTCAGCTTGAAAATGCAAAATACCAGGTTGCAAATGCTAATCAACAGCTATCCCTTTACAGAAAGGGCTCCACAGCAGAATCAATTGCTGCTGCACAGGCTGATCTTGATCAAACTACAGCTCAGCTTAACCAAGCAGAGAACACTCTTGGGTATTATACAATTACTGCCCTGGCAGATGGTATTATAATCAGCAAAAACTTTGAACTTGGAGATATGGTTAATGTTGGAAGTAACATAGCTGATGTAGGTGTGGCTGATGATGTTTACGTTTTATGCTACATTCCTGAAAAATATATTGATAAAATATATTACGGCCAATCTATTCAGGTCAACACCTCCAAGGGAACCCAAAATGGAACAGTGAGCTATATTGCTTTAAAAAATGAATATACTCCAAAGGATAAACAATCAGCAAATGAAGGTAGTACTGCAGTTAAGATAAAGATTAAAATTGATGATGAAAAAGGAACTTTAAAATCAGGAATGACTGCAAAAGTTACGTTACCGATTAAATAAACAGCAAACATAATTTAAGTTGACACCGTTGGCTGGATGATGCATAATTATATTAATCCCAAACAAAATTTTTTACAGTTAAATATGTGAGGAGTGATTTTTATGCCAAGAGTATTTCCTAATAACAAATACTGGTTAAGAGGGGGCCATATGAATCAGAAACGCCATATTGACATGACTGAGGAGGAAAAAGCTAATATTGCAAGGTGTACAGGCAAAAAAGGTGGACATGTATGTAAGAATCCTGTTTTCAGATGTACTGAATGTGGAAATTACGGCTGTGCTCAGGAAGCTATAGATGTATGTACCGATCAAGGCTTCAAAAATGACAAATGCCTTCACTGTGGTGCAACTGGTACACGTATACCAATAATGGAAAATGAACTAGCTGAATTTATAGAAAAATTCCAGGCTGAAGTTCCTGTAGTAGAATAAAACATAGCGGCACATTGTGTGCCGCTTATATTTTTGTTATCTTTCTCAAAGCCCTTATAATTTTATTTATAGCACTAGAGGTTGGCTTTATTGCATTTTTATGACAACAGCCCATGCAGCAATAGCATAGTATGCATTTATCTGTATCTATAAAACAAAGTCAATTTTATTAAGACAATCCTTTACCGATAAATATACCTCCTCAAGATCATAGGAGCTGCAATCTACAACTGAAACTTTTTCCATAATAGTTCCTCCTTAGGATTGCTTTCCATAATCCATTTTATAGACCTTTTTAATCGCCTTGTCCAAAACAACATTAGGAAGCCTTGCCAGAAGACTTGTTTTAATAGGACTATGGAAATCAAATATCTTGACCTTGGATTTCTTTTTGCAAGCACTTTAGAGATTATTGCAGCAGCTTTATCAGGATGCATTCCTGCATTTCCTCCCTTTATAAAGCTGTCTCGTGCATCTAAAAAGCATTTTTTATATTTATCATCTATAAAGGATATATCCTGTTCTTTCCCTTTGTTCCATATTGGCGTTGCCACAGCCGCGGGCTCAATTAGTATGGTTTTCACACCAAATGGAATCATTTCCCGTCTTAAAGAATCACAAAATCCCTCCAGAGCAAACTTTGAAGAGGCATAAGGTGAAAAAAAAGGCATTGCAATTCTGCCGGCAAAGGATCCAATTACTACAATCCTCCCCTTGGTTTTTATTAACTCAGGAATCATTGTCTTAGTAACTGCAACAACTCCAAAATAATTAACATCAAACACTTCCTGGTAAATATCTAAAGTGGTATTTTCTACAGTTCCTGCCATGGCAATTCCTGCGTTATTGACAATTGCCTTAAGCTTATTTTTGCTGCAAAGTTCCTTTGCACAGGAACAAAATTCATTTACTTCCTCTGAAACTGTGAGATCCATTTTTCTTGAATATACCTTTGTGCAATCTTTAAAGGGATTCTCTTTAAGATAGGACACCAATAATGTATATCCTTGTTTAATAAGGATTTCTGTTAATCTTTTCCGATACCCGAATCACACCCGGTAATAAGTATAAGCTGTTTTGAATTTTCCCCACCCAAATCACCCCATTCCATATTATTTGATTATATTTTATGCCTCATTTTCACAATTTTCTATACATTTAAGGCAAAAAAAGACCCTTAGGTCTTTTTTTGCCTTAAATTAAGTCCTTTGTTTGCTGTTCCACATTAGTCTGCACTTCCAATATAAATACTGCTATAAACAAGAAAAACAGTTTTGGTCCATATCTGTGTTCTGTGTTTTATATGAAGACTTACAACTCCCATTGGTCACATTACAGATATTACTCTACTAGCTCTAGGCATTCATCGATAACATCAAATGACAATTCCATTAAATCACTTCCTTTTATTCAATTTACTATTTTAGTATATCCTAATATCCTTTAATATGCAACATTATTTATATTTCGCACCACAATTCGGGCACATATCAAAAATAGAGCTTAAATCAGAATATGATTTAAGCTCATGAATTCAAATCAATAATTTTTCAATCTCACTTGCGGTTGCAGGTTTATAATAATAAAAACCTTGAACCTCATCACAATACTGATCTTTTAGAAATTGGAGCTGATCCTCTGTTTCTACACCTTCAGCGATAAGATTTAAACCAAGCTGCTTACCAATAATAATAATAGCTGAAATTATTGATTCATCTCCATTGTTTCTTCCTATCCCGTCAATAAATGGTTTGGCAATTTTGATTCTATCTACAGGAAGATGCTTTAAATAATTTAATGAAGAATACTCCAGGCCAAAATCGTCAATAGCAATTCTTATCTTCATTTTCTTTAATTCCTCTAATATCTGAATGATATTTTCCCTGTCCTTAATCAACACGTTTTCTGTAATTTCAAGTTCAATATCCTCTGGGTTAACACCAGTTTCATTTATTATATCTTGAACTTGCCTTATTATTTCCCTTCCACGCATTTGATTTACCGAAAGGTTCACACCAATAGAAAGCTGAGTAACCCCCTTATTGTTCCATGCCTTTTTCTGCATACAGGAAGTATATAAAACCCATCTCCCAATATCAACTATAAGGCCTGTTTTTTCAGCAATAGGGATAAATATGTCAGGTCTTATCATTCCAAGTTTCTTATGATGCCACCTTAGCAATGCCTCAACCCCTGCTATTTTTCCCGTTTTTATGTCAATCTGGGGTTGATAATATACTTCAAGTTCATTTGCTTCAAGAGCCTTATGCAAATCCTTAGTTAAGTCAACTGCATGACCTAAACTATCCCTAATTATAGAATTACAAACTTCAAATAGTCCTTTTCCATTTTCTTTAGCATTATACATTGCTATATCCGCATTCTTTACCAAAGTGCCTGAATCTCTTCCATCAAAAGGATATACTGATGCGCCTAGGCTTGTGGAAATAAATATATTTCCATCATTGAATGAAAAGGGACTCTTTACTGCATTAATAATTTCAGTGCAAATATTTGAAATATGCTCTTTGCAAGACAAACTATTTAATATGATGGAAAACTGATCTCCCCCTATCCTTGCCATTATGTCATTTTCCTTTAAAACGCTCTTTATTCTGTTTGCAACCTTCTTAAGTATTTCGTCACCGCATTCATAGCCAAAGGAATCGTTAATCATTGTAAATTCATCTATGTCCAGCATAATTACACCAAGAACGCTATCATTCTTTGCCGAAAAGCCTATGGCTTCGTTTAATAATTCGTTAAAAAACCTTCTATTTGGAAGCCCAGTCAGCTGATCGCTGCAGGTAAGATTTTCTATTTCCTCCTCCTTAGCTCTTCTATGCTTAATTTCCATTTCAAGCTTAATATTTGCCATTGCTAATTCATTGCTTCTCTGCTGAAAAGCAATTTCCATATTGTTCCTTGAAGTAATAAGCTTGTCTTGCGCTTGTTTAATATGGAAAATATCTTGAAATATTAATACTGCTCCAAGATTTTCACCGTATTTTTTCCCATGCTTATCCTGTAAAATTGAGTATGATGCAAGAACATTTACCGTTTCATTATCTTTTGATATAAGTTGCAGCTCCATGCTGCTAAATTCATTTTGGAGCAGCCACTGATTATTTTCAGCAAAAATTTCGTAAACCGACTTATTAAGAAGCTCCCTATCATTATATTTTAACAAATTTTCTGTATATCTATTTATATTTTGAATAGTTCCATTATAATCAAGTATAATTAAGCCTTCGTTTATTATATTTAAAATATCTAAAACAGCTTCATCCCCGGCAATAGTATTAAATTTATATCTAATCATTGAATACCATATTCCTGCAAAAGCTATAAGCATCAATATTAATGAGATTGGCGGCATGTAAACGATACCGGAAATTATTAAAATTAGCCTGCATATCAATTCAGTAAAAATTGTCATAACAATAGAAAAGCCAATCAACTCTGCTTGTCTTTTTTCTCTCTTGAACTTGGAATTTTTAAACCATTTAAACAGTAAAATAAAATCAGCAATTAAATATATAATAAAGTAAATATTAAAAAAATCCTTCAATGAAAAAATTTCCATGTTCAATACTTTAAATGCCCATCCATAATCAAATCCTATCATATCAATAGAATTCAAAGGATTTAAAATATAAATAGCCATGGAAATAACTCCTGGAAGGAATATTAAAATGCTGATTTTGTTATCTAAATTTTTACCAGTTAAGAGTAAAATAAAATATAAAACAACGCAATAAAATACGCTCCAAATATAGGAGGATATATTTCTGTAAATTACCGCAGTCTCAAGATTAGGAGAAACCATCATATTAAGAGTTAAAATTGACCAACCGCATAGAATAATACACATAATGAAAAAAATTTTATTTAAGCTGCTTTTAGCATCCTTGATTAATACAGAAATTCCCATTAAAAAATATAGCACAATTGCTATAAAGTATAATGCAATTAAAAAAATGCCCATGGTTTCCTCCATAAATGCTATTTTCTGACTATTAATTTCATAAAATATATATTCTCCATAAATTTAAATTTCCCTTTAATTTTTTTACAATTATTTGATTTTTTTTAACTTAATTAAATATTTTACAGTATTCCTCATTTTGCACCTAATGCGTTGGGGCATAAAGTCCTGCATTTATTACAGTTATATAATGAAAACCCTCT
Organism: Solirubrobacterales bacterium; assembly: GCA_050261915.1. GTDB lineage: Bacteria > Bacillota > Clostridia > Clostridiales > Clostridiaceae > UBA699. The sequence continues at coordinate 31,123 of JBLNDT010000004.1, forward strand.
AGAAGATTTAACAGTTACAATACTCCTGCATAGTTTCTGGTTTACAGTTTTGCCATCAAGTGCCCCTGCCGGGCAGTTATTAATGCATACCTTACAGTTCTTGCAGTAATCCTCATCAATAACATCATCATATTCAGTTTCTACATTAATAAGTATAGCTCCAAGCTGTAACATATTTCCAAGGTCCTTGTTTATAAGAATTGTGCTTTTTCCCATAACCCCTAGACCAGCTAGTACACCTGCATGCTTAAGTGATAATATACCTTTACCATCACTATTTTCCTCATCCCAATATTCATATGGATCATCGGAAGGTATCATTACTGCGTCTATCCCAATTTTATGCATATGGCAGCATGCATTATATGCAATTCTGTCAATCTCCATTAAAGCTGTTGCAGTAACTTGAGTATATACTACCCTATTATCACAAAGCATGGATCCATTTGGAACCCTTTTTGCAAAAACTACCACTGACTTGGTTTCTTTATATATATCCTTTGGAGAAAATCCTGCAGGCATATCTATAAATCTTTCAACAGGAGCAATACCGCAAACATCAGCTCCTAGATCAAATATAATATTTTTAATTTTATGTGAATCAACCATTTAATACCACATCCTTACATTTTCTTTTAATAGTAAACTATATAAAAATAAATTTCAATAAAATAACCTTAAGAATTAAATTCATAAGGTTATTTTTTATTATATCTCCTCTAGGGATTTACCCATGGTTTCCTTTCCAAATAACGCTGTAATTAAGGCTACAGCAATAAATATTATGGTCAGCATCACAAATACATAAGTATATCCAAGGTCTTTTCCATAGGTTTTATACACCACTGGAACTATAAATGGAGCAATAAATGCACCTAGTCTTCCAAATGCAGCAGCCCAGCCTGAACCACTGGCTCTTGCAGCAGTTGGATATACTTCTGGTGTATATGCATAAACACATCCCCATGCGCCTAAACTGAAGAAATAAAGAAGACATCCATACATTAGAACCTGATTGGCATTAGTTGCGTGTCCAAAAAGCCATGCAGCTAGTGCAGTACCTGCAAAATAAATTGAAAGCACTTTCTTTCTTCCTATTTTTTCCACAAAATATGCTGCACTAAAATAGCCTGGAAGCTGTGCAAAACTCATTATTAAAGTAAACTGGAAACTTTTTACCAATGCAAACCCTTTACCCACAAGTAAGGTAGGGGTCCATAGTACAAATCCGTAATATCCAAAGTTTATTCCAAACCATATAATCCATAACACAACAGTAGTTTTTATATACTTCATTGACCAAAGTTTAAGAAAGGGAACCTTTAAATTTTCAATCACATAATTTGTCTGGTCTATTTGAACCTTATTAGTTTCCACTGTAATGCCAGCCTGCTTTTCCATCTCTGAAACCAATTCATCCGCCTCTTCAATTTTACCTACTGACTCAAGGTATCTAGGAGATTCTGGCACCGCCTTCCTTAAGTACGCTGCAAAAATAGCAGGTATAGCCCCTACAAAAAAGGCTGTTCTCCAACCATAAACAGGTATTAAAAGGTATGCTACTAGAGCTGCTGCAATCCATCCCCAAGCCCAAAAACTTTCAAGTATTACAACATTGCGCCCCCTTGCTTTAACTGGTGAAAACTCACTCACCAAAGTTGATGCTGCAGGAAGTTCGCCTCCAAGACCAAACCCGGTTAAAAACCTTAATACAACCAGCATTTCATAGTTAACAGAAAATCCGGAAAGACCACTTGCAACTCCATATATTATTAGTGTATACATTATAACTTTTTTTCTTCCAATCTTATCAGCTACCATACCGGATAGTGCTGCACCAATGGCCATACCAAGCATTCCCGCACTGCTTAAAGTAGCAAGCTGAGCTGTACTTAATGCCCAATCCTTTCCTATTGCAGCCATAACTCCTGAGACCATTCCTTGATCCATTGCATCAAACATCCAGCCTATGCCTGTTAACATAAGAATTTTTTTAAGCATTGGTGTAACCGTCAATCTATCTATACGACCAGCTATGCTCATCCTTCATTCCTCCCAAACCATTCATTTGTATATACATCATTATATACCATGTTATATACTTCTGCAAATTTCAAATACTTATGAATACAAAAAAACCAGTCCCAATTTTAGACTGGTCTTGTTTAATGCAGTTAATTTTCAGATTCCCTGGGGAAAAGCTGAATTGATCCATTTGCATATCTATTTAGTTCATCTGCAATGTTTTCAATGTTTAGATTTCCTCTAAATGTATTTGTTATTACATCACCTATTTTTGCATCTGCATTATCAATTTTTATATTTGTAGTATAATTCCATCGAGCTTGTATATATCCTGGAAGTATCTTTACCCCCTCTACAAAACTGTTATTTTCAATTTTACTATACTGTTCCTTTAATCCCTTAATTTTTATATTGCTAAAATATTCATCAATCAGCTTTTTATCCTTTATCATAGGCAAGGAAGATACCTGGGTATTATCCTGTTTAGATATTTCCATTCGTTTTGAAAACCCGTCTCTTGAATATGCAGACATATATTTTGCAAATTCATAGGCTTCCTCTTCATACTTACAACTCTTAGAAATGAATAGAAAGTCAGGTACAATACATACACGGTTTCCAGGGAGCCCCGCAAAGCCAACCTTGAAAGGAAGCTTTGAATAATCACCGGCAGACCATGAGCCGTCAAATTTAAATGCAATGCTGCCTCCCTGCCATGCCTCCCAGTCGTTATTCCCTTTAAGATTCTTTTTATCCTGTTCTTTTAGTGATGCATAAGTTTCTTTATTATTGTATATTAACTTGGCCATAGCTACTCCGGCAATAAATTCTTTTGAATTCAAATTGAGTTTTCCACCATCCCAGGTAAACCAGCCGTATTTGCTGTTTACAACAGATGGGTACCAGTCTATTATACTGCTTTCATCTGCAAGACCAATACTTCCACTATTAAGGTCTGTCATTTTTTCAACTTTATTTATAAATTCATTAACTGAAAAATTAGTGGATGGAACGCTCACATTCTTTGACTCAAACAGATCTTCATTGTAAAAATATCCATCTAGATACATATTTACAGGAATAGCGGCCACTTTACCTTTAACTTGTACTGCATCCTTAAGGGACTTTGGAATGTTGTTCCATTCATCATCCTTACTTGTAATATTTGTTATATCTGCACAAAAGTTATTGGCATCTGCCATTGGTATGTTTTGATACATGAAAACATCTGGAAGATTATTGTTTTTCGCTGCTTCTCCCATTGAAACATCATAATTTGTTACAAAATTTTCATCAATCTCAACCTTTATATTTGGATGAGATGAATTAAAGGAATCCACCATTTGTCGCTCAATTCCATTATCTTGTTTTGTTCCAAGATTCCATGCGGCATATCTTATTATAACTTTATTTTGTGTATTACTGCAGCCAGGCAATGAAAACATCATTGAAAAAACTACTAATAAGTATATAAACCTTTTTACTATTTTCAATAATATCCCCTCCAAGTTTTAATCAGGCAGCATAATTAATACATTATAAACATCCTCTACACTTTCAAGAAATGCCTTTACTACATCTGGCGCAAATTGTGATCCACTGTTTTCCTTAAAATATTCAATTACCTTGTCCCTGCACCAAGGTTCTTTGTAACAACGCTTTGAGGCCAAAGCCTCAAATACGTCTGCCACCGCCACAATTTCACATTCCTTTGGTATTTCCCCGCCCTTTTTACCCTCAGGGTAACCATTGCCATCATATCTTTCGTGATGATAAAGGGCAATATATGCTGCAGTTTTTAGCAATGGAAGTTTTGAATTTTTTAATATATTATAACCTGCAGTAGTATGCTTTTTGATATCGTTAAATTCTTCCTCTGTGAGTTTTCCTGGTTTTAGCAATATATTGTCCCCAATTGCAATTTTACCTATATCATGCATAACACTAGCTTTTGATATATGCTCCACTTCCTCTTCGGTGTAAAACATTTTTTCTGCAAGTATCCTTGTAATCTCAGCTACTCTGCGGGAGTGGGCTCCAGTATAGTTGTTTCTGTTTTCCACGACTTCTGTAATCCTGTATATTATTTCATCCTGAGTCTCTTTTGCATTCATGCTCAGCATAAAGTTATCTATTGCAAGAGAAAAGTTGTTCAGAAATATTTTTATTATATCCAAATTCTCAGAGTTAAGCTTTGTCTCAAGAATTATATAATTTTTGATCAGTTTGTCGCTGCTTTGCTTATAAATCCCAAGAAAGTCACCTTCCCTTATTACCAGTTCATCCTCCTTGCTTTTTTGAATCTGCTCAACAATTTTCCTTATATTCTCATGACAATTTGTAAGATTTAGATTTTCCCCTACAAGATATTCAAATTTTCCTGTGGCTGCAAGTACTTTTGCAGAATCCAGAATTTGTACAAATGCCATACCGTCAAAACTTCTATCTTCATCCCTTACATATATCGAATCCACATCCACATCATATAAAGACATAACCTGAATAAGCATACCATTTATAAATTCTGTGAAGGAGTGGTATTTAAACAAATCCTGAGAAGCATTAATAACCTTATTTAATCCCACCTTCTGCCTGTTTATGCTTTTTATATTTTTATGAGCTCGAAGACAAACATACATGGTGCTAAATAGTTTTTGAACTGTAAGCTCAGTTTTTGTTTTATAATCATCTATTTCATATTCTACTATTATTTTATCCTCAGGGGCTTTCCCTGGCTGTCCAGTTCTAAGGATTACACGTGTAATATTATTTTTCAAATTTTCTCTTAGATGTTTTACTACATTTAGACCAGAGTCATCTTCTTCCATTACCACATCCAGGAGTATAATGGCAATATCCTCATTATTATTGAGGAAATCAATTGTTTCTTTACCTGAATAAGTATCATAAAATTCAAGTTTGGCACCTTCAAGCTGAAAGCTTTTAAGTACCATCTTTGTCATCTTGTGAACCTCTTCTTCGTCATCTGCAATAAGAACTTTAAAATAATTGTTTGGAACCACTGCCAAATCACTTTTAGTATCTGAATCTAGAAAATCAATGTTTATTGAATCCTCATTTATTGAGTTTTTACCCGCCATTCTATCAGCCTCCTAAATTGGAATTTTAATAATAAATGTAGTTCCTTCCCCTAACTTGCTGGAAACGGAAATTGTTCCTTTTAGTTTATTTGTTACAAGATTATATACTATATTTAGCCCCAATCCGCTTCCACCTGAATTTTTCCTTGTTGTAAAGAAAGGTGTGAACACTTTTTTAAGGTTTTCATCGCTAATTCCACAGCCATTATCTGAATACTTTAATACAAATTTGTTATTTTCTTTAAATGCACTTATATCAATTTGTCCATTTTCCATTTCAGAAAATCCGTGAATTATTGAATTCATAATGAAATTTGTTAGTATTTGTGCAAATATACCTGGGTAGCTTTTTAATGTGAATTTTTCATCACAGGTCACATTAAAACTGTGATTATGCTTTTTATATTCATGTTTAAGACTAATTATTATACTGTTGATATACTCAGCTACATTGAACTCTTGAAGCGTCTCGTTAGTTTGATCCACAGCTATCCTTTTAAAGCTTTGTATTATCTCCGATGCCCTGTTTAAATTGTTTTGAAGAAGCCCAAGGCTTTCATCCATTCCCTCCATATAATCAACAAGATCTTTCTTTGAAAATCTCCCCTCAATAAGTGCTTTTCTGCTATCCTCGTTAATTTTCTGCATATATGAGGATGTGGTAACTCCAATTCCAAGTGGTGTATTTATTTCGTGTGCAACTCCAGCCACAAGGTTTCCAAGAGCCACAAGCTTTTCGTTTTCATCAAGCTTTTGCTGATGCTGCTTTAAGGAAGCTGTCATTTTGTTTATGTTTGATGCCAGTTCTCCTATTTCATTGTTTCTTGAAACATCAACCTTAATATCCAGGTTTCCATCATCAATTTTAGACATATCCTGCTGCAATTTTATAACAGGATTTAGGATGTTTATATCAATTAATTTAAATGCGGCAAATATACTGCAAAGGAGCAGTATGATAAATATTACAGCAAGTAAAATAAGTGTACTTTTAGATGTCTGTTTTTGAAATACAATTACTGACCAGGGTTCGGACTGCCCTGGGAGTTGAATTGGCTGATATGCTGCCATCACAATATTGCCGTCACTGTCTTTAAACTGAAATGATTCTGTTTTTTTATCCAATGCATTTGATATTATTTTTTTCACAGTATCAGAAACAGTTATGTTTTCAACCTTAGTTACTATCTGACCATTTGCATCAAGTACATAATTGTTGTTCTTATCTAGCACTACAGTTTTCTTGGTATAATCAATATAGTTGATGTATTCCCCAGGTTTATAGTCCGTACTTGTTAAAACAGTACCTTTGCTATCCATAACAATAAATGAAATATCCTTATCATTATCCCCATATTGATTTGCTACACTTTGAATTGTACCTAGTGTAAAATCAGCTCCAAAAACTCCTGACATTTTATTATTTTTATATAAGGGCAGGAATATGGAAGTAACTAATTCATTATTATTTACAGAAATGTAAGCCTCACTGACAAATGGTTTTTGATCTGATGATATTTGTTTAAACCACCATCTGTCAGAACGGTTAACTAAATCACCACTAGAGCGAATAGTCTGCATACCAGTAATATCCTGTACGTAAAAAAGCCTGAAGTATGGCATGTCCTTTATTGCATTTTGAAGAATGCTGCTTCCCTGATTGTCTCCATTTATAATATTATCATCCTTGGACAAAATATAAGAAGCCTGGTATACTCCCTGCATAAATTCAGTTACATTAGTTGCTATAGACCTTGATAAAGCTTGAGTTGTATATTCAGTTTTTATATGGAGCTTTTCATAAATTAAAAGCATATTTACATACTGAAGAATTAAGAATGGTACTGTTACCATAATTATTACTGCAATGATAATCCGGACTTTTATTGAATTAAAAAAAGTAATTTTCATAATACCCCTTCTTTTTGTTAATTATTATTATATTCGATATAGATTCCCTTTTTCCTTTATTTCATAGCAAATATTCTGAAAATTAAAAACAGAAGTCTCCTTCTGTTTAAATATCAAATTCAATGTCTTTTTTCACATTAACTTCATATTCTTTTAGGGTTTCAATTAAATAAACCAAGGGTTTTATGGTTTCTTTCACAAGTTCCTCCCCTAATTCAACACTGCTGCCCTCAGGGTTTCCCTTAGGACCACTAAATCCCTTCCTCCATATATTAGTCATAACATCCCTGCACTCCCATGCAGGAAACGATATCCCTTTTGGAGTGTTGGGGAATAACGAACTTATAGCACCTTCATATTTTTCAGTATAATGCCCCTCCATTTTATCTTCCCGCACTTCCATCCCAAAAGCCATGGCTATTGAGGTTTCAATAATACATCCATGTCCAAAATCATTTGGCATATTGTACCTTTCCAATACTTTTAAAGCATAATCATTGTTCATTTCTGATATATGAGCCATGGCACAAAAAGCTCCTGTTCTCTTTATAAGTCTCCTCATAGCCTCATTTATGAAAGGGGGATTAGCATCATGTCCATTTACATAAACAATCTTTTTAAAACCCATACGTATTAGGCTGAACCCTACATCATAGCAAAGGTTTATTAAAGTTTCTCCTCTAAGGGAAAATACTCCAGGGTAGTCTCTAAGACCAGGCAAATCGCTGTAACCGTAATTTATGGTTGGTGTAACCACTGGCTTTGAATTGTCAAAAGCTGCTTGTGCTGCCCTTATTGCTATTCCCTCAGCATTTCTTGAGTCAAGATCTATGCCTGCATGAAAGCCATGTTGTTCTATCTGTCCCACAGGAATTAATGCAATATCTGTTTCAGCAAGACGTTCTTGAATTTCAGGCCAGGTCATAAGACCCAGGCAAACATCCTTTTGTTGAACCATCAGTATACCCCTTTCTATTTATAAAGCCACTTTGGCTCTTCTCTTATAATAGGCCTTATTCCGTACCGATTCTCAAAATCCATTAATATGTTCTTTCTTGTTTCAGCACAATCTTTTATTTTAGATATATCTTCATCTTGAATCCCATAACTAAATGGACAGTTTGCTATGCATATACCACAGTCCGTACCAAGACTTCTCCATCTTTTATAACATTCCTCTGCATTAATCTTCCACCTAAGAATTCCGTCTTCTTCCTTTAACTCTCCCTTTGGCACTGCCTTTCCCGGACAGGTTTTAGCACACCTTCCACAGTCGAGACAAAATTCTTTAACACCGAATTCATGGATTTTATCAGGTATTAAGGGCATGTCAGTAGTAACTACTCCCAACCTTATGCATGGACCATATTCCTTTGTTATTATTAATCCATTTCTTCCGAATTCGCCGAGTCCAGCATCCCTTGCCACAAGAGGGGCTACCACCAAGTAATTGCCATCCATATGATTTCTGGCATCATAACCAAGTTCCCTTATATAATAGGAAATCACCATACCTATAGTTGCTGCTTCCACATACCCCTTAACCACAGCTATGGATTCTGAAAGTTTCGGAGCCCTCATTATCATTTCAATGTCCATAGGAACAGCAAATGCTATTCCATATTTATGCTTGTTTTTAATTTCATCCCCATAATTTTCTTCATGCCTTCCCCGGTGGGAGTAATAGTGGTAATCCTTCATTTCTGCTATACCCACTACCTTTGCATTATAAAACATTGCCATATTCTTTAGTCTTTCAGTCATTACATAAGAATCTATCTCGATTTTGTTTTCAGAAGGCTCACCCTCACTATATTTGCGAATATCGCCCAAAAATCTAAAGGCAGAATCCACTATTGGTGAATTTACCTTATTGAACATAACAGTTCCTTCCCCATCCATGGAAGGCATACTTCTTAGTTCGTCATCTACTTTCTTAAGTTCCTGGTTTCTACTGTAATAATCTTTATAAATTTCTGTTCCTTCCTTATAATTCATTCTGCAAACATGGTATCTCTTTCATCAAATATCTTCATAGTCCCTCCTAATTTGATGGTATTTACCTCATATTCTCTTCAGCTCTGAATTTTACAATCTGCCTAATCAGTTCATAAGGCAAGGGCTCCTTTATTGGAAACTGAACTGCTCCTTTTGACCATTTATATTTTGAAAATTGGTCCTTAAATGATTCTATACCGCTGGCAGTTGGATAAAAACCTATGTGATTCTTGAAGGCTGCAAAATAAACCAGAATTTTCCCATTTAATACAAAGGCAGGCATCCGATAGCTTATTTTCTCCACCGCACCAGGTGCTGCCTGTTTTATTTCCATTCTTACTGTTTCAAGTATTTCCTGGATCTCCTTTGGAAATTGTGCTATATACTTATCAATGGTTTCAATTTCAACTTTCCCTTTATCCATAACCATCCTCCTATTTACCTATTTTCTTTAAATATAATATTGCTATAAACCCTAGTATACTAGGCAGCCAAAAGGATAAAAACCTATATCCCAGCACTGCAACAACGCTAATGTGGTTCGGTACTCCAAGACTTGTATATATTGCCACCATACCTGCCTCAATTACCCCTGAACCCCCTGGAATAAAAAAAGTGCTTCTTCCAAATAAAAATGCCAGTCCATATCCAGCAACCAAAACACTAAGCTTAATTTGAAATCCAGCCGCAAGAAAAAAAATGTATATGGTAAGCATATCAAATATTATGTTAAATGCGGGGCCAGTACCATACCTGATCCAGCCTCCATTATCAAGTATTTTTATACCATTATAAAAATTAGCTAAACCATTTTTTATGCTTGTAAAATCATATCTGCGGTTTCTTAATTTCAATAGTTTTTTTTCAATATAAGCTAATAATTCTTCAAGCTTTTCTCTGTGTAAAAAAATATAAATTATAAATAAAAGACCTGTTGCAAGAACTATTAGAATGATACTATAGAAAATTCCCTGATTTAAGGTTAGGTTGTGGTTAAATAATAAAACTATCATCCCAATTATAGAAACAGTAATTAATGCTGCAGAATTATATAAAAATGGCAGTATTCCTGATAGTACCCCCTCTGACGGATTCTCATTTTCACTCCATACCCAGTAATATGTTGCTGCCATAGAGCTTGCCATTCCGCCAGCCAAGGAAACACTTTCTCCAGCAATGTATATAAGTGTCCCTTTGAAAACTCCGTATATTTTTTGTTTTCCATATGCAATCATTTGAATTAGATAACCACTGCTAAGATAGCTTAAGGTTTGGGCAAGAACTGCAAACCAAACTAAAGAAAAGGACATGGTCCTTAAGACACTTAAAGTGTTTTCAATGGTAGAAATTCTAACTAGCAGCACTGCAGCAACTATTCCTATTAATATTAAAGAAATAATGTTGCGTATGTATTTAAACTTAGGAAATAATTTATGACTTTCACTTTTGTTATCCACAGTATCACCTCCTAATGCAATCATATTACTATTTTATTAATTTTCTTCAAGATCAGATTTTATCCTTTTAAATTCTTCTCCGTTTATTTCTCCCCGAGCATACCTTTCCCTTAGTATCTCCATGGCAGTATCTCCCTTTTTCATAAAAAGTACTGAACCCAATATGTATTTTTTTATAAATCTCACTCCTATTATTAGAGCTACAGTCCAGAATACCAGATAAAGCAACATTGAAATCAACCCTATCCAGTAATTGCCTTGTGATAAGAACTCACTGTTTGCCCCATAAAATGGATGCATACCAGTACCCCCTTTTATAGATATAACCGGCCTTAAGGGTCGGTTAATCAAATATTTTTAATAATTATATCATGCATAAATTTTATTTGGAACAGGAATATCATTTAATCTTATTTAATAAAAAGTAATATGAGTCCATTAAATATCTTCGGTTATATTTAACTGCCAACCTCTCCAAATTAGCTTTTATTTTATTTAATGATATTAAACCTGATTTGTATTTATCAAGTAGTTGTAAAAAGCTTTGTTTTTCCATTGTGGTTGATACATCCTTAAAGTAACCCCATACATGCTGTGCAGCATTTATGGAATTCTGAGTAGTTATTTTTTGCAAAAATGCATGTTCTAATAAATTGTAAAATTCAACTGCTGGATATTCCTTCTTTTCCTTAAGTAATTTTCTTATATTCAAATAATCTATAGGTGAACATTCCAAAACATTATATTTATATTTACTCCATTCATTTTCAAGGAACACAATATGCCCATCATTCCTAGTACAATTTATACATTTTACAGCGGATAAATTCTTATCCTTTACTTCAAGCATAATGTCTATTTCACCTTTTAGTAATTTCCAAAAATCAATAAATTCATTTATACTTATGCTGTCAGAGTGGGAACCCATACCTTTTAATTTATGCTGCTCTGAGTAATGTATTTTTTGATTCCCATCTTCTTTTGTCCAGGTTTTACCACATTCCTTTATCCAAAACAAATCATCTTTATTAATTGATAAATGAGGATTAAGTTTATGATGCAAATTATCAAAAATAACAGGTATTTTTAATCCATTTCCAATTTCAAGTACATCATTTATATTGTAGGATTTATGGTCATTTTCTATAACAATTCTCCCTTTAATCTTACTGTCAAGTTTATTGAAATTTTCAATAAACCGCTTAATCCCAGACTGTTTATCCCCATAAATACCCCCTATATGGAGTACAATTTTATTTTCATTATTTACTCCAAGGGCTTCTAGTACTCTGTAGTGATAATTCAAATCCTCTACTGCCCTAAAGACTACATCATTGTTTGGAGAATTCAAAACTGTATACTGACCAGGATGCATGGAAACGCGAATGCCGTTTCCTCTAATTTCTTTTCCTATTTTTGTAAATTTATCCTGAAATATTTTTTCCCATAAAAGTTTATTTACAGGACTTGATCCAAAAGGAATCAGGTCTGAACTTATCCTGAACAATTTTATGTTATTTTTAATATTATAGTTAATTATGTTTTCCAGTGAATTAAGATTATATTCTATTAGCTCCAAAAGTTTTTCATCACTGGCGTTTTTCTGCATACAGCTTTTCATTTCTGTATTTTTTACTCCAACAGTTAAACATGCATAGCCTATACTCATAATTTTACCTCCTGTTTAACATCACTATATTCCACATTAATTAAAAGGTCAATAAGCGAAAAAAGCCCTTAAACCTTTTAGTTTAAGAGCCTCTTTTCAAATTAAACCAATCTTGAAAATTCCTCATGGAGTTTAACCTTTAATTCAACACCAAGGCTGGACAGGGTATTGTCCAATGACTTTAATGTTATGAAAAGCTTATCTATAGAGCAGGTTTCTCCCATATGTCCAATTCTAAAAACCTTGTCTTTTAATATGCCATAAGATCCTGCAATCAGCACATTATGTTCCTCTAGCATTATATTGAATATATCCTCATATTTAATACCTTCTGGAACCAATATGGCTGTTACTGTATTCGAAAAACCGTTTAAAGGATATAATTGAAGTCCAGCTGAAACTAATGTCCTTCTTACTAAATCTCCAATTTTGCTGTGCTTTTCAAATAAACTCTCACCTTCTCTTAAGGCTATGTCTAGTGAAGCATCCAAGGCATATAAATCATTAACTGGTTGTGTGTATGGAAAATACTTTTCTATGTACCAGTTTTTCCATAAGCCTAAATTGACATAGTATCCTGCAATTGGTGTTTTTCTATTTAATATTTTATTCCATGCATCATCGCTAATACTCATAAAACATAATCCAGGAGGTGCTGAAAGGCACTTCTGGGATCCCCCAAGGGCAATGTCTATCTTCCATTGATCTACATCAAGGTTTTCCCCGGCTATACCTGAAACTGAATCCACTACTGTAATAATCCCATGCGCTTTTAATAAAGGACAAAGTTTATCCACAGGATTAGTAAGCCCAGATGGGGTTTCACAATGTACCATAGTTGCTATCTTAAATTTACCCTTTTCTTTTAAAAAGTTTTTAAGGGTTTCCAGATCAGCTTCCTTTCTATAATCACATGAAAAATAGGTTACAACCCCTCCATACATGGAAGCAAAGTCTCCAAAACCTTTTCCATACAAACCATTGTCAATACATAAAACCTTGTCACCAGGCTCTATAAGAGATGCACAAGCTGCTTCCAAGCCTAAAATTCCTTCTCCGCTCAATACAAGCACCTGGTTTTTTGTTTTTAAAAGTAGTTGTATTTTTTCAGTAATTGTCTTATAGAACTCAAAAAAATCTGGATCAAGATCCGGATTTATTAGTGGTCTTGATAAAGCTCTCCTTACCTCTTCATTAATTAAAGTTGGTCCTGGAGACATAACTAAAGGCATTTTCATTTAAATCACCTCTTAAAAAAAATTGGTTTTCTTTAAAGCCTTTGCCAATGGCAAGCCTATAATTGCTCCAAATGCTATTTGAATGAGATTCCCTGGAATCGATGTAACAGGTGCTATATAATTACCAGTTATGATTATTTCAGCAACATAATATCCAGCTATCATCCAGATTCCAGAAATAATAATACCAGTTAAATTCCATCCAACACTATTGCCTTTTCTGTCATTTGAATTAGCCACATACCCTATAATATATCCCATAACTCCTCTTATTATAAAAGTAAATGGTGCCCAAGCTCCCCAGCCTGATACAATGTCAAAAATTCCCATTCCAAATGCCCCTGCAACAGCTCCTTTCCTTGCCCCAAATACAATTGCTGATGCAAACAACATAACATTACCAAGATGTATTAAACCACCATTGATTGAAATAGGCAGCCTTACATTAATAAATTTTGTTGCTATAAAAACAAATGAAATAAGAAGTGCTGATAAAACCATGTCCCTTGTTTTGCTTTTTGCCTTTGAACCTTTTGCTAATTCCATAGTGTCCTCCTAATATCTTTACATTTTATAATCATTATAAAATAATTTCAGAGCTATGCAATTGTATCCATACAATTCAAAGTAACCTTCCTAGGATGATGCTTTATAATTTACATATTTTGAACAAATTGGACTTTTAATCCATCTGGATCTAAAACATAGAAAAATTTTGTATGAGAGTTTGGTTGAAAAGGTCCGCTTATTATATCAATACCTTTTTCCTTCACAAATATCATTGCATCATCTAATGAATCAACTTCAAACCCCAGAGATATATCTTTTCCAAAGTTAATATCAATTAATTGTTCATTGTGTATAAGCTCTACTTTTGTTTCTCCTTCTCCAAGAAATACAATTTCTACCCCAGGTCCAGCCTTAAACCTGCTGCATACATTAAGACCTATAATTTCATTATAAAACTTCAGTGATGCTTCAATATCCCTAACCATAATAGTAGTCCAGCAAAATTTCACAATAATTTCCTCCCTTTTATTATTTATTCCCACTGTTCCCATATCTCAGGAACATACCCTACAGTTGCCTGCTTTCCGTTCCTTACAATAGGCACCCTATACAGTGCAGGGTTTTTCAAAAGAATTTCTTCCTTTATTTCAGAACTTCTGATTAAACCAAGGTTTAATTTTTCATAATCCTTAGATTTTACATCTATGAGACTATTTATACCAACTGCCACCTTAATACTTTGAAGTTCTCCCTTGCTTATTTCCTTTTGTTTTAAATCAACAAATTGATATTTAATTTTTCTTTCCTTAAAATAACGCTCAGCTTTTTGAGTATCAAAGGATTTCTTAGTTCCAAAAATTTGTATATTCATTTTCTACCCCTATTCATATAAATGCTTTAATATACTTTTAATTATAACCTCCATATTACTTTGTTTGAACAATTAATTTAATTGATAAATATTTTCAATCTAAATACTTTAAATATTTTACATTATTTTCCTTTTCCATTGACTATGATTAGTGATTATGGTAGAATGAATTACCAATTGTAAATTTTATACAATTAGCATGCTGAATCGAAAAGAACGGGGGAACCGATTTTGGGGTGAATCCTGGATAAAGCCAGGTAGGTTTATCTTTCGAACCGAATCCGACAGCTAACCTCGTAAGCATTGAAAGAGGAGGAATATTAATGATTAAAGTAGGACTGATTGGATTGGGCAGAACTGGTATGCATATAGCCAGCGAAATTTTCGAACAAAATAACATGGAATTAGTTGCAGCAATTTGTAGTCCTAAAAGTGAAAAAAGAGGAATGACCCTTGGAAGCTTAATTTTTGATAAAGAAAATCCATTGGTGATTACTTCCTCCGAGGAACTGAAAGAAACAATATTTAAAACAAAGCCTGATGTAATTGTGGATTTTTCAACTCCTAATGCTACTATGGAAAACTCCAGACTGCTTTCCAGTCTTAAGGTGAATATTGTAATAGGAACTACCGGATTCACAGATGAAGAGCTGAATGAACTTAGAAGCCTGCCACTTAAATACCACAACGGAATTGTGTATGCTCCAAATATAACCTTAGGTGTAAACACATTAATGTTGTTAAGTAATATCGCAGCAAATATTCTAAGTAATTATGACTTTCAGATCACTGAAACACACCATAAACATAAAAAGGATTCACCATCTGGAACTGCAAAAAAAATTGCAATGGAAATGGAGAGAGGCCTTGAATCATCTGGTTCAGATTACAAAGTTATCCCAATAAACTCAATCCGAGCCGGCGGGGTAATAGGAAAACATGAAATCCAGGTAATAGGTGAATATGACAAAATTGAAATTAGTCATGAATCTTTTTCAAGAAAGGTATTTGCTCAGGGTGCAGTACAGGGGATTAACTATGTTTACAAGAAAACAGGATATTTCGAAATGAGAGAGGTACTTGATTTGAAAAAAGTGCTAAATGACTGTTTGAACTCAGAAGAAATAATGGTACTATAGTATAAACAGCCTGGTTTTTAAGCCAGGCTGTTTTTTATATTAATTCAATATATTTAATAATCAAATCTAACAAATTTTGATTTATCTTTCATATAATTTTTTTCCTCCAAAATAATTATTTACTTTATTTTTAAGCTTATCAACTTATTGACATCATCCATTATTTCTTTATTTTTTATGTCAACCATGAGCCATTTCCCTCCATTATATGGCCTGGCATCATTATAAAGCCCTTGAATATAAGGATTACAGCTATCAATGGCTATTTCAGCTTCAATTGCTTCCTTGCCTCCTATTACTACCAAGCAAATAAAATAGTTTTCCATAGGATACAAAGTACAAAGTGCTCTGCCACTCTTCTTGTATTTTACATTCCATCCAGGCACCATAGAACACTTGCTGTATTGGATCAATGGCTTTAAGCCCAATAAATTCATCATGTTATCATTAAATTCCTGCCACAAGGGATTGTCAACATACTTTCCAATTTGTTCAATTCCAGGTTTATCAGTTTCAGGATAAACACTTTTCCAATCCATTTTATACCTCCAGGTTTTAATTTCCAATTATATATTAATTATACTCCTTTGTCATATATAAAACAAAATAGATCTGTTTCTTTAAAATAAATCCATTTGCGTCAATATATTATTTCTTTTTTAATTCTTTTATATCATTATCTAGAAATATCTTACCACTATCTCCATCCACTACTATTATCCAACCATCTTTTAGAACACTCATTATTCCTGGTATATTTACCACCGCGGGTATTCCATATTCCCTAGCTACAATGGCCCCATGGGACAGGAATCCGCCTGTTTCCATTACAATAGCTCCTGCTTTTAAAAATAACGGGGTCCATCCAGGATCCGTGGAGGGCGCTACCATCACATCTCCAGGCTGTAACCTCCATCCTTCTTCCGGATGATTGATTATTTTAACTTGACCAGAAGCTTTCCCAGAAGCAGCAGGTACACCAATTAAACAATCAGACGAAACCATATTAATTGGAGCCATGAATTTTGGGGTGTCCCCGAAAATAACATCTGGAGGTGCAAGTGACTCCATTTCTTCCTTCCATTTTTTCCTTTCACAAACCATAACTTTCAATCCATTACCATTCCATTCACCATTTAATACAGAAAAAAGTTCAGACCAGGTACAGAAAAATATGTCTTCCTTTTTCTCGATGAGTGATCTTTCGCAAAAGCGATAGCCTAATTCTTTAGCAATTGTTCTATAAGCATCCATTATTAAAGCCAAAACCGATTTAGTTTTCTCCCTAACTGCTGCTCCAGATTGGCTTTCCATCACCATATTCTTAATTGCAGATTGCTGATCAGCCGGAACTTTAGATTTAATTTCAAGCCAGGCTTCTTCTTGTTTTGATTTCTGTTCCCCCCTGAACTTTGCTGTATCTGCTGTGTTAATGGTGCTATGAATTATACCAAGCAGATATGCAGGGTCTTCATACCATCTGGGATTGATGATATCCAACTCATAAACAGCACGATGACCATATTCATTAATAAATTTACTAAATTCCTGTTTAAAAGGACTATAGTCAGGTAACTCTTTCCACAATTTAGGATTAAAAGAAACACTTCTAAAGTAATGATTTGCATCTTCGTCCTTTCGTGCAATTTCAGCTAGCTCCATTAACCTATACCCCTGATCCGCACTGGTTATCCCAGATCTTCCTCCTACCATCAAGGAATTCAGAAGCATCAACTCTCTCCCTTCAAAATATTTATTCAAGGTTTGAATTAAAAAAACCACAGGCATACTGCCTACTGCAGCTAAAAGATTAAATTCCATGATAAAATCTCTTGTGGCCTGACCTAAATCCTCGTAATGAGTAATAAACTCACTGTCTGTCCAATGCTTCAATCCCTTTTCAGTTATCTTTTTTGTAGAATATAATACTTTTCCCCATGTTTTTTCAGCATTTTGTTTTGCCTGGTTAACTAAAACACCAAACTGCCTTCCACGTTCTTCAAATCCTGGTTGTGGTTTTTCATCTCCAATATGGATGGTTGGCTGGTGCCCCCCCCAAAAAACATTAAACCCTTCAGGGGGGCTGCCCATGCAATCATACATACACCATTGATAAGCAGGTAAATTACAGTAAAGCCTACCATTATAAAATTTAGAGAATTGCAAGCCAATAGGAGGCTTGTAATCAAATCCCTCAAAACTCATATGGTGTATGCCATCAATAATACCTTTCATCAATGAACGATTTAGGGGCGATTGCACCATAGGTACAGCATCCCGGTAATTACCGTTAGACCATATGTCTTGTTGGTTTTGCAAGGCAGGAAAAGTTTTCCTTGGGATCATTGTCACTGGCCGTGCCTGTACCAATATAAATTCATGACCATCATAAACCCATTCAACATCCTGGTGCTGCTCACCCCCCCCCAATTCATCATAAACCCTCCATATAAGACGACCAAGTTTTTCAATTTCATTATCCTGCAAAACTTGCTGAAAAGATTTTTCATCTGAGTTAATAAATTTGGTACCTCCGCTTTCCAAACCAATGGTCAACCCTTGCTTGCATCCAATTTTTTTGTTAATTAACTTGAGACCGGCATTTATAGCCTTAAATTCCAAATTATAAGTATCTGGTTCTATAATACCTGATACCACAGATTCACCTAAACCATAGTTAGCATTTATAACCATACTATCTTGACGTCCTGTCATAAGATCACAGGTAAAACCTACTCCAGCTGCTTTTGCCTCTACCATTTCCATAATTACCACAGCAGTAGCAGTTTGATCTTGGGGTATATTCATCTTTTTGCGGTATGACAAAGCTCGTAAGGACCATAAAGATGCATAACACCCTTTTACTGCTGACAATATATTATCTAAACCTAGAACATTCAAATATGAATCATGTATACCTGCAAATGAAGCCTTTTCAGAATCTTCACCGACTGCGGAAGATCTTACAGCCCACCTTTTTTTCAACCCTCCATTTTTACATAGTTGTTCTTTGATCTCTTCTCCAATGGATGCTGGTATTGAACCACTTATAATTTTTTCTCTTAACTGTTCTAATTTTACCTTCACGACAGTTTCATCTATGTTATTAAGATTAGTGGATAATATAATATTGTCAACTAATTCATTTAATTCATTTTGTTTAATATAGTCATAGTAACCCGTTGCAGTCAGTACCATGCCCTTTGGAATAATGAATCCATACCTAGAAAGTCTCCCAAGATTCCATCCTTTACCCCCTACTATTGATGGACCTGACTGAAAAGCTTCATCCCAATTCAAAAGCGCTTTCATATCTCACACTCCCCCTTATAATTATTGGCATTAATTGGAATTCAATGAGCTGGTGGATGCCCCATATAGAAATAAGTCTACCATTTTAGCTATTTCCTCATTTAGGTCAAAACTTGATGAATCATTTAACCATTCAAATGTTATCGAGCCACGGAGAATATCTAGGTGAGCCACTAATAGTCTAACTGAAATATCCGATCTGATTTCACCTGTCTGCTGCCCCATTCTAATAATTTTTATTAAAATGCTTTGGGTTCCGGTTTCAGTTTTTTTCCCCTCCATATCCTTAAACATATTCCTTAGACGATAATTAATACATATTCCTGTAATTTCAGCATTGTCCTCAACCCAGCTGTAAGTATTTTTAAGTGCTGTGAGCAGCCGAGACTTGGTATCAGGTAAACTCTCTATAATATCAAAAGTTTCCTTTGCCAGTTCCTTAGAAATCTCTCTGACATATTCATCAACGATTGCTTCTTTCACTGGGAAGTAGTTATATAATGTCTTTCTAGCAATGTCTGTTTCATCTGCTATTTGTTCCATTGTTGTTTGACTGAAACCCTGATTTTTAAATAAATCCATAGCAACGTTGATGATTTTCTGTCTCATCTCCTTCTTCTTCCTTTCAACCCTTCCTTCAGATACACTGTCTTTGTTACTCATGAACACCCTCCAATTATACACTGTGTTGATTTATACATTTATTATATTTACACAAAGTGTAATTTATGTATCAATTTTATCCCTAACTTAATATTTTGTCAATAAAAATTAAGCCAAAGGTAATACCTTCAGCTTTTAAAATCCTGATGCCTATCTACATAGCATTGCTTCTATTTACTTCTATCCAATTAGTACCATCTGAACATATGAAATCCAATGAAAATACTTTTCCTGATATGGTGCCTGTTACCAAGGTGCCTTTTGATTTATAATTAGCACCAAATGTTATATTATAACTTTTTGATCCACTTGTAGTAATTATTATGGTAACTCTTTGCCCTGCAGCTCCCCCTATAGCATTTATAAAACAGGCTCCTGAAGGTGTAAGTGTTTTTACTGAATTATCCATTGGTAATGAAATAACTCCTGATGTGCCTGGAAATGCTGCAATTCCGCTGTTTAAATTATTTATATCCCTTAACCATGAGCCGTCTACCTTTTTTATCATTGTTATAATTGTTTTGTCTGAGGTAATAAAAATAACCTTTCCTATGGGGTAGTATTCTTTCAGTATTTTACTTAGCTCTAATTTTCTATACTCATCCGAAGAATCAATATAAATATTGCCATTAATAACAGCATTACCGGTAATCAAGGTATCTCCCCAAACTGAGCTTCCTACGTCCTTAAATACATTGTTCATCATTCTAACTTTATCTGCATGAAAGGTGGTACAGTCATAAAGAATTGTAATATCCGCCCCTTCAAAAACATTATTGCATATATTTACTTCACCTCCGATATTAGCAAATTTTTGAATGATAGGTGTCCACCTTGTGCAGTTTATAAAGTTGTCTATTATCGTTAAGTTTATTTTATTATTATTATTAGAATATATGATAGGCCTTCCCGTTATTTTATTATTATAAAAACTAAGTGTTGCGGTATTACTTATAAAATAAAGACTGCACAGCATGTTGGAGCAGCTTATATCATTATTATTTAAATAAGCTTGTGCTGAAACACAAGTATTTATATATACTAAACCCTCTTTTATAGTTCCAATAACTTTATTATTGTCAAAAGCGATTCTTGCATTAACAAGGGCGATAATACATCTGTGATTCAAGCCGTTTGCAACTATTGTGTTTCGGAAAATTAAAAAATTCATTCTGTTAAACATTGACTCTTCTGTTTCACTTGGAAGTTTAGTAGAAGTTACATCAATCACATCTATAATTTCATTAGTACAGGTATCGTAATATTCGATGTAATTATCCATCAAACTAATACTTTTATATATATTAGTTTCCATATTTATTGAAAATAATCTCTTCACAGAGCAGTATATTGATATACAATTACTTGAAAACTGCACCCAGTTAAATGAGTTTGCTTCACCAGGATCTGAATTCAAGGCTATTAGCTTATCACATACAACATTTGTTTTACTTGAATAGGTAATAATATTATTTTCCACTAAAATACCCTTTTTTAATCCTTCTCCCCAGAAAGCAATTAGCTCATCATTACCATTTTTAGTTAGTACATTGTTGATAATATTAACATTATTCACGGAACCCCTAAACCACAAAATCCCTCCCCCGGTTCCGCCTGATTCATTTGTAATAATTGAATTTGTTATATAAACATTACTATTAATATTTCTAAAATCAAAACAAGTTGAAATAAGAGCTTCACTTGAGTTGGTTATATTAATTTCTCCATTATTAAATATAAAACTATCTGCCCCTAGAGTCTTTATTACATAAGATTCAAAAGCTGACAATGTATGCCCATAAGTTCCCTCTAATTCCAGGTGAAAGTTCTCAAATCTTACGTGAAGTAAGCCAGATCCTTCTATTCTTAATACAAAGTCGTCATATTCATTGTCAAAATCAGAGGCTACCTTAAATATTACATTCCTGTTTTTAGCTATTATCACTGCGTCATTTGGTATTGTAACAGCTTTATCAATGATATAGGTTCCTTCAATTGAAAAATACAATGCTTTTCCACTTGTTCCCAATGTTCTGATTGCATCATTTAATTTATCTGAAATACCAAGGTTATTTGGCAGTATTCCAAAACTTTCTGCATCAATATAAGCTGGTACTGGAGCTGGTGCTGAGGTATTTAAAATATCCATTTTTTAACTCCTTTTTATTATTTACATCATTGCATACATTTTTATATGATATAGAAGGGTAATATGTGAAAAACAAAAGCAGCAATAGTCACTGAAATACGGCTATTACTGCTTAAAATAATTTAGTAGTTTACTCTAACTAGATAGAATTTTATATTTTTATTACTCCAACCAAGATCCCAGGGCACATTATTTCTATCTGAATTATGACAGGTTACAAGGGAATAACCTTTTGAATCTGCCCCTGTTACAACAGATATATGATTAATGTCTCCCTTGTTTTCATAGGCTATAAAATCACCTGGAAGGAGTTTAAAGCTTGCTTTATATACTTTATCATAACTTCCGTATGCTATTAAAGATGCTCTTCCGCTGTTTAACATATAGCTTTTAAAACCTCCTGCATTAAGCCATGCTCCTGTTGCTCCCAAACGGTCGTAATTCCATGCGGAATTTTTTTTAAACTTTCCTCCCTCAAAAAGAATTTGTGAGGCAAAATTAGCGCAATCCCCCCCAGCTGGATTATAATCCCTGTATTTCTTGTTGTATTTATAGCCAAACTGTTCCTCACTTGCTGCACCGCAAAATTCCTTTGCATATGAAACAGAAGCATTTCTCCTGGCACTTAAATTTGTTAAGTCTCTTGAATTTTGTCCTAGGATATATTCTTTTATGGAGTCTGCCTTTATATTCTCTAGGTTTAAAGAATCACCGAAGGGGTCTTTATACCATTCCTTGGTAATTATCCATTCCCCTTCTTTATTAATTAATTGGAGGTTGTGATAAGTTCCAATGGTGGATGTATTTTCTATTCCGCTTTGATTTTCATACATATATTTATACTCTGTGGAACACAGTAATGAGACTGAAATATTTGTACTATCTCCTTTAACTTTTCTTACTATTAATTTTGGCTTTATATCAGTAAACTTAACCCCTTGTTTTTCAGCCCAATTCTTTATATACTTCATTTTCCTTACTTCATATTCAAATGCCCATTTACCGTATTTACTATCCTTATTATAAATTGATTCTATTAATTCTGTATCTTCAGTTAACAGGGCTCTGTTTCTATTTATAAAAATTTGCTCTATTAAGCGCTGCGCTTCCTCTTTTGAAATGTTCTGGGCTGCCAAAACTTGTGCAGGTTTAAATAAAGAAAATAATAAAAATAGCAGGATTAATTTAAGTATATTAGTTTTAAAATTTGTAATATAACATTTATTCATAATATAATCCTCCTATCTTTTTAGTGTTTGGTTTATTTTTTCTATTGAGTTCTTTATATAATCATCCTCTAAAGACACCCCTTCATACCATTCTTTCCCCATAGTCGGTTCATCCTTAAAATATCGTGCTTTTAAAATAATTTCAGGTCTGTACTCAAAATGCATTATGTCAAAGTGCGCCCATTTGCCACCCCAGATAAAGTTGTTTTTTTCAAAAACCTCTGCTATTTCACTTGGGTAATTATTTATTCTTTTATCCCCCTCAGCTCTAGTTGCCCATTTCCAGTAATCCATTTTATTTACGGAAAGATCAATTGCAATGCCATAAGAGTGGGGGCTTAACTGATTTGTCCCTGCAATAAGTCTGTAATTATATGTTCCGCTAACTGGAAAAATACAGCTTCCTATTTTTGCATTACCCTTTGAAAGAAGAATAAGCTCTTTCATTGCTGAGTTAAGAGATTCCACCGCACTATTACTGCTATTAAACCTGCAATTTGAAAAATTTGAATTTACAAGTTTGTTTTCAATATCTTTTCTAGAAGAACCATATACCTCAGAAAATAATGAATATACTCTGGAACGCCCCGGATCAAAATCCCCCTTAAGCAAGTTCTTAACAGGGGTAAGGGGATAGATTTGTTCCATCATATCCTGTAAATCCGGATTTGATAACTTTTCAGCCCCGCTTTTATTCCTCATATCATCATAAAGAATCTTATTTCCAGATTTAAGTACCAGGTATACCCTTTCATCATCATTTTTTACTACATCCTTTATGTGCTCTGGATAAGCCATCATTAAACATAAAACATCCCTTTTCATTGTGATTTTGTATATATTATCTTTTTCAGATATTGGCATTGCATTAATCTTACCAGGTATTAATATAGTTATAAGTAATATAATAGCAATTGTTCTTTTTATGATTTTCTCACCCCTTTAAGCAGATTATAAAAACTTTCATTATATATGGTTGCCAATGAAACGTATTATATGTAGTCAAATAACTGAAAATAAAAGGCATCCAATCCACAAATTGAATGCCTTTACCATATTATTTTTTAGAATTAACTTATTTTTCACCTAAAACCTTTTCGATAAATATTTTTGCTATTTCAGGTTCAAATTGAGTTCCTGCATTGTCCCGAATTTCTGCAATTGCTTCTTCTTTGCTTAATGCTTTTCTGTATGGCTTGTCGCTTATCATTGAATCATAACTATCAGCAAGTGCTATAATTCTAGCTGTTAACGGAATTTCATCTCCTTTTAGTCCTGTTGGATAACCCTTTCCATCCCATCTTTCATGATGCGACAGGATACCATTTGCTAAATCCTGTAAATTAAAACAAGAGTTCACTATTTGATAGCCTGTATCAGAATGACACTTAATCGCATTCCACTCTTGCTCATTAAGCTTTTCTGCCTTCATTAGAAGCTTATCCTCCAATACAATTTTTCCAATGTCATGAAGCACTCCTGCAGTTTTAAGTTCAATAGTTTCCACTTCGGTCAAACCTATAGCCGCTCCAAGTTTTTGGCATAATTCTCCCACTCGCTTTGAATGTTGTTCTTCAAGTTTGTTTTTTTCAAAAAGAGTATTATTTATTATGCCTATTACTTTGTTTTTCAATGCTTTGCTTTCAATTATTTTATGCTCATACATATAATTTTCAGCTCTTTTTAAAATCTTCATAATGTCATCTTCTGGATTTTTCTTGGTTTCCCACCCAAATGAAACACTTACTTGTATATTTCCAACCTGTTCCTTGAAATATTGTGCGTTAATCCTTTTAACAATATCTTCTGCTTCCTCACTACTTGTTTTTGGAAGCAATATTACAAACTCATCTCCACCCCACCTGGCAGCACAGTCATTTTTTCTGCAAATGTGTTGAATACCCTTGGAAACCTTAATTAATAATTCATCACCCTTTTCATGTCCAAACACATCATTAACCAGCTTCAAGTTGTTCACATCTCCCATTATTATGGAAATTGGAAGATTCCTTTTGTTATCAATTTTTTTGATTTCTTCTTCATAAAATCTTCTATTATATAGGCCGGTTAATTTATCATGATAACTTAAATAGCTTATTACCCCTTCCCGCTTAGTTCTTTCAGCAATTTCATCTTCTAGCATTTTGTTAAATTCTTTTAAGGCTGATGTTGTTTCCTCAAGTTGTTGATCTTTTTCTGCTATAACCTTTTTTAGGTATTCTATCTCTTTAAAATCAGCATCATGTTCTTTTTCTATAATATCGCTGTTAAAAAGGGCTTTAGACCTGTTAAGTTTAAATGCAAGCATAATTGATGTCTGATTTGTATGCCCTATATAAGCTTCCCCATATGTAGAAAATCCAACTGTTGGTACATTACTGAATATTTCTTGAAATAGCTTTGTTTGATTCTTTTTTTCCAATTCCAAGGTCCGTTCTATACAATTGAAATTTAATATTCCATCTATACTTTTAAATTCATCGAGCTTCTGTTGCAAAGCCTTCCGGGTATCCTCAATAATATTAGTGGCTTCAAGGACTTGAGCCTCCATTCCTTCTATTAAATTACAATAAAATTTGATGCTGGTTCCCATAACTTGTCTTGGACTTCTTACAAATATGTCATTTTCGTCAATAACCAGGCCTACAGGATGTGTTGAAAAGTATTTTGGGGCTTCCTCTGCTGAAGCTGCTCCAACTGCATCTGCATAAGCCAAAATTGCCGGTTTGTTGTTAAATTCTATTACCTCCCTGGTTTCTTCGTTTACTTTATTAGCTATCAGTACTTTATCAAGTATTTTAAAGCTTTGAGTCTTAATAATGCTGAATTCACCATTTTCACTCAAATAAAACAAAACAAGCAGAGCTGAATTAGTATAAGCTTTACCATTTGCATAAACAAATGTTTTTTCATACTTTAAATCATCTCCTGCGGAGCCTCCTACAAAAACTACATTAGTCCTATTCCCTATTACATCCATTACTTTTTCTTCCTTCATGCTCATGCCGTCCATTAATACAATTCCAACATACCTTTTTGTATCCATTCTATAAGCACTCTCATTAAAGTAATGCTCAAAGGAACTAAATGCATTTTCTATGTTTCTTTTTTCATCCATCAAGTCAATAACTTCAACTTTTGCATCAGAAATTATATTTGAATTAAAAGCCATAGCTGTTATGGAGTTATTAACCAACCGCCCATCAGCTATTTCACCAGCAGTAGAACATCCGAACACAATAGATTCAGTAAAGGTATCCTGCATTATAGAGGAAACTTTGTCTTGGTCATAGTTGGATGATGCAAAAAATATAATAATTTTCGGGCTAAAATCACCAAGCTGTCTCCTAATCTCCTTTACTGCCTCTTCTTCTGAAGGTTTATTTGACCATATTGATTTCATATTTCCTTTTCTTGTATTTATATAGGAATCCCTTATATTTCTGTCTATGCTTAATAGTTTTTTTATAATTTTAGGATCATCTTCTGAATTTCTATCAAACTTATCAGGGCTTAAACCTTTTAATATGAATTTAGCTTTCGTCATTTCTTCAATTGCTGGATTATCCATAGACATCTCTTGGATAATCAAATCAATCATTTTTTTTATTTTGCCAGCCAAGATAACCCCCCCTTACCATTAAAGCTGTTAGACTTTTTGTTCTATTTCAGTAACACATTCTTCCTTTATTTTGCCAACCAGGAATTGCAGTGCATCGATAACATGTGGTCTTATATCCCCGCCAATAAGAACATACATAATGTCATCTCCAACCTCCAGTTGTCCTTCATTAAGCCAAACCCGCACGTGAAAAATGCCCTCCATTTTTTTTGTTTCGTAAACTGCAGCTTCAACCTTTTCAAAATCGTAGTAAAACTCCATTCCCTTTATTACAGAACCGTCGTCAAGCCCTTGACGAACCTTAGCTTTAGGTGTTTGGCGCACTACTCCGTTATGAACCAAAAACATTCCATCCAGCACTGCCTTAGGATCTGCTTTTGCTTCCTTTAGCCATTGGTCAATTGAGGGGGATTCTTTCTTTATTTTTACGTTAACCATAAATAAACCACTCCTAATATTTTATGTGTTTCAAAGTTTTAACTCAAAGCAATAGGAACACTTTTCAAAGCCGTAATTCTCATAAAATCTATGTGCATCTAATCTTGGCAGCCCTGAATCGAGTATAATCCCCTTGCATCCCTTTTCTGTGGCAAGGTTTTTCACATGATCCATCATTTTTCTGCCATACCCCTTTTTTCGTTCTTCCTGATTGGTAATAATACTTGCAATGTAACAAGTTAGCCCAGAAAGCCAAAATGTATTGAAGAAGGTGCCATGACAAAACCCTTTTGGTTTTTCCTCATCAATTATGAAGAATGCAAAATCATTGTCACTTGCCAAAACATTATTATAAACCTCCCTAATCAACTCTTTATCATAGGTATTATACGTCCATAATTTTTTGATGTAATCAAATGCCAGTTCAAAATCCCCTACAGTAGCATTTCTCATTTCCATGATTGGCCCCCCATTCATTATTTATTTTTATTATTATAGCATAAGTTTGCTTACATATCTGCTAAAACTTTCCTTAAAATTCTGAATATTCAACAATTTTGTTGCGTCCTGTATTTTTTGCTTCATATAACGCTGTATCTGCACGTGAAAGCATTAAGTCAAAGGTTGTATCCCCTTCAATTATTTCAGTAACTCCTATGCTGCACGTTACTTTTATTTTATGCCCATCCGAGGTATCTGTTTCCATAAGTTCAATAGCTGCTCTTATCCTTTCTGCAGTTATTATTGCATTATCCTTATCTGTCTCAGGCAAAAGAATGGCAAATTCCTCCCCGCCAAGCCTTCCCGCGCAATCCTGCAGGCGTATTATTTCACTGCATTTTGCAGCTACATTTTTAAGAACAATATCCCCGGTTCCATGTCCAAATGTATCATTGACTTTTTTAAAATGGTCAATATCAAGCATCAAAACTGACAAATTTTTATTATATCTGATAGTACGCTTAAACTCATTTTCTGCGATGGATAGAAAGTATGGTCTATTGGCAATATTGGTTAATCCATCAATTGTAGCCAATTTGTTTAGTGCCTCCAGCATATGTTTATGTTCTGTTACATCCTCCATAACAGCAATATAGCATCCATCCTCCTTATTACCTATAACGGGAGAAATCAGCATATTAACCCACAACATGGTTTTATCCTTTTTTTCGTATAACAATTCACCTTTCCAACTCTTATTGTTATCAAGAGCACTTACAAGTTCTCTATTAACTTCATCCTGTGTCTGGTATTGCTTTAAAAAACTGTCCTTGCCTCCTATAACCTCTTGCTTTGAATACCCCGTTATATCCTCAAAACTTTTATTTACATATTGTATCCTTCTGTGCCGGTCCGTGATAATTATTGCAGCGGAACTGCTGTCTACTGCAGCTTTATAAGTTCGTAGCTTTTCAGAAATTCTGTTTCTTTGCTCTAGAATTCCTACTACCACCAGCATAAGTAGTACACCTATAATTTCAGCCCACATTTTAGCTATTGTATTCCAAAGAAGCTGTTTCTTGCTAACTATAAAAAATAGCCTCCATGGAGTACCATCCATATCTAATACATAAATCTTCCATCTAGAAAAATCATTATATTTTTTTGATTGAAGTTTCAGTATATCCTCTGACTTCACCTTCAAATCAGCTGGAAGTACTTCACTCAACTCCTTTACTGTTTTGTCATCAGGATGAATTTCACTTGGATGAGCCATCACCTGCCCTTGCTGATTAACTAAAAACGGAGTTCCTATTTCCAATTCAGTTGCATTAAGGTAGCCCTTCATTGTTTCAAGAGTAAAATCCATCCCTACCATTCCTCTAAATTGGTTCTTTGCATCATATACCGGAGCAAGAATACTCGTCATTAGACCTTTACCCGCCTCATCAATATATGCCTTAAACCACTTTATGCTTCGGTCTGGATCCTGATTTGGCTGTACTGACACAAACAATGGATGTACCATATAATCATCGGACCATATAAAATCTTTGTATTGATTTTCAAAAGGGTACATATTTATGAACCGATTTGCTGAATAATAATAAACCCATGTTACTTGTGGAATATTATGTTTTATATCTGCAAATAATGAATTTAATTTAATAGATGCTTCAATTTCCTGAGCTCTTTCACTGGAATGCTCCGGGATGTCCCCTCCTCCTAATATATAGCTTGCCATATCCATGTTGTAGTCCTTAGGTATATTGCGTAATTCAAATTTACCTCCACTAGGATTTTGAGACAAACTTGAAAATAATTTATTAGGAACAAGGACAGGTGGTTCATTTAAATTTATCTGTGCTTCATCTCTGAGTATAACAGTATGATCAACTGCAGTTCTTGCAGCTCCGTCTATTTTCATTGCTACAGAATGTAAACTCTCTTCTGCTAAATCCATAGAGTTGTTTATTCGTATAGACAAAAGGATAGTAAATGTAAAAAATACTAAAATGCAAATAATGGCATATGCCACAAAATTCATATTTCTAGAAATGTATTCACGAAATTTAATTTTCATATTGCACCTCCCCAGAAGATATTTTGCATGTATATTGATCATTTTTAATATTAATATTCGACCAATTTTGACATTTCTTTAATGAACCATGAAAATACCCTGATAGCATACATTCTCTTTTCTGTGTACCATCAGGGTATTTTTATTAATTTAATCTATTCTTCTGCTTGTCTTTATACATCTCTCTATCTGCTATATTCAGCAATTTTTCAGGAGTATCAACTGCTTGTTCCTTAATTGATGCAATACCATAACTGAATTTAAAAGGGTAAGGTTTATTTAAATGGTGAGACAGCTTATCCAGGGAATTTTGAATTCGTTTTAGAGTTCTATTTGCATTATTCAAATTACAATTGATCAATAAAATGACGATCTCATCTCCCCCGTATCTAAATACAGCATCATTTTCATTAAGATTGCTTTTTATTTGCTGTGAAACAGTCTTAATGTAATAATCTCCCTCTTCATGACCATAAAGGTCATTAATCATTTTTAAACCATCAATATCTAAAAAGCAAACACAAAACTCTTCATTATTGTCACTTGCATAATCAAACAGATTGCCAAGTACCAGCATTCCGGAACGCTTATTCAAAAGTCCTGTCATTTCATCTATAGTTGCATATCTCTTTAATACTTCTTCCGCAGCTTTTAATTTAGTAATATCTGACATTCCCAATAATATGGTCCGTTTATCATCATACTTTATTATATTTGAAGATAATAACATAATAAGTGGTTTTTGCTCCTCAGTGTTAATAACAATCTCTAAATTATCAATATCTGATCCCAAAGCAAGCTGCTTAAGTAATTTATTCATTTCATCTTCCTTCAGTTGCAATATAGTGCGAAGATCAGTTTTAGCAAATCCTTGATTTGAGGGATCTAAAACTTGTTTAGCCAAGCGGTTTAATTTTATTATATTAAAGTTCCTTTCATCCACCAGCAGCATTGCAGTAGGTGCAGTTTCAAAAAGTTTTTCCATATTGTCTCTTCCAATTTCCACTTTCTCCAGACTTTTTTCAATGTGATTTTGTGCAGGCCTGAAGATAAGTAGGGCCTCCATCATTAAGGTAAAAAAAGTCACAATTAGGATAGCTATTTCAGAAATTTTTATAATATTTACTTTTTGCTTTGACTCAGCATCATATTGAAAAACAATAGCATCCATTCCTTTAAGAAATTCCGTTTCATTTTCCTGTACAATTCTAATATACGGCAGAAGGTCTTCTTTATTATAGCGTGTAACTGATGTAATTTTTTTAATAGCTGAGGAAGCTTCTACTATTTTGCTATATTCATCATCAATATTTTCGAACATTTCTTTTATTGTTTGGCTGTTTGTACCAGGTAACCCCATATCCTTATCTCCCTGCTGAAGCCCCTTATGGGATTGCTGCCAAAGCTCTAGAGATTGGGTTAACTCGTCTAGATATCGTTTCTGATCATTTGCATCTGCACTAATATATAGACCAAATGCATCTTTATTAATTCGCTGGCTTAGCATACGCTGACGTCCTGATATATTAACCACTCTTGAATCATCCTGTTGTCTGGTAATGGAATACTGGATAATAATCTGGCTAAAAATAACCAAAAAAGCAATAATGTTTAAAGCGGCAATGTATCTTCTTTGAAGCATCCTTCCCACTTTTTTGCTATTGGTATCATTATTCACTCCATCTCCCCCAATCACCAAACCGTTTTACAAGAGTTTTTCAATAACTTTTTTTGACTTTTTATCTAATACCTCACCTGACAGAGCTGTAAAAATATACTGGCTTATTTCAGAACTTAGGCAGTATTTTTTAATTTCAACCAGGGTATTTATTATATCAAGCAAAATAAGTTTTCTCATTGTTTCCCTTACAGACATAATATTATTACTCAATAAAGCCTCACCAATATCCTTGGTATATTCCTGGCTGTTTTGAACAATAGTCTTCAAAGACTGAATACACTGACGTATGGTAATAACTTTTTCATCTTTCAATATGCTTAGGTAATCAGCCATGGTACCCTTCATTTTACAATCCACGTCCCATTTCACATTTTCTGCAATCAGCATAACCCCAATACTCCTCTGATATGAATTATCACTTGTTAATTTCATGCGAAAAACATCCCAAAATGGATATACACTAGAATCCAAAACAGATTTAGCCTGTAATAATAGAAAAGCCCTATATCTTATACTATCCTCTTTCAGGGATAACCAATCCACCAGCTGTTCAATATCTTCCTTTTCCAAAAGAGCAGCTCTTTTACTGATATCATTCTGTTCAATATTCATAATAGCTTCCATTGTTACTGACATATATCTCCCCTCCAAACATAAATTAACCTCTTAAGGTCCTTGAAAATGCTTTTAAGTACATTTCCAAGGACCTTTGCCATGAACAACTCTATCTAGTTTCGGTTTTTATAAAAGATACTCGCTAATAGAGTTCCCACCTTTTCCTTTTGACTGATACATCATTTCATCTGCCTTTGTTAAAAGGGTTTTAAAATCAGCCTTATTATTTATTTGCTTAAATGCAATGCCAATACTTACAGTTATTTTTTCTTCCACTCTCTGGATGTTGATTTCTTGAACTTTTCTCCTAATTTCTTCTGCAATTGATTTAACCTGGCTTAATTCTCTATTTACAAGTATAATCATGAATTCATCCCCTCCATATCGGAATGGCTGTCCATTACCCTCCAATACGGATTTAATTATATCTGATACAGAGATAATTAGCTCATCTCCCTTTAGATGGCCGTAATTATCATTAATTCCTTTAAAACAATCTATATCCATCATAAGAGCAGCAACAGTTGTGTTTTCTTCAATTGAATAATTACTATATATCTTTTGCTGTTCCTTTAGCATACTCCTATTATAAAGTCCAGTGACTTCATCGTAATTTACTTTTGACTTTAAATTATCCATAACAGATTCAATTGTAAATATTTTCCTATAGCCCCTTAACATTGCTACAATCAAGATCAAGATCATCAAGTAGAACATCACAAGAACTACAATCCTATGGATAAGCAGCTGAACATATTCATCCACGAAAATATCTGCTCCGAGCATACCTATAAAGTCGCCCTGAGTAGAATAAAGTGGTGTAAAGCCGCTGATATAGGTACCCCATTTATCTTGATAAATAATGTAAGCCGCCTCTCTATTATCATATATGGCCTGAATTTTATCATCTAAATGTGTATATCTGTCTTTATCTGTATATCCTTTATAATCTGTATCTTCAGATCTGGTTTTTTCATCAATTACCGAATCTATCAAGTAAATCGTATCAAGCTTTGTTCCTGCAGGTAATTCAAAAGTTTCTTCATCATCCTTTTCCACTGAGTACTTCACCTGTTCCGCGTTTAACTGATGAAGCAAGTAAACATATTTTACATCAGAAGGGCGCATGAATTTTCTAGTATAATTTTCAAATGTAACATTAGTATCATCTTTGAGAAGTTGGTCAAAGTTAAGCCCAGTCAACCTATCAACTTCAGCATTGCTTAACTGAAGTTTATCAGAGGTTACCAGACTAAAACCCATAGCACGTCTGCCAATGGAATCAAAATAATCCTTTTTCATGGAGCTGATGGAATACACCATCAATAGTGCCATCAAACATAAGATAAGCACTAATAATAGATATGTTCTTTTCTTTCCATTTCGATTTTTCATTAGCAACCACTCCTAGTACATCTATACTGTATACTTACATATATCGGCTGGTTGTAATAAATCCTTATAGAATCTTCATAATAGATGTATTACGATTTGTAATGTATCCTATAATTTGCCATGAATTTCAGCATTTTGTTTTACAATACAGGAATTAAAAACGATGCCACATATAGATCGTTGTCAGTTCTTAAGGCATGCATTGTTCCTGCTGGAACATTAAATACCTTTCCAACTTTTAATTCAACATCAACATCTTCTAGTACCCCAAATCCTTCTCCTGCTAAGCAGTAGAATATCTCGTTATGTTTATCATGCTTATGAAGAGCAACTTTTTTTGATGATTCAATGTGGTATACGTTTGTAACAATCCCATTTTTAATTGATTCAGTATCCATCTCTACCAATCTCCTTTATTTTAAAATTTTATTTTATATATTTATGTATTAATCGTATATTACGTTTTTGCCTTCTTCACTTAATTTTTTCAAAGATGAAAGCATATGATTTATTTCCTCATCTGAATGTCTTTCCCATGAACCTAATTCGGCTATTATTTTCAATGGGGATTTAGATCTATAAGAACGTGTTGGATTTCCGGGAAACCTTTTGTCAGTTAAGTTGGGGTCATTTTCAAATTCACCTATTGGTTCTACAATATAGATTCTTTCTTTTGATTTAGATGCAGCTAATTCAGCACCCCATTTAGCAGCATTTAATGTTCCAGTAAAATAAATATAGTTTGATTTTTTATTTTGGTAATTTGATAAATGTTGCGGTTCTAATAAATCTCCAATTTTTAGGTCCGCTTTAGTACCGTGAAAAAAAGGACCATTATCTAGAACATAATTTTTGTCATTCATACACTTCAC
Source organism: Solirubrobacterales bacterium (assembly GCA_050261915.1). GTDB lineage: Bacteria > Bacillota > Clostridia > Clostridiales > Clostridiaceae > UBA699. The sequence goes on from JBLNDT010000004.1 coordinate 65,542, forward strand.
TCCTTTGGACTTAATTATAATCTTCTCCAATGAATTGCATTATTATGCTATAGAATTATAGCACCAACTGATGGTAACAAAAAGTCTACAATTGCAATTTTTTATGTGTTATAATTAAATTGTAAGGATAATGAACAAGGCACCCTGCAATATTGCAGAGTGCCTTGTTTGTTATCTTATTTTTTCTTTACAGGAATCCAAGCTTCGCTGTAGTAGTTTTCATCCTGGGTCCCTTTTGGATAATCAGCTGGGTTATTATACATTTCTATATTGTAGCCTGCAGCAATTTCATAATCCTTACAATTTGGCAGCCACTCTGAGTATATTTTATGGTTCACATCTTGAATTGATTTCGGCATTGCGCCCTTACATGCAAATACAGCCCAGGTGTATTTTGGAATAACCTTTGTAACAAATCCTTCAGGTACATCCATTGACGGATTGTAATTATCTGCAATCAAATACTCAAACTCATCTGAACCCATACTTTCATCAATATTTATTCCATACATACCGCAAATATATTTTCCCTTTCCTGTTTGGTAATGCTCTGTCCAAAACTTAGGGATTTCACTAGTTGCATTTTCATATTTAAATACTCTTGATACACCGATGACAGTAAAGGAATCTTTTTCAACAATTCTGTAATCCATGATATAACCACCTTCCAATGAAAATTTTATTCTTAGAGGAGCAAAAGATTTAATCAGAGCTCCATCTTTTCGAACAGCAGTAGGTGTTGCCCCATGAAATCGAGTGAAGGCTTTTGTAAAACTATCCGGAGAGTCATAACCATATTTAAGAGCAATATCAATAATTTTTTCATCAGTGGAAACAAGTTCACTGCCGGCTAGTGCAAGCCTCCGTTGTCTGATGTACTCACTTACTGAAAAACCACAGAGCATAGCAAATCCCTTCTGGAAATAAAAGGTCGAAACAAATGCTCGTTTTGCAATGTTTTCAATAGTTAACTCTTCCGTAATATTATCTTCTATATAGTTGACAGCATCACTTATTCCTTCAATCCAATTCATTATCATCACCCCTGTCTGTAACTATATATTATCTCATTTTAGGCAGTTACTCCCGATTTTTTTGACTATGTTTTGTCCAATGTATGTTACAAAATTTTTAAAATATAAGTTCTCCTGGTTTGTACCCATCAGGTAACTCTTCTTCTATTAAAAATTTGAAATTTTCATCACGGAGTATAGGCAGGAATACGTCATATGGTATTCTGTTAAATTCACAGGCATAGCTGCTGGCTCCAAACCACTTTCCCTCTTTGCTGCTCAAATTTAAATCTCTTGCAAATTTTGTATGGTTTGAGCAGTCATGAACTGCCAAATCCCAGTTTTCCTCCAGGGAAATTTTCATGAATTTAAAGGTTAATTCTCTGCTCCAAATTGGAGATATGTACCCTTGTCTTGAAATGTACATGTTTTCCCCTGCATAATTATATATGTTGTTTTCATTTAAATGAAGCTCAGCACAATTTATAAAGTCAAGATTTGTCCTAAGTATTGACTGTTTTTTCTCAAAAAATCCTTCATAGAATTCAGGTGTCATTGGAGTTTCAATACCTACACTTTTAATGTATTTTTTTGCTATCCCAATGTTTTCAATAACTATGTCAGCACAGTCAGAGGCACCCAGGTTGAATCGAATTTCATCAAGACCTGCTTCCCCTAAAGCTTTTAATGTAGCTTCTGAAGCTAGTGTTCCATTTGTATAAAGATGTTGATGAATACCAGCATCATGAAACTTCTTTATAATTGAATAGTATTTTTCAATTTCCATGAAAGGCTCTAAGTAAACATAGGAAATTCCAGTAGGTTTCTTTTGTATGGAAAGAAGCAGGTCTATATCCTTAACATAAAACTTAGTCCCTCCAATTTCCCACATTCCTTCAGGCACAGGGGCTATATCATCAAGCTCCCCATAGTTGTAACAGAACTTGCATTCAAGGTTGCACTTGTTTGTTTTTCTAATGGCACTCAAACCAGTTCCCATTAAACATGATTTGCATCCCTTTGAAAACTTTTCCTCATTTCCAGCAAAATAAGTTCTATTTTCCAAGGTTTTTAACCCTTTAATTTCTGACATCAGCATTTCATTTCTATGATCAATAGCTTCCTCTATTTGTGCAAAGACAGCATAAACAATCTCTTGTTGTTTTGTCATTATTTCCTCATCCTCTGGCAGCATTGAAAAAAATTCAAACCAGGCTAATGCATCTTTTTTTGAAATTTTCATTATTAATCCTCCTCTAAATTCTCATGCCCTGAAACACTAGAATTGTGATATGTTATTATAACATGAACAAATTAAAAAAACCATGTATATGGCTTTTATCAACGGATTATGCAAATAAGCCGCACCATTTATTTAATCATGGTGCAGCTCACTCTTTAATTAAAATTCAGAAAAATAATTTTTAGAAATTCATATTTTCATTAAAATTCATATTTGCATTCATATTGCCGTTCATATTTCCGTACATAGTTGCATTATAAGGATATCCTTGATAATAGAAAGGTGTGTAACCATAAAAACTCTGATAGCCATAGCCGTAATTTTGTGGATACCCGTATCCACACCATCCATACTGCTGGCATCTGTTTTCGCTACCTCGGTAAATATTCATATTTTCGTTAACATTGGTGTTTTCATTTACAGTCATAGGGTTGCCCTGATAAGGATATCCACCGTAACCGTAAAAAACTGGATAACCGCAACCACAATAACATTTGTAGCAGCACTTATTATGGTGATGGTGGTGATGTCTAAAATCATCCTCAACAAATTGTGGGTTAGCACCTTCTATAGTTGGATTTGTACATTGTATCATGTAATTCTCCTAATAAAATTAATACATTATAGTATACACCTCTGTTATAAAAACTGTGATTATTATTTCAAAAAAGATTTAGCATTTCCAATCTATTTTTGCTGGATTTGGTTCATTTTCAACTGCAACATCAATTAATGCCTTAAGCATACGCCCACATTCCTCTGCAGCGCACTTTTCCAGGTCCCCCCAGGATGCATCAGTCCCAAGGGTATCATAGGCAACTGCCATTGCTCCATATAATGCAAGTCCTATACAGTGCCTAGCAGAATGAATAGTTGAAGCTGTTTGACCTATAGCCCTTGCAGCTGCTTGAGCAGCCGGATTAGCTTCTGCTTCTCTTGCTGCTCCGTGGCACTCTAAAATTATTGGTTTTGCCTTTGTTAGTTTTATATTGCCTAAAAGCCATTCATGCGCTGCACTTATTGCATTTTTAGGGCGCATGTCCAAAGGATAGTATTTATTCCATATAGGCAGTATTACCTGTTCTGCATAGTTAAGGCTCCAATAGGCAAGGGTTTCCTTACTTTGTTTTTCAATCAATTTCATAAGAGCTTGAATATATGGTGCTTCCCAGTCACTTAGCATCTTTCTTAATTTAGGCATAGTTGTCTCCTTCATATATTTGATTTTTAAAAGCCGCAGCTTACCGTCCCCACTCACACTTATATTTTTACTAGTAAATTATCTTTTTTCCGTACTTAAATAAATATATGTTACTAAATATAATTAATCTAGTCAATAATGTTTATTCTTAATGGAAGTCCTACTCAAGTTTAATCTTAAGCCAGTCTATTATTTCAGGAAATACTTCGTCTAGATAATTCTGTGTACAATGCTCTCCATCTTCATAATATTTTAATTGTTTTTCTCCCTTTGCCCAATTCATTATTTTATTTGCATGAGTTTTAGGAGATGGCATTACTTCATCCTTCCCAGCATGATAAAATAATAAGGGCACTTGTAAATTTGGCGATTCTTCAATGTCCCAATTAAAATTTACCACTGCCTCTTCAAGTGTTTCAAAGCCTGTCATATAAGTTACCCCTCTCTGCCATATTGGGTTAAGCTTCTTTAAACCTTCTAATCCCCCTATATAAACAAGTCCACTATTACCAACAGTACACTTTACCCTGCTATCATAGGCTGTACACATTGGCGCAAGGTATCCACCCAAGCTGAACCCAGCCAGAGCTATTTTGCTTAAATCAATTCTATATTCATTATTTTTCATAAACCAGTCTATAATACCTGATACAACCTTATGATAATCTTTCGAATTAAATTTCATGTCTTTCCAAAGTTCCCCTTGACCTGGTCCATCGAAAGTGAAAAAATTAAATCCGTTTTCTTTGTAAATTGTTCCTTGTGCATGACCTTCTGCTTCTTTGATATTATCCATTCCGTTAATAAAAATCACCAAAGGCTTATTAGGGGTGTAAGCTAATCTTAAATACCCATGAATACTTATTCCATTGAAGGGGATCTCTATAGCTATAGGCCTGTCTGCATTACTATACAAACTAATTGCTCTTTTGTAGCTTACTCTTGCTTTTTCCTGAGACCTTTCCTTTTGTATACTGTCAATAAAAAAGATGTGCTGCCCAATATGATAACAGGCAGTAGCTTCATGAAATAAAGCCTTTGCCTTAATTACATATCCTTCTTTTAATGCTTCTTCGGCTATTTTATAAACCTCATCCCCTTCATTGCTCCATTCTTCACACCACATAAACCAGTTATTAATTCTTGAAATCACCCTTTTCATCCTCCAGTAATCAACACCAAAAGATAAAAATCTACCATACCATCTCTCATATATTTTTTCACCAAAGAAAAATTTAAATGCCATTTTTTCTTTCAACGACAAATTTACCATAATTACTCCTCCTCATTTATGTTGCTATACCTATGTTAGCTATAGCAACTATTTAGCAAAAATTTTACTCTGCATTGCTGCATATTTTTTCGAGTATTTTATTAAACTGCTGAATTTCCTCATCCGTTAGGGCAGTTTTGAACTGGTTATTGATAGCTTCCACAGCAGGAATAAGCTCATCAAACATCTTTCGTCCCATATCTGTGAGGTAAATACAAGAGCTTCTTCTATCTTTCTCATGACTTTCTCTTACTGCATAACCGTTCTTGCAAAGCACATCAAGTATCCTTGTAACATTGGTTTTATCCTTATATGTTTTTTCTGCAATTTCACTTTGAATCAATCCCGGTTCCACATATAACACATTTAGAACTGTCCACTGCTCAAAGGTAATATCATATCCAAGCTCCATAAAGGTACTAAGCATCTTCCGCTTAATCAACACCTCACCTTTAATTATTTTATAACCAATCAAACTTGTGTAATCATATTTAGTGTCCAAAAAATCACCTTCTAAATTTAGTTGTTATAACAATAATAGTTCTATCTATTTATTTTGTCAATAGCTTATTTCATTACTGCACTTATTCCATCCGCCAACCCCAAAGCTATTTTATTTTGATATTCTTCTGTACCTAAAAGTCTGTCCTCATCAGGATTCGATAAGAAACCCATTTCCACTAGTATTACTGGAACTCCTGACCAATTAAACCCAGTCATATCGTTTCTTTGGACTACTCCCTTGTTCCTCATTCCTACCTCTTTTGTTAAAGTATCAAGTACTACTTGTCCACATAATTTGCTTTGGTTAAAAATAGCTTTAGTATTATCATTTATTGGATCAGGAATAAGCATAGATGCACCCTTTTCACCGCTGCTCTCACTTGAATCTGCATGGATTCTTATGACTAAGTCAGCATTGTCCTTGTTCCATATATCAGCCCTTTCCACATTCCCCAGACTTTCCGAGTTGCTGGTTTTGGTCATTTTAACAGTGTATCCTCTTTGCTCTAGTATTGATTTAAGCTTTAATGAAACCTGCATATTCACTACATATTCTGGATTTTTTGTTACTACTCCTTCTGTGCCACCTCCATCTTTAATTTTCATTTCAGAAGAGTTTGGAGCAATTGGTTCCTTTTCTAAATTTGATCTATTTGCATGACCTGGGTCTATTACAATAACCTTATTTATTTTTGCCGGAGTTTCAGTTGTTTCCTTTTTTGCATCAGGCTCATTCTTAGTGTCCGAATCCTCAGAAACAGATTTAGTAGTGGTATTATTTATTGGAGCTTTCATATTTTCGATGTTGTATTTTTGATAAGCATTAAAACAGGCTACTCCAATACTAAGTGCTACAATAATGCTTACTGAATAAATAATATTTTTTT
>JBLNDT010000005.1:0-61981 GCA_050261915.1 Solirubrobacterales bacterium
TGGAAAGTTTGGTTGCAATGAATGCACCTCCCCAAAACAAACATGAAAGTACCATAAGAAAGTAAATTCTAGCATTTGACAAAGTAACAACTCCCCTAAATCAATATGATGTGTCAGTTTAGATACCTTTATAATTATCGTTTGTAGTAGACTTAAGTTTAGCAGCAGCCTTTATAATTACAAAAATTGTACGATAATACAATAGTATTGTTATTTTATGCAATATATATATTACAATTTAATATATAATTCAACTATAGTGATTTCATAAAGGGGGAAAGACAGATGAGGATTAAATCAGTAAGCACAAAAATTTTTGCAGTACTTTTGCCAATTGTTTTAGTGGCAGTGGGAACACTAACATTTTTGGCATATTCGTCCAGTAAAAAGACCATAAACACGGAAATAGACGGAAAAATGAACAATCTTCTAAGTAGCAATACTAAGGAGATTGAAAATGCATTGGATGTTCATGGGAAAATTGCAGAAGCAGTTGGGAAATCAGTTCAAAGTACATATAAAAATATTAACAAGGGAACAATGCAGTCAATTCTTAAGGAAATGATAAATCTAAATAAGGATACTTTAGGAGCAGGTATCTGGTTTGAACCAAACAAATTCGATCCTGCATCAAAATATTTTGGACCTTATGCCTATAAAGACGGAGGTAATGTGGCATTCACAGATGACTACAGCACACCTGAATATGACTATTTCAGCTATGACTGGTATAAAAGCGGGATAAACACAAAAAATTCTGTTGAATGGTCAGAGCCATATTATGATGATGTATCAAAAATAACAATGGTTACAACTACTTCACCATTTTATGATGCTGATAATAAATTTCTTGGAGTAGCTACAGCAGATATAAACATAGAATCTATACAGAAAAATATTGCAGACATCAAGATTGGCAAAAGCGGAAGCGCATTTCTTATAGATGATCAAGGCTATTACATGGCTGGGGCAAATATAAGCAAGGATAAAATAATGAAAAAGAAAATATCAGAGGACGAAAATGCTTCTATGAAAAAATTAGGAGAACTGATGCTTTCAACAAATGAAGGAAAGTCAGAAATAACAGATAATAATGGGAAAAACATGGTTTATTTTTCTGAAGTTCCTGGAGTGAAGTGGAAGCTTGCAATATATATGCCTGAGAAGGAACTTTATTCTTCATTAACTGGATTGATGAACAGTATGATAATAATAGGGATTATAAGTCTATTGGTATTAGGTGCATCAGTTATATTTATTACCAGGTATTTAAAGAGGAACATTGATAAGGTAAATATATTTGCCCAAACTTTAGGTATCGGAGATTTATCCAAAAAGGTTGAAATAAATTCAGAGGATGAATTTGGAAGTCTTGCTTTGAATTTAAATGCCATGGCGGATAGTATAAGGTCAATTGTTTCAAATGTTGCAGAATACTCCAGTGATCTAAGTGCAGCCAGCCAGGAATTGTCTGCTACCGTTGAAGAGGTTACTTCACAGTTTGAAAGAATAAACGGATCTATTGTAGAAATCAACTCTGGTGTACAGGAAACTTCAGCCACTGCTGAAGAAATATCTGCATCCATCCATGAAATTGGCGGAAACATTGATGTATTGTCAAGCAAAGCCATTAATGGAAATGAAAATTCAGTAGAGATTAAGGAAAGAGCCTTAAATGTGCAACGAAGCAGCCAAAGTGCTGTTACAGAAACTGAAGCTGTTTATATGGAACGTGAAAAGAAGATAATTCAATCAATAAATGAAAGCAAAACTGTAGAAGAAATTACTGTAATGGCAGATACCATTGCAGATGTAGCAGAGCAGACAAACCTCCTTGCTTTAAATGCGGCTATAGAGGCCGCCAGAGCTGGTGAACAAGGAAAAGGCTTTGCAGTAGTTGCCGACGAAGTAAGAAAACTTGCAGAGGAAACTTCCCAGGCTGCAAGCAGTATAAAAGCTGTAACCAGCAAGGTTAAGGACGCATTTACAAAGCTTGCAGATGACAGCAGTGGTTTGCTCACTTTTATGAATGAAAATGTAGGAACCCAGTTTAAAAGCTTTGCAGACATAGGAGTGCAGTATCAGAAAGATGCTGAATTCTTAAATGGAATGTCTCAGGAACTGGCATCCATGACAAAAGGAATAAGTAATACTATGGGTGATGTAACAAACGGAGTGCAAAGTTTAGCTGAGCTGTCACAAAAGTCTTCTGAAAGCTCAGAACTGATAAAACAAAGTCTTAATGAATCAACACTTGCCATGTCTCAAGTAGCACAAACTGCTCAAAATCAGGCAGAGCTTGCACAAAAACTTAATGAGCTCATAATGAAATTTAAAATGTAATTTACCTCAGACAGTCTGAAAAGGCTGTCTTTTTTATTTATTTTCATGCAAATTAAGTTGGTAACATATGCTACCGAATTTCAATATTTTATATGTTACTATAATAAAAAAGAAGGATACCTGATACAAAACAGGGCAATCTATAATTAAAAAATAATATTTACATGGAGGGAAAAATTATGAAAATATCAAAAGAAATGACTATAGGTGAAGTTGTTAGAAATTATCCTGAAAGCGTAAAAGTTCTTATGAGCTTTGGAATGGGCTGCGTAGGATGTCCATCTGCACAGGCTGAAACTTTAGAGGAAGCATCAAAGGTACATGGAATGGATGTAGATCAGCTTATTACAGCATTAAATGAAGCTGTAAAATAGGAGGCTTTCATGAGTGCATTTTTAGGAAAGATTCATTACTGGCTCTATGATAAAATTAAATTACAAGAAGAATTAATAGAAAACGCAGCAGCGCTTGCAGGTGAAAATGGCTACAATGGCAAAGCACTTCTAAATGCAAGCTATTCAAATTACGGCTATCCTGTAACTGGCCCACTTGAAAATGCAATAGAACGTGATAATATTCACGGATGGCTTCAAGAAAAAATAATAAGTGTGGAAAGCAGACTGGCATATGTTTTAACTGAACTTATGCAGGCTGATGCTGTTAAAAAGGAAGACATTGCTCAGATTTTTTATAAAAATGGAGCAGAAAAAATGAAGCAGCTTGGAATAAGTGAAGGCACACCGGAAGACTTTTTCAATCTTATATTTGACTATATGCTTGAAGGTATGCCCTGTGACCGAGTAAACGAAGTGGTTCAGTGCAATGAAACAATGATTGAATGGCACACCACAAGAGATATTCATAAGGAATACTGGGAACAGGTCATAGGAGATGTTTCAAACTACTATTACTTCAAGAGTGCATGGATTAACGGCTTCTTAAGCGCTAGTGATGCAGGCTATGAATATACAAGAACAGATAATGGTATGAATACAATAAAAAAGGTGTGAGTTTATGGATGGGATTGTTTTAATGATTGAGGAGCATAAAAACATAAAAAGGATGCTTCAGGTAGTCAGAAAAGCTTGTTTTGGAATAATGCAGGGGAAAGAAATTGATTATGCAGATTTTGAAAACATAATAGATTTTATAAGAAGTTATGCGGATAAAAACCATCACGGCAAGGAAGAAAAAATATTGTTTAACAAAATGGTGGATGAAATAGGCGGTGCAGCAGAAAAGCTGGTTAAGTTTGGAATGCTGGTGGAGCACGACTTTGGCAGGCTCTACATAAAGGAGCTCGAAGAAGCACTAGCTAAAGTAAAAGCTGGAGACAATGAAGCAAAGCTTGATGTAATAGCCAATGCCATATCCTACACTCACCTATTAACAAGGCATATAGATAAAGAAGACAATGTAGTTTATACCTTTGCAAAAAGAGAGCTGAGCCAGGAAATATTAGATGGTGTAAATACGGAATGTGAAGTCTTTGAAGAGGAAATGAAGAGTGCCGGAGTTCAAAACAAGTACATTAAAATGCTGGAAGTACTTGAGAAAAAATATAATTAAATATGAATAGGTGCAAAAGTCTTGAAACTTTAGGTTTCAAGACTTTTGTGCTTTTTAGAGGTAGATTGATTATTCTTGTTTTTTGTATAAATGCAAAATATGTCGATAAAATACGAACGAAAAATGGAGGAAAAACAATTTTTTTGAAGAACCATGTAATATATAGAATGTTATAAAGGGGGAGAATATAATGTTTAAAAGAAAAACAGCTACATTTTTATTAGCTTTATTTATGCTATTAAGTAGTTTAGTAATTCCACAAACAACTGCAACTGCATTTAGCGGTTGGAAACAAAATGGCACAACGTGGAACTATTACACAAATGATAGTAAGGCGACTGGCTGGATTTCATCAGGTGGTTTATGGTACTATTTAAACTCTAATGGCGACATGGTTACTGGGTGGGTAAGTTATGGCGGCTATTGGTACTATTTGAATGAAAATGGGGGAATGGAATCCGGCAAGTGGATAACTTTACAAGGGAAACAATATTATTTATATTCTAATGGAACTTTGGCCGTAAATACTACTACGCCCGACGGTTATACTGTTGGATATGATGGTGCTTGGAATGGCTTGTATAAGACAACATATACAACTCAAGGTCAAAATAATTCGTATACGGTATACATAACTGAATCAGGGAGTAAATATCATAGAGCAGGATGTAGATATTTATGGCATAGTTCTTATTCAATTTCTAAAAATGATGCTATCAGTGCGGGGTATACACCTTGTAGTATTTGTAGGCCATAAAATTCACAAATATATTATAATTGGATATTTAAATTCAGTATAAAGGTAGATGAATTCTACCTATTTTCAGTAGAGAACAATAGATATTCATGTTTTGTGCGTTGAATGTATAATTATTATGTAATATAATAATTAAATAGAGGATAGAAACAAGAGTTCTTGTTGATATTGTGGGGGTATGGCGAAGTTGGGATCGCGCTTGAATGGCATTCAAGAGGCCAGGGGTTCGAATCCCCTTATCTCCACCAAATAATAACGTAAATATTAATACAATGGTGTTGCAATAACTATAACTTTTCGAGTGCTATAAAAACAATAATAATTATTCTAATGTCAATAATTATTATTGTTGGTTGGTATTCTATTAAATCAAAGCAACCTAGTGTAGTAAATGTAAATTTTAATTTATTAGATAATAATATTCAAAACAAGTTAAGAGAATATGTAAACAAAAATGGGTATTATATATACCAATTTAAAGAAAATAATACATACAAACTATTAATTTATACAAATGAAAAATCTCAAGGTCCAATTTCTTATACATCACCAAAGTTTTATCTAGAAGAAAAAAATAATGATTTAGTCATTAATTTGAAGAATGAATATGCTAGCAGTGATGAAGAATGTACTCAAGAAGCATTAGTGATTGTAACCCTAAAACAAAAACCTATTAATATTCAGTTTTTCAGTGATGGCAAAAAAGTAGAGTATTCTATTATTAATTCAAACTAATTTACTATTACATGACAAACATGAAGATGAACACAGTGACCACATGTTGAAGAAGATTGAGCAGATATTTAGTACAGAGGAATTATATTAATAATTAGGCACTAGAATTAAAGACTATGCTATCATTGCATAGTCTTTAACGTTTTTGACTACAAAGCTTTTGCAATTAAAATCCAATTAATCCCTCAGTGTACATAATATATATAATTTAGTATTATATATATGTAATTACAAATAAGGGGGACATGTTAAATGGCAAAATATAAAGTATACAAGAATCCAGCAAATGGATATACTGAAAAAGTGAAGGATGGATTTAATTGGGTTGTACTACTATTTGGACCAATATGGTATTTATTTAATAGCATGGTTGGTAAGGGGGTTGCTTGGCTATTAGTTGCAATACTGGCAGGCTCATTTACATTTGGAATTGGGGGCATAATTGTTTGGATTATTGCTGGAGCTAAAGCCAATGGAGACAAGGAAAAGAGTTTTTTAAGTCAAGGGTGGATTTTTGAAAGATATGAAGGGTAGATAAAAACATAATGAAATAGAAGCAAACATAAACGAAATGGCTAGAAGATGTATTATACATATAGATGCACATTTTTGTAAAATTTCATACAATTTATGCATGGAAAACCCCTGAATTCAGGGGTTTTTATTATTTTTGGAGAAACTCTTAGGTGTCGGCACCCCGGTAGAACTCAAGAAATTTTCGGAGGATGGATTTACTAACGGAAAATAGAATATATATTGAATAAACTAACAAATGTTAGTATAATAAATTGAGGGGTGATTCATATGAGCAATATAAATACAATTCAAAAACGAAAGAAAGGAATTGAGACAAGACGTAGGGTTTTGGATGTTTCTTCTGCATTGTTTGCAATTAATGGCTATGAAGGGGTAACTGTACGGGAAATAGCAAAGGAAGCAGGCATAAAAGAAAGCTCCCTGTATAATCATTTCAAGAATAAAGCAGGTATTCTCGAAACCCTATTCGATGAATTTATAAAAGCTGTTCCGGAAACCAGGCCATCCTTAGATGAGATTGAAGAAATGTTAAAGATTATGGGCCCCGAGGAAGTGTTTAAAAATATTCTTTTTTATGTTGGCAAAAGTGTCTGCGGTACCCTGTCAAACATATCCATGATTATTAACAATGAGAAGTTCAGAAATCCGCGAGCTGCAGATATGTATTATAAATACTTGATTAATGAGCCCTCAGGTTACTATGAAAATATTATAAGAAAAATGATTGAGAGAAAAATGGTTAAACCGATAAATCCTCGTTTGGTTGCTGAACAGTATAATTATGTTTCTATTAGCCTAACTCAAGAATACATAATGTCTCAATATGGACTTGCCGATGCTGATTCGGTAGTGAGTTATATGGTAAGAACTTTGAATTTCTTTTGTGAAATAATTAAGAAGTAAATCTTTAAGGAGGATTAACCATGGATAATAAAAGTACAACTTCACAGACGGCTATGTTAATTGCTTCACTTCGAGCACTAGCATGCTATGAGGAAGACATTAAAATCCGAGGTAATGATTATATGGCAGATCTATTTTTGCCAAAAGACAAAAGAACAGCACTGAAATCATCTGAAATAAGAAAAGAAATCAAGAAAGCAGTGCCAGAAGGGCTATATGAATATGTAATTGCCCGGACCCAGCATTTTGACAAACTGTTTCTAGAAATGATTAATCAGCAGATACCCCAGATTGTATTGTTAGGTGCTGGTTACGACAGCAGAGCTTATCGATACGCAAGTGATATTGGAAATACAAAAATATTTGAGGTTGATATGGCTGGAACCCAGAAGGAGAAGCTTAAAATTCTTGAGGATAATAAAATCAATATCCATCCTAATGTGGTGCATGTTGAGGCGGATTTTGAAAAAGATGACTGGTTTCAAAGTCTTTATGATGCAGGATATAAAAACTCGTTAAAAACATTATATATTTGGGAAGGGGTAACCTTCTATTTGTCTCCTGAATCGGTGGAACGTACTCTAAGAATTCTGGGAAAAAACTCCTTCTCTGGGAGTATTATCAGCTTTGACTATCAACACGTTGATGCTCATAATAAACTAATAGAAACAGGTCTAAAAGAGGAAAACATTAAGTTTGGGATTAACTACCAAGAGTGCGATGACTATTTAAAAGCACTGGGATATTCTATTATTGAAAAAATTGATTCATCTACTTTAAGTGAGCGTTACCTGACAATGACCAATGGAACAAGGTTTGGAGAAATAAAATCAGTTATGAATATTGTTGTTTCTATGCTTAACTAAATTATTGGAGGTTAATCAATGGATAAAGTGATTAAGATTAGAAATGAAGAAGAAATAGACTACAAGAGAGTAGAATCAATCACAAGGAAAGCTTTTTGGAATTTATATATTCCAGGGTGCAATGAACATTATTTAGTTCATGTTATGCGATCCCACAAAGACTTTCTGACGGAATTGGATCTAGTGATTGAAGTTGATAATCAGGTGATTGGGAATATAATGTATACAAAAACAAAACTAATTAATGAGTCTGGAGAAGAAAAAGATATCCTTACTTTTGGTCCGGTTTGCATTTTGCCGGAATATCAGAGAGAAGGGTATGGGAAAAAACTAATGGAGTATTCTTTTGAAAAGGCTGACGCACTTGGCTACGATGTGATTGTGATATTTGGAAATCCAAATAATTATGTAAGCCGTGGTTTTAAGAGCTGCAAAAAGTACAATATATCTCTTGAAGATGGTACATATCCGGCTGCAATGCTGGTAAAAGAACTCAAACAAGATGCTCTTGACGGAGGAAAATGGGTTTACCATCAAAGTCCTGTATTTGAGATTGATGAAAAAGAAGCCGAATTATTTGACAAGGGTTTTGAAAGCATGGAGAAAGAGTATCAGCCAAGTCAGGAGGAATTTTATATTCTCAGCCATTCCGTTATTCAGTAAAAAAAAGTAGCTAATAGGCAATATAAACTTTAATTATAAAAACTATTATAATTTACTATAACAACATAGAAATATATATGTTATAATATACAAACATGTAATAAATTTGGGAATGGTGTAATATTATGTATGGAAATAAATCCGCTTACAAGTATATTGAGAAATTAAGAAATGAGCTTCATAAATTATTATTAACTAATGAAGCTAATCCTGTTGAAGTCTTAAAACTTAGCCAGGAATTGGACAAGTATATAGTAGATTATTATTTAGATGAAAAGAAATGCAGTTAGTTAGAGAGTTTTTAACAAATGGCAAATTAAAAAATATTTTGAAAATTATATTTATATTGCAGGAATATGTAAATAAATATAGAATAATACAATTATTATACTATGTAGAGGGGGAATTGTTTAATGAAAAAATTATTAAAGAAACCTTTCAACGTATTAGGATGCTTAGCACTTTTGTTAGGTGCATTGGCAGTACATCCTGCATCCACAATTTTTACACAACAACCAAAATGTCCAGACGAATTGCTTTAACGGCATAATTTTATAGGAGCTTAAAAGCTCCTATTTTTTATGCAATTCAGTAAAAATTAGACTGGTATATATTGTTCAACAATGTTATATTATTTTTAAAATACTATATCAATAAAAGCTGCTGTAAGGAAATGCAGCAAATTGGAAAGAAGGTGTAGATATGGCAGAAACCCATTTAACTCAAAGCCGTCAGACTGTCCAGCTTGGATTGATCTTAGTTATTAAGCAGCTTTTTCCTGAAGAATCTCTAAAAATCGCCTATTCCATACAGGAAGCAGTGTTCTGCAGGTTTAAAGATACTGCAATTTCAGTGAGAGAAGTTCGCCAGATTGATTTGAAACTTAAAGAATGGATTCTGAGCACCCCCAATATTGAGTTTCTGAAGAAAGAGGGCGGCTATTACCACTATTGTGTAGACAGCAATGGTGTTAAGATGATTTATCCCTGCGAAACCAGTGTGGAAAATATAGAACCTTTCAATTTGATTCCTTACGGAGATGGGTTTATTGTAGAATTCAGAGAACCTGGTCACGAAAGTGCATTATGGGTTCCGCCGGATAAACTTTCTGCCACTTATGAAAAGACCCAAAAGTGGCTTAACAACATAAAGCTGGAACTGCTTCGTGATGTGAACCACTATATCGCAAGTGGTTCAACCCTTAAGCTCATCGGCATGACGGAAGCCCTCCATGAGAAGGAAATATCAAATATTGCAGATATGATTCTTCAGCGGAAAACAATCCTAAGGGTTCTTCTAATTTCTGGTGCATCATCTTCCGGGAAGACCTCTTTTTCACAAAGATTATCAACACAGCTCAGTGTGAACGGATTTAATCCGGTGACACTTTCTTTGGATGATTATTTTGTGAACAGGGAAGATACCCCTCGCGATTCCAAGGGCAATTATGACTTCGACTGTCTTGAAGCATTGGATCTTCCATTTCTGCATAAACAGCTTTCAGACCTTATTGATGGAAAAACGGTAGATACTCCGATTTTCGATTTTAAAACCGGTCACCGTTCCCAAAAAACCAGGAAATTACATGTTGGACCAGGTGAAATACTTGTTGTGGAAGGTATCCATGCATTGAATCCTGCTCTGTTTCCAAATGTTAATAGAAATATATTATTTAAAGTATATATTACTTCACTTTTTGAATTAAATATCGACTTAACAAACAGAATTCCAAGTTCTGAAGTTAGAATGATCAGAAGAATTGTGCGAGGGTATCAATTCCGTGGAACCCATCCGGAGGAAACCCTGAAGCAGTGGGAAAATGTTAGACTTGGGGAATACAAAAACGTGTTTAAGTTTCAGGAAGAATCTGACGTAATGTTCAATTCCAGTCTTCTTTACGAAATAAATGCGCTAAGGCCATTTGCAATAGAAGCCCTGAATAAAATTGAGGACGACAGCCCATATGCGGAGACAAAGGAACGTCTGCTCAGACTGATAGCTTTCTGTGAACCAATGGATACCTCGAAAGTTCCTTTCAATTCCATATTACGTGAATTCATTGGAGGAAGCATCTATTTTGATTAAATAGATAATATATGAAAATATAAGAATATTGATAGAATCAATGATTCAGGAGGTGCAACATGAGTGTTGAAGAAAAATCAAAAAAAATGAAATCACTGTCAGATATTGAGAATGCAACATTTGCAGTTGTAGAAGGATTTATATATGACGAATGGACTTTAAGTGTATTGCCTAATGCACGAATTCAATATTATAGAACCATAATGGAATGTATTACTGCCCTGACAAATGGTGAAGTGGATGCATTCCCTTATGATGATGCCTTATTAAGGTACTTGTTAAAAAATTTAGATGAATCCTTCATAATTATAAATGATGACAGCTTTAAAGATTCTAGTTACGGATTTGCCGTAAACTTTGACAGACCAGATTTGAAAAAAGTAATAGATGATACCATAGCTGAAATTAAATCTAATGGAATTTATGATGAGATGATCAAAAGATGGTTTCCGGAAGTAGGGGCCATAGGAATCATGCCAAACATTAAATTGGACGGGAAAAATGGAAAATTAAAATTTGGTACCAGCACCTTGGAAAGGCCGTTTACATTCATTGTTGGAGATAAAGAAACTACAGGTTTTGATATTGAGTTAGCCAAACGTGTATGCCAAAAGTTGGATATGGATCTGGAAATTTACAATATTCGCCCTTTTTCAGAGGTTATACCAGCACTTCTTTCTGAAAAAGTGGATATGATCGGGGCTGCTATTGTAATGTCCGAAGAGAGGGCTAAGAAGGTTCTTTTTTCAGAATCTTATTTTAAAGTGAAATTAGGAATTTTAATTAAGAAGTGAAACACTATTTAAGGAAATAAACAACGCAATAGAAAGCCCTCGGAGTCAGGGCTTTCTTTGCTTTGGGAATTAAGCAAAAGGAGATAGCAATGAAGAAGCTAGTTAATAGTAAAAAGTTTGTGGCATCCTACAGTGGAGGCAAGGATAGTATTCTTGCAATTTGCAGAGCTATAAATCTAGGAATGGAGCCAGTTTCATTAATTAACACATACAATGATGACAGGGAATGTTCCTGGTTTCATGGTATTCCTGAAGATTTGTTGAAGGAAGTTTCAGCTTCACTGAACATACCAATAAAGTTGATTAAGACCACAGGATTGGATTATGCAGCAAATTTTGAAAAAGAACTTAAGGCACAGAAGGAAAAAGGTGCCGAGGTTTGTGTGTTTGGAGATATTGATCTGGCAGAACATTTAGAGTGGTGCACTGCACGTTGCAATGCAGTAGGTTTAGAAGCCTTTTTTCCACTTTGGCAAGAAGAAAGAAAGAACTTGGTAGAGGAGTTTATTAAAAGGGGATTTACTGCAAATATTACTATTGTAGATACAGAAAGGCTAAGTGAAAAGCACCTTGGAATGAAATTGTCAGCTGAGACAGTTGCCTCGATCATTGCAGAAGGCGCAGACCCCTGCGGAGAAAATGGGGAATACCACACCTTTGTATCAAATGGACCACTGTTTGGAACACCAGTTTCTTTCCGTTATGGGGAAGTTGTTAAAAATGAAAAATATGCAATCCTGCCGGTTATGAAATTCTAAGTTATTATTAAATAATGGAGGGAGTTTTGAAAATGGAAAACTATTTAAACAAAATCAATGAACTGATGAAACAAGCCGATGGGTCATTTTATGTTTATGATGAAAATGTAATCTCAAAGCAAATAGAGGCACTTTTAGAAAAAATGCCAAGTTTTGAATTTCTATACACAATAAAAACCAATCCTTTTACACCTATCGTAAATTTTACTGCCTCCAAGGGCTTGGGCGCTGATGCTGCTTCTGCTGAAGAGGTGATGATAGGTCATAGGGCAGGGCTTCCTTCTGAAAAAATATTGTATTCAACTCCGGGGAAAACCCGGAAGGACATTGAAAAATCTATGTCAAAAGCCATTATTGTGGCAGACAGCTACAATGAATTACTCCTTATTAACGATGTTGCAAAACAAAAAAACATGACAATAAAAGTGGGCTTAAGAATAAACATGAACTATTCAATGGAGGGGGGCAAAGGCATCAGCAGCAAATTTGGTGTTGATGAAGATACCTTGGCTGCTAACATAGACTTAATAAATAGTTTATCAAATTTAAAAATTATTGGAATACATGTCCATCTTAGGGTGCAGGTTCTAGATCATCTTAAACTATTTAAATATTATGAGAAGGTATTTGAATTAGCTTCCTATTGCAAAGAAATTATGGGCTTTGAAATGGAGTTTATTAATTTTGGCGGCGGACTTGGAATAGTATATTCCTTAGCAAACGATAAACCTCTAAACTTTGATAAGCTTGGAGCTGAATGTGAGGAACTTGTCCAAAGGTTTAAAAACAAATTAAATGTAAGGCTTTGTATTGAAACAGGAAGATTTGTAATTTGTGAAGCAGGCTGGTATGTTACACGGATAGCCGATATCAAAGAGTCAATGGGTATAAAGTATTTGATAGTAGAAAAAGGGTTGAACGGCTTTATGCGGCCTTCAATAGTTGAACTAATCAAAAGCTACACTGGAGAAGAGGCAGAGCTTAAGGCTGCGGAACCTCTTTTTACAGTGAAGGATGCTTTTGAGTTTATTATACCAAAAGGGGATGAAAATTCCTTGGAAAAGGTAAGTGTTGTGGGAAGTCTATGTACCGCAGCGGATATATTGGTTAAAGATAAAATGCTTCCAAAGGCTGAAATAGGTGACCTGGTAATTGTAACAAAAGCAGGAAGCTACTCTTATTCCTTGACACCAATGCTATTTTCAAGCCACAGAGTTCCGCTTCAGTTTTACATAAAAACAAATGGGGACATATGTACTGAATAGGATTAAAATCATTAGTTGAAAAATATTTGAAGCACATGGGATGATGTCAGCATAAATTAATATAGAATGGGGATTATGTAGATATAAATATTGAAGTGGAGGACAAATACATGTGGTGGATATACCTTCTAGCATGGCTTTTAGGTTTTATAACTGCAGAACTTCTCTCAATAGCATTTAGTGATAAAATACCAGCAGATCACCAGTAAAAGGCCTCTTTAACTGAGGCTTTTTATTTTGCCTAATTTTAATATGGTGTTGAATAATGGTTTCCATTTTTATTATCTGTGCATTTATTAATAGTAAAGAAGGTGATAAAAGTGAAAGGAATAGATATATCAAGTAGTCAGGGTAATGTTAATTTTGATTATGTTAAGAATGCAGGCTATGAAGTTGTATATATAAAGGCCACAGAAGGCTTGTCTTATATTAACCCATATCTGAATTCAAGCTATAAAGGAGCAAATGCTGCAGGGCTCAAGATTGGCTTTTATCATTTCTTGAGAGCCAATGATCCGATTGCGGAAGCCCAGCATTTTTTACAGGCTGTAAGCAACCTTGAGGCAAAGTGTAAATACTCTATTGACTGTGAAACCACCGAGGGACAAAGTACAGCTCAGATAAGCACCAGGGTTAGGAGGTTTGCAGATTATCTAATAAGCCAGGGGAAGGAACCATGCCTTTACACTGGAGAGGCCTTTTACAAGGAAAGTTTAGACAGCACAGTGAAGGACCTGCCCCTTTGGGTAGCTCACTATGGGGTTTCTGCTCCGGGGATTGCTGGATGGGTGGGATTTCAGTATTCCGATTCAGGATCTGTATCAGGTGTTAATAATAAGGTGGATCTTGATACCTTTACAGATGGAATTCTTCTAACATCAAGCAAGAATGGTTGGTATCTTGAAAATAATATATGGCGTTATTATAAAGATGGCAGCATGATAAAAAATGGCTGGGCACAGGATTCTAAAAAACAGTGGTTTTGGCTGGATGGTAATGGGGATATGTTAATTAACGGCTGGGTGCTCTGGAAGGATAAATGGTACTTCTTTGGTGGTGATGGAGCCATGTTTGAAAACAAATGGGCTTATTGGAAAGGGAAGCAGTACTACCTTGGTGCAGACGGGGCCATGTTGGTTGACACAGTAACTCCGGACGGCTATCTTGTAAACGAAAAAGGTGAATGGGATGGAAAAGAAAAAGTATAAATAAAGGGACTTCACTCCCAATTAATAAGCATTCGGCGTCATTTAGCCGGATGCTGTTTTTTAAAGTTAAATAAGTCTTTGACTAATGATATAAATAAATGTATAATAGAAATCGTAGATATAAATATCTTCGATAATGGCAAACTTATCTAAAGGTAAGGACGCAAAGCTATGGGCCTAAAGAGTTATTCCAAGGTCGCCAGGCTACCGAAAAGTATCATTTTGTTCTACTTTTTTTGTTTAATCAAAATTAGTAATTAATTTCATCATGACTAATAAATTGAGGAGTTCTATATCTACGAAGAATTTATTAGAGGAGTGATATTAATGAAAAAGTCAGGAAAAACCAGCATGTTTGTTTTGAGCCTTTTATTAACATCAGGAATTTTTGCTCAAACCAGCGTGTATGCAAAAGGAAACTCAGGTGGGTCTCATGGACAGTCAAAAGTACATGAACAAATGAATAAATCCACGGATGATGGAGAAAAAGGAATGCCATACGGCTTGGCTAAGAAAGCAATACCACCTGTGATAAAGCAAGATGGTTATTTGATACCCGTTAATGCTGTTATAAAATCACTAGGTGCAGATGTGGTATGGGATTCTGCAAATCAATTAGTTACTATAAGCAAGGATGGAACAACAATTGTAATTAATCTCACAACTAAAACTGCTGCTGTAAACGGAGTTGAATCTCCATTACCTGCAGAATTAGTAACAGAAACTAATACAGAATCATCAGGAACTGCTGTTGACGGAGCTGGTACAGATGTAACTTCAGATGTTACTTCAGATGTAACTGTAGAAACACCAGCGGTTGAAAGTACATCAAAAAATGGGACAACAGTACTATTTAAATTTATAGCAGAAAAATTAAATGTTGTTTTAGATGAAACTGCAGTGGATGAAATAGTAGATGAAGCAGCAGACGACGCTGCTCAAACTACTGATACTGGAACTGGAACAGATACTGGTACTGGAGAAAGTACAACCACAGATACATCAACTGGTTTATAAAATTATGTTTCTAAGCACTTACTAAGTAAAATAGTAAGTGCTTTTATTTTAAGCAAAAAATAAAAAAAGCCTTTTGCTTAGAGGCTATTTTAATTTCTTCTTTAGTTTTTTATGTGTTGGAATTCTCTTTTCCAGGGCATCCAGGGATTCACCCAGGCATTCTTCAATAACATCCGGGGTTATTAAAACCAATTTTTTATCCATATTTTCACCTTCTTTCATATTCCACTTTTATTATATGCTTGTAGTTAAAATATATGAATTAAATTTAGGTTAAATTTTTATTAAAATTTAATGTTCACTTACATCAAATCCAATCTCACTTGCAACAGCTATAGTACAATTTACAAAAATAGGCTTATTAAATAAGGTTTTTTTGCTCATTTGAATAGTAAAAACTTTATAGAAAATACATGGAGTAATATCAGCATATTTATCTGGATTTATTTTAATTTTACTGTGCAAGTCAACTGGCTGAGTTTCATTTAGTTTAATGTTAAGAACTTTTTCAAAATCATTTTTTAATGCTTTATCATGATCTATATTGGAAAAAAAGTAATTTTGGCAATCTATTTTGTGTAATTCTATCTCACCACCAGGTCCGGCGGTTGTTAGGGGCTCATGTTTGCAATAGTACCATTCATTGCTTTGTGTGATTTTATCTATAGAAAAACCATCAATTTGTTTATTGAGGTTTTCAACAGTTATATTACTAATTTCATTTTCATTAATTATTGTTTGATATGGAAGTCCATTAGGGTTCATATTATCAGCAATGGTTAATGGTGAGAGGCTAATTGTCGAATCCGCCAAAACATAACAATTGTTGCTTATGACAGTTATTATACCTATGGAAAAGAAGGCTAATATTAAAGTGGAAATCATTATTTTCAAATTTATACAACTCCTTACAAAATTAACCTATATCATTAATATTTATTATAATGTCCTTGGTAGTTTATGTAAACTACTAAATTTGGAAAATAGTTTTGAAATAAAATTTTATAAAACCTCTTATATAGTTTGAAAAAATGATATATAATAATAGAACATATGTTCGATAAAATAATAAGAGGGTTAAAAAATATGGGAAAATTAATTTTTCATATAGACGTTAATAGCGCTTATTTGTCCTGGGAGGCAGTATACAGATTGCAGCATGGTGGGGAAATAGATTTAAGGGAAATACCTGCTGTGGTTGGAGGGGATGAGTCTAACAGGCATGGTATTGTACTTACTAAATCCATTACTGCTAAAAAGTTTCACATTTACACTGGGGAAACACTTTATAATGCAAGGGTAAAGTGTCCCGAACTTGTGGTGGTGCCACCAAGGTATTCCTTATATATGAAATGCAGTAATTCTATGAATAAAATACTAAAAGAATATACCCCTAATATACAGCGGTTCTCTGTGGATGAAAGCTTTCTGGACTTTTCAGATATGGAGCATTTATATCCAGATTACATGGTGCTGGCTGAGACTATAAGGGAGCGGATAAAGTCGGAACTCGGTTTTACTGTAAATATTGGGATATCAACAAATAAACTCCTTGCAAAGGTTGCTTCAGATTTCAAGAAGCCGGATAGAATTCATACCCTTTTTAATAATGAAATTAGAGATAAAATGTGGCCCTTGCCTGTTGGGGAGCTGTTCATGGTTGGAAGATCCACTGAGCCAAAGCTTCATAAACTAAATATTTTTACTATAGGTGATCTGGCAAATTACGATTTAGAGATTTTGAAATACAGGTTAAAGAGTCATGGGTTAATGATTTGGAATTATGCCAACGGCATTGAGGAGTCAGGGGTTAGGCCAAGCAACTATATTGAGATGAAGGGTATTGGCAATTCAACTACTACTGCCTTTGATGTGGAGGATAAAGAAACAGCATATAAATTTCTTCTATCATTATCCGAAACTGTAGGAATGAGGCTCAGGGATTCCGGAAACTGCTGCACTGTTGTTTCCATAAGCCTAAGGGGAAGTGATATGTTGTTTTACGGCATGCAGAAAAAAATTGATGTTGCTACAGATTCTACAAGAAAGATTTATGAAGTATCATGTTTTTTATTTGACAAATTGTGGAAAGGAAATCCTTTAAGGCACCTTGGAGTAAGGGTTACCGAATTTTGCAATAACGATTTTCAGCAGTGCTCTCTATTAGATGAATTTAATTATGAAAAAGACAGCAAAATAAATACAGTAGTAGATAATATAAGGTTGAGATACGGCTCTGATGCCGTAATGCGTTCATGCTTTCTGCAATCAGGGATTAATCCTATGTGCGGAGGTGTAGGTGAAGGGGATTACCCAATGATGGGTTCAGTATTATAAGAAAGGTGATTATATTATGAAGGTATTGGCACAACCAATAGAAGTTATATCTTATACAAATGATAAAGGTGATATAAGACCTTTAAGATTTAGAATACAAATAGGTGATGAACCAATGCAGGTTATGAAAATAGATAAAATTATTTTTAAGCAAAAAGAAAAGCTGGCAGGTAATCCTATGATTTTATATAGATGCCAAAGTATGAATGGTGATATTGAAAAGGTTTTTGAAATTAAGTATGAAATAGATACCTGCAGATGGATGCTCTACAAAATTTAAGAGTGCCAGCCTAGGCACTCTCTTTTATCAAGTCAGGATGTTCTCCAAATATAATACTCTCCGTGAGCTTGGAGTTGAAAATCCAGTCTTCTATTTTATTTTTTGGAATTATTAAAGGCATACGATTATGTACATCTAATACAGAATTATTTGCATCTGTGGTTAGAATAACAAATCTTGTTTCTCCTTCGAATTGATTATAAATCCCGCACATATACAGCATAGGTGAGTCAGGCATGTTAAATAAGAACTTCTTTTTCTTGGAATCCCATTCATAGAATCCTGTAGATGGAATAACACATCTTTTAGATTCAATTGGAGTTTTAAACATTTTCTTTTCACGGACGGTTTCAGCCCGGGCATTTATAATTACACCCTTGCCTTTAAAGGAAGGAAATCCCCAGGTTAAAAGGTGTGCAGAATATTTGTCTTTTTCAGGAACAAAAACTGGAACCAAATCCGTCGGAAAAATCTCACCGGTTTTCATTTTTCTGTTTTGAGAGTTTCTATTAACTTCTTCTATAATTTTATCAATTTCATCCAATTCTTTATCAGTAAAAAGTGTATATCTTCCACACATAATTATCACCGCCTGATAATATTATACTCCAATGCAAAATAAAAAATAATATTATTATCTAGGGCTTTTATTTTAGTTGGTGTATAATTTTGTCACTTATGGTCATATTGTGGGGTACGAATTATCATAAAATTTAAAGGAATATAGGGATACAAATAGAAATATAAATTAATGACGAAAATACTACTAAATAGGGGGAGTTGTAAATGAAAAAAAAACTAAGTGCATTGCTGGCAATAATTATGCTGGTGATGTTAGCTGGATGTAGTTCGGCACCAAAAGGAGATCCTTCTCAGGTTATAAGCAGCTATTATGAAAAAGTGAAAAATGGAGATGCAGAAGGTGCGTATGATTTACTAGCAGAAGCAAGTAAAAAAAGTTTTACTAAGGACGAGTTTAAGATTTGGCAAAGTTTACAAACTGAAGTTAATCCTTTAAAAAGTTATAAAGTTGAAAAGATAAGCGAAAAGAAAGATGCAGAGCTAGAAGGCGTTAAGTATAAAAATGTTGTTGAATTTAACATTACAGAAACTGATTTTAGTGCATATGACAATAAAGAAGTAAATTTGAATTATAAAAGAAATGTTGTTAATGATAATGGTGTTTGGAAAGTTTACAGAGAAAAAGAAGATGGAAAAAAAGCAATCGCTGATGATTATAATTCATTAGCATATTTATATATAGAAGGAAAAGGCGGGAAAACAAAAGATTTAAATAAAGCAGCTACAATTTTGAATGATGGAATAAAAATCAGTCAGGATTATGCTCAAATATATTATACATTAGCTTCAGTATATGATGACTTGGGAAGGTATGATGAAGCTTTAAATTCTATCAATACATATATTTCAAAAGAAACAGATAATAAAGGTAAATCTGATGGATATAATGTTTTAGGAAGTATTTATATAGGCAAACATGACTTAAATGATGCTAAAGCTGCTTATAGCAAAGCCTTAGAATTAAATCCAGACAATCAATATGCAAAAACAAATTTATCTAAACTTAATTAGGGGTTAAATAGAAGGCTGTCTTAAATAAAATGAGATAGTCTTTTAAATTAGATTTTACTCCATTTAAACATGATGAATTTATAAGCAGATTGAAAAATTGTGGATTAAAAATCGTGAAAGATACGTTTCAGTTAGACAATGATACTTATTCACTAATATTGCAAAAATAAATGAGACTCAGCTTACAAAAGTACTTGGGTCTTGTTTTTGTTTTTTGCAGGAATATGAGGCAGCTATATAGAATAAGTATCTTTGACAAAATTATATGGAGGTTTTTTTATGGATACAAATGATATGGAGAGATTAGCTAAGATTGGTTTAGTAATGGATGGTATAGGAATTAGCACGGTAGAACTGGCTGAGAAGCTTAAGGCTCACGTTGAAGGCTGTCCAAGTGGTAAAAAGTGCATAGAGCAGCTTTTAGGAGATGCAGAATAGGAAATTTAATTAAATTAATAATTTTATATTTTAGAGTAGAGAATACTGCTCTTTTTTTATTTTAAAATAATTTCAAGTGTTTTATATGCACTAATTTCCCCAAGCAAAATATATTATACTATGGAGAAAAAATTAATTCACATATTATGAGAATAAAGGGGAGATTTTAATGAGTAAAAATAATAACAACAATAACCAAAGCGGAGATGCAGGATGTTGCTGTTTATTAATTGCATTTGCCATTTTAATAAATGGATTGATGAGGGATAGACAGGTTTAAAGGCTTTAAAGCTCTGCAGCTGCAGAGCTTTAATTTGTTATTCTATTCAGAATCTTTACTATATGTAACAGTTACATTATTTGTTGGTCCAGGAATTTCTAAAACAGATTTTATCCTATACCAAACCTCTTTAGTTTCATTTAATTTCTTTTTATAAAATTCTTTAAGATTTGGATTGGTTTCCATTTCAATTCTTTCAGTATCAGATTTTATTTGAGTTAAAAGAGCATTATAACAATGCATTGCATCAAAATAACTTATTTTAATATCAGAATCATTCATAGCTAAAACTCCTCAATATAAAATTTTACTTATATTTCTAATTTACCACTATTATATCCAAAATTCCTTTGGTAGTATATAGAATTTTAAAAACCATGGATTTTTATATATTTTTTTTATAAATACCCCCTTAAATAAAACCTGAAATACGTACTATATTATATTGTTGCTAGTTTAATAGAAATTTGTCTTAAAGGCGGGGAGTTTTGTGAAATTAATAATATTTAGTCTATTAAATATTATGGTTGTAATAACTGTTGTGATGACTTTATCTTTATGTAAAGCAGCAAATGATATTGATGGAAATATCGGCAGGAAATAGTATATTCATGTCGAATAATATATATAGCGAAGCCGAAACCCTGTACCATATTAACGAAACTTATATGGCATTATCTTTTAATAGAAAAGGGGGCATTTATGCGAGGTTTAATATGCATTAAGTGCGGGAAAAAATATTTTACGTCTGATACCACAACACCCGCATCTGAAATTCCAGTATGTGAAAACTGCGGAGGAAACCTTGATGATATCACCGATGAGGAGATTAATTAAGGAAGGTTGTTAATTACTGAAGTGTAAAAAGTGAGGATTTATTTAGATCCTCACTTTTGTTTTTTGTATTTACTTATAGGCAATTACAGACATCGCCTTGAAAATAGCATAGAGTTCAGTGCCTTTTTCAATTTTTAATTCATTTAAGGATTTCTTTGTAATAAGAGCCTTTATTATAATTCCAATGTCAATTATCACCAGTGAGCTGGAATTATCATTGATAATGTCAATAACAGTACCCTTATGTACATTCCTGGCACTGCTTACAAATGTACCCTTGCTGAGTATAATGTTTTCCGGGGGAATTGAAATTTTAACATTTCCTTCAAGATTGGTGTTTACACCAATGTTAACAGATCCAATCCTGGCATAAGTTTCATCATTTTCACGATTTATAGAAGCATCATATGTATTTTCATAGCCCTTGGCCTTTAAAAGGTAATCTTGAAATTGAGTTTCAGATATTCGGATATACCTGCCTATGTGGTGAGCTTCCAGTTCTCCGCGCTTTATCATTTCATATACTGTACCTTTGGTAAGCTTTAGTTTTTGAGCAATTTCTTCAGGTTTGAACAAGATATCATCATACAACTATATCACCTTCTCCGGTTTAATTTATAATATAGTATTTTACCATAAACTGCTTTGGGTTTTAAAGCAATTTTAAAAAGAAACGCTCTGAAAAAATATCAGAGCGTATACTTACTATTTATTTTTTGCACTTTCCTCCATGATTTGGAGCCTTGTATAATAGTCCGGTATTTCATATAAATGGGCCAGGGCAATTCTTCCAGTGGTTACCGGATTATTATTTGTTACGTTTGTTTTACATCCAAATCTTGTTCCGTGCTCTAATTCCACATTAATTCCCATATAAAACTGTTCAAAATCTATTTCATCCCAGTCAATTCCAATAATCCAGCCAGCTTTTCGGGCACGCTTTCTGCTAATATGAATATTTTCTTTGTGTCCCATACCAGGACCTCCTTCACCACCAATTAAATTTTTGAGTTAATATAGTTTATTCAAATATAATTTTTAGGTACATAAAAATTTTTAAAAAAGTATTGAAATTTATCAAGTGTAGATGTATATTGAAGTTATACTTGTATGTTTCACAGAAAAGAAAAAACAGATTAACAATTAGGGATTATAGTGATATAATATCTTTAGATATTGTGTAGATTTTTGTGGAATTAAGGCGGGTGTTGTTATGAAGCTAGTGTTGTTTGGATTATTAGATATAATGGTAATATTTACTATAATTATGACATTAGCACTATGTAAAGTGGCTAAGTGGCATTGGTAGAAATACTGGTGCTTTTTTATTATCTTGGAAAGTTAAGTTAAATATATAATGGGTTCATTAGTTAGGGGTGTATGAAATGTCTGTAGAATCAGTAAAGGAATATCTTAAAAAATTTGGAATGGATAACAAAGTAATGGAGTTTGAAGTGTCAAGTGCAACTGTGGAGCTTGCTGCACAAGCTGTAGGTGTAGAACCTGCAAGAATTGCAAAAACCTTATCCTTTAAAAATAATGAAGGATGTATTTTAATTGTAACTGCAGGGGATGCTAAAATAGACAATCCGAAATTTAAAAAACAGTTTGCAATGAAAGCAAAAATGCCCAGTGCGGAGGAAGTACTTGAACTGGTAGGACACCCTGTTGGTGGAGTGTGCCCATTTGCAGTAAAGGATAATGTTCCTGTTTATCTTGACGTATCCATGAAACGTTTTGATACTGTTTTTCCTGCATGCGGCAGCGGTAAAAGTGCCATAGAATTAACTTGTGACGAGTTGTTTAGATGTTCTGGGGCCAGGGAATGGATTGATGTTTGTAAGGATTGGGAATAATTTCGCATAAGCAGGGCTGCCAGGTGTTAAGGGCGGTCCTTAATATTAAATGGGTTTGGAGGTGCATTTTATGAAAAAGGTTCTTTTGATTATGCTGATTTCAGTTCTTGCTATTTTTGCAGCAGGATGTACAAAATCAAGCAACACAAGCACAAACACTAATACTGAGGAAACTGACAAAAAAGCTGTGGTATCCCTTGTGGAGGATTTCGGGAAAAAACTTCAGATGGTTTCACTGCTGGCAGATAAAGATCAAGTAAGCAAAAGTATGCAGGATAATTACAGCAATTACGTATCTGCAGAACTTATTGAAAAGTGGAAGGCTAATCCGACTCTTGCACCGGGGAGAATGGTTTCAAGTCCATGGCCTGACAGAATAGAAATAATATCAAATGAAAAGGTTTCTGAAGGTGACTTTAAGGTAACTGGCAATATAATAGAAATTACAAGTACAGAGGCATCAAATGGAGGAGCAGCTGCCAAAAGACCAATTTCCCTGGAGGTTAAAAAAATAGAAAACAGATGGTGGATTACAGGGGTGACTTTAGGGGAATATGAAGAGTCAAGGAATCCGGTATATAAAAACACACAGTATGGATTTACATTCTCACTCCCAAAGACTTGGAAAGGGTACACAACTGTAACCGACAAGTGGGAAGGGGTTGGAATTGGTTCTGATAAAGTTTTGGAGAGTGGCCCAATTATTCTTTTAAGACATCCAAGTTGGAGTGAAGCAGCTAAGAGGCAGGATATTCCCATAATGGTTTTTACAACAGCCCAGTGGGATATGCTTAAGAATGAAAAGTTTCATATAGGAGCAGCTCCAATAGGACCTAAGGAACTTGGAAGGAATTCAAAATACGTTCTTGCACTACCTGCCAGATATAATTTTGCATTCCTGCCAGGGTATGAAGAGGTAGAGAATATATTAAACAACAATGCACTTAAGGCATCTGATAATGATTTTAAATAAAGGAAAGCCCTGTTTTTTTAAACAGGGTTTTTTCGTGCTCCGTATTTTTTTAGTATATTTTCAAATTTAATATTTTCACAAAAATTTAAAGGTGTGAGCCCTGCAGGAGTTTCTCCATTAATATCAAAACCAAGATCCAGCAGGGTTTTTAAAAATTCTTCGAAATTTTCAGGATTGAAGTCTATAAAGTCATCGTGAAGCAGGGTATTTCCATATTTGTCACGAAGATTTATATCAGCGCCATGTTCTGCAAGAAGTTTTAACAGCTCTGATGAAAAACTGAAGGTGCAGTAAAAAACAGGAGATTTTCCGGCTTTGTTCACCGCATTAGTATCTGCCCCTTTTTCAATGATATATTTTATTACATCCATTCTTGGGGTCATTCTAGCACAAAGCCTGTGCAGGGGAGTTTCGTGCAACTTGCTTAAACTGCTGTTAACATCCACTCCTTTATTTATAAGCAGTTTTATAATATCAAAATAATTTTTCTCACAATTGTCTATGGTGTAATGAAGTATACTTTCAAATTGGAAGTCCGAATTCAAATCAGGAGTGTTGTTTAAATAAGACTCTATTTCTTCATAATCTCCATTTGTTATTGATTTGTAAATTGTATTAGGTTTTGGCCCAAATAAACTTTTTAAAATGCTCATGTATTATTTTCCTCCAAAGGTTAATAGATGACTATAAGTTAATACTATCATACTGTGTAAAAATTTCAAACAAATACAATACATAATGTTTGTGGAATATTCTGAAAGATTACGATATAATATGATTATACTTAAAATGAAGGGTGTTACAAGGTGTCATAATATGGAAATTGCATTAGTTTTAATAGGGCTGCTTATATTTTATTTTATTTTTGAAAGAAATAGAAAGTTATCTAAATTAAACAATGAACATAAATTTGATACAGCATATCTTGACAATCTTATGGAAAATTCAAATGACGGCATATTGCTTCTAGATAATAATGACAAAATCATTAAAGCAAATGAAGCCTTTGAAAGGATTTTTCAATATAAGAGTGAGGATATAAAAGGAGTATGCTGTAATGATATTATAGCAACTGATGATACCAGGGATGCCTATGAAGCTTCAAGGATAATACTAGAGGGGGGCACCTACAGCACTGAAACCAAAAGAGCACGTAAGGATGGAGTCTTGATCGATGTGCATTTAATTGCATTTCCTGTAATTATTGAAAATAACCAAGTAGGGTTATGTGCAATATACAGTGACCTATCCTCAAAGAAAAAAGCGGAAAGGGAACTGGAGCTGCAGCAAAATTATTTCACTCAGCTTTTTGAAAATTCACCGGAAGCAATCTGCATTATAGATAATAAAGATAGATTTATAAATGTAAACTCAGCCTTTGAAAAGCTATTTGGATATTCTAAGGATGAGCTTATAAACCAATATCTTAATGATAGAATTGTTCAGCCGGATTCCATAGAGGAGGCAACAAATATATCAAAGAGAGTTATAAGTGGAAGTATTATAGAGGAGGAAACCTATAGGATGAGAAAGGATGGTAGTCTTGTGGAAGTTTGTATACTGGGCTACCCTATACTATTTCATGAAAAACAGATTGGTGTTTTTGGCATATACAGAGATATTGCAGAAAAAAAGAAGTTTGAAAGAGAATTAAAATATTTAAGCTATCACGACCAGCTGACTGGTTTGTATAACAGAAGATTTTTTGAGGAGCAATTAAAAGTTATTGATAAAGAAATAAATTTTCCACTATCTGTTTTTATGGCGGATGTTAATGGATTAAAGCTTGTTAATGATTCTTTTGGACATACCAGGGGAGACGAGCTTCTTAAAAAGGTTGTTGAGATACTTAGAAAATGCTGCAAGGCAGAGGATATTATAGCAAGATTAGGAGGAGATGAATTTGTTATTCTTTCCCCTAAAACCACCGCTGAAGATGCCAGGGAAAAAGCTGCCGGTATAAAGGCTGAGGCCTTGCAGCATAAGTCAGGCTCGGTAGATATATCCATTTCAATTGGATTTGAGACCAAATATTCAGCTGAAGAAAATATTTTAGGCATCATCAAAAAGGCAGAAGATCACATGTATAAGAATAAGTTGTTTGAAAGTCCAAGCATGAGGGGGAAAACCATTAACACAATAATAAGTACACTTCATGAGAAAAATAAGCGGGAAGAACAGCATTCCCACAGGGTTTCGGCTTTATGTGTAAGTATTGGACAAGCCCTTGGCCTTAACAGTGAAGAAATAGCAGAGCTTAAAACAGTGGGACTTCTCCACGATATAGGGAAGATAGCAATAGACGAGAATATATTAAACAAGCCCGGAAAGCTTACGGAACTTGAATGGGAGGTAATAAAACGTCATTCTGAAATAGGCTACAGGATTCTTGGAACAGTAAGTCACATGTCAGAAATGGCTGAATATGTCCTTGCCCATCATGAAAGATGGGATGGAAAAGGATACCCTAAAGGGTTGAAAGGAGAGAAGATACCTCTTAATTCAAGAATTATATGTATTGCTGACACATATGACGCCATGACCAGCGAAAGAAGTTATAGAAGTGCAATGAGTGAGGAAACTGCCATAAAAGAAATTTTGGATAATGCAGGAACTCAATTCGATCCTAAGCTTGCAGAAATATTTGTTAATAAAGTAATAAAATCAGTTTAATATAAATAAATAGCAATTTAAATTAATATAAAGCTGTAATACCGGAAGGGGGATCATAATGAATAACATGGATAAGTATTTAGTGCCTTTTGAAAAGCTAAAAAGGATATGCAATTTTGAGGAGGAGCTGGATTTCTGCAAGACCTCATTGGATGCTTCACCCCTTGAAGGGGTTATTGGCCAGCACAGGGCTGTTAAGTCTATGGAGTTTGGCTTAAATGTAAATGCCCCTGGCTACAATATTTTTGTAGTTGGACCAACAGGAACTGGAAAAACCACTTACACCCAAGCTGTTGTTACAAGGGCTGCAGCAAAAGGTCGTGTACCTGATGACTGGTGTTATATAAATAACTTTACTGATCCAGACAAGCCTATTGCGGTTTCACTTCCTGCGGGACAAGGACGTATTTTCCAGGATGATATGGAGGAACTCATCTCATATTTGAAGGTTTCCATACCAAAAGCCTTTGAAAGCAGTGATTATGAGCAGCAAAAGGACAATATAATTCAGGCGGTTCAGGAAAAAATGGAACAGAGTTTTCATAGCCTTGAAGATGAGGCTCAAAAGGCTGGTTTTAGCGTAAAGCAGATGCCCACTAGATTTATTTTTGTACCTATGAAAGCGGATAGGCCATTATCTCCTGAAGAATATGACAAGCTTTCTGTACAGGAAAGGATGGAGTTGGATGAAAAAGGGCACAAACTTGAAAAAAAGCTTGATGAAACCTTTAGAAACGGACAGCTCCTTGAAAAGAAGGCAAAGGAAGAAATAGAAGAACTTGAAAAACACATAGTGAATTTTGCAGTTGGACCTAAGATAACTAAACTTAAAGAAAAATATGAAAAACATCCAAAAATCATTGATTATCTTGAGGCTGTACTAGCCGATATAACAGAAAACCATACTATATTCAGAGGGCAGGGAACAGCACAGATGAAACAGTCTGTTCTAGGACCTGTTGACATTGCAGGAGATGAATTTGAACCATATAGCGTAAATCTTTTTATCAATAATGAAAAAACGGTTGGGGCACCTGTGGTTATTGAACCAAACCCATACTATTACAATGTTTTTGGTAAAATTGAATATAAAAATCAGATGTATTCCATGAGTACAAACTTTTCAATGGTTAAGGCTGGAGCTCTTCACAGGGCGAATGGGGGATACCTTATTTTACAGGCAAAGGATGTTTTAATGGATCCATTTGCCTGGGATACATTAAAAAAGGCACTTAAGTATGGAAATGCTGTGGTAGAAAATATTGGGGAGCAGTACAGGTTTGTTCCTACAGAAACCTTAAGGCCGGAACCAATACCTTTGGATATAAAAATTATCCTTATTGGAAGTCCTATGTTGTTTTATTATTTGGGATATGATGAGGATTTTCAAAAACTCTTTAAGGTAAAGGTTGATTTTGATATTGAAATGCCGAGAAACAAAGAGAATATAATGCAATATGCATCCTTTGTAAGTAATCTTTGCAATAGTGAAAACCTGAAGCATTTTAATGTATCGGGACTTGCCAGGGTTATTGAATACGGCTCAAGGCTTGCAGAGGACCAAAACAAACTTTCCACAAGGTTTAATGAACTAAATGAACTTGTATACGAAGCAACGGTACTTGCCCAGAGTGAAAATGCAGAATTTGTTGAAGCACATCATGTGGACAAGGCTATTAAGCATAGAAGATATCGTTCAAACAGAATTGAAGAAAAAATTCAAGAGATGATAATTGAAGGAAAGATAATTATAAATACCGAAGGAGCTGTGGTTGGGCAGATAAATGGATTGTCTGTAATTCAGCTTGGTGGCTATTCCTTTGGACAACCTTCCCGTATAACTGCAAGAACATATACAGGGCGAGGGGGTATAATTAACATTGAAAGAGAAACTGAAATGAGCGGCAGTATTCATTCTAAAGGGGTTATGACACTAACAGGATATCTTGGCGGAAAGTTTGCTCAGAAAAAACCTTTGGCCCTTACTGCTCAAATCACCTTTGAACAAAGCTATGAAGGTGTAGATGGTGACAGTGCTTCTAGTGCAGAACTTTATGCCATTCTATCAAGCTTGGCAGATGTTCCTCTAAAACAAAGCCTTGCAGTTACAGGCTCCGTGGATCAGCGAGGTGAAATTCAGCCTATTGGTGGTGTTAATGAAAAAATTGAAGGCTTCTTTGACATATGCTCAGCCAAGGGTTTAACAGGAGATCAAGGTGTTGTTATACCAATACAAAATGTAGACAATCTTATGCTCAAAGATGAGGTGCTGGAAGCTGTTAAGGCGGATAAGTTCCATATATATTCAGTTAAAACCATAAATGAAGGAATTGAACTTCTAACAGGAATACCTGCTGGTGAACCAGATAAGGAAGGCTGTTATCCTGAAGGAACAATATTCGATCTTGTAGACAAGAAATTAAAGGGATTTAATGAAGGTTTAATAAATGATAAAGATAAATAGAAAGCAAAGGCTTGGCTTTAAGCTAAGCTTTTCTTTATTTTTAAACTAAAGAAATTATTTAACTTTACGATAACATAAATACATATTCAAAAGAAAACCAAGGAGATTATCGTATGACAAAACGCAGCAAGTTTTCACAGTTTATAGATGATATTAAGGATTCTGGTATTGAGGAATTGGCTTCAGGTATTTTGGAAACCCTGGGCTTTGGTGTTTTAATTATAGAAATTGATAATCGGGAAATAGTATATGCAAATTCAAGGCTTCTTCAAATGTGGGGAGGAAGTAATGAAAATATTATAGGCAGTTATTGCCATGGTCTTATTTGTTCTTCCAGTGAGGGCAAGTGTTTTATTATTGATGGGCAGCTGGCGGAGAATTCTGAACAAATGCTTATTCGGGAAGATGGAACAAAGCTTCCTATAATAAAAACCGCAGCTCAAATAACAATTAATGGTAAAAACTACCTTGTAGAAAGCGTAGTGGACAATTCGGAAAGAAAAAATATGCAGGATATAATTGAAAAGGCAAATGATAACCTTAAGCTTGAGATAAATGCCCATGAAAAAACGAAAAATAAGATGCAGCACATTGCTTTTCATGATTTTCTTACAGGGCTTCCAAACAGAATGCTTTTTATTGAAAAACTGAATAATGCAATAATGACTGCAGATTCCATGGACAAAATGCTTGCAATAATGTTCCTGGATTTGGACGGGTTTAAAATGATAAACGACACCATGGGACATTTAGCTGGAGATCTTTTATTGGGAGCCGTATCCAACCGGCTTGTGGAGCAGCTAGGGGAAGGGGTTTCAATTGCAAGAGTAGGTGGAGACGAGTTTATAATATTAATAGAAGATATTATAAATCATGATGAAGTAAAATTTGCTGCTGATAACATATTAAAATGCTTTAACCAGCATTTTAAAATTCAGGAACAAGATTTTTTCATTACCACCAGCATAGGAATTTCAACTTATCCCGCAGATGGAAATGATGCTGAAGTCCTTATAAAAAATGCTGATATAGCAATGTACAGTGCAAAGGGCAAAGGTAGAAACCAATATGTTTTCTGCACCCCTGTGATGAAAAACAACGTGGCTGAAACTACAAAATTAAGCAACCATTTATACAGGGCTTTAGAAAAAGGAGAGCTTGAAGTATATTATCAGCCTCAAATAAACTGTATCACAAATAAAATAATAGGCTTGGAGGCTTTGCTTAGATGGAACCATCCGGAGCTTGGGCTTATATCTCCTGCAAAATTTATTCCTATTGCGGAACAGACAGGGCTTATAATGTCCATCGGGGAATGGGTTATACGTACTGCCTGCATACAAAATAAAGCATGGCAGGATGCGGGGCTTCAACCTGTTAAAGTAGCTGTTAATTTATCTGTAAGGCAGTTTCAGGACCAAAATATAATAAAACAGGTATCAAACATTTTGGAGGAGACCAAATTGGATTCAAAGTACCTGGAACTTGAAATTACTGAGAGTATAGCCATGAAGGAAACAGGTTACGTTATTGAAATTTTAAATGCATTTAAAGAAATGGGCATAGACATTTCAATAGATGACTTTGGTACCGAATATTCATGTCTTAGATACTTAAAACAACTTCCGGTGGACAGGATAAAAATTGCTATGCCATTCATTCAGGGTATTGATGTAAGCGACAAGGATGAGGCTATAGCAAAGGCAATAATTGTTCTTGCAAAAAGTATGAAGCTTAGAGTTATAGCAGAAGGGGTTGAAACAAAAGGTCAGCTTTCATTCCTTTCAGGAAATATGTGTGATGAGGTTCAAGGCTATTATTACTATAAGCCTTTACCGTCAAATGAAATAGAAAAACTACTAAAACAAGGGCACTAATTTGTGCCCATTTTGTCTTTTATAAGAAAAATATTGTTTTTTCTTGAAGTATCAAGACTCTCAAAAAAGGTGCAGAACCTCTCTTGCCATTTTGGCACATCTTCTCCGTAATTCATGTGGTTTAAAAGTACTGCAAGCTCTAAAGGCTCTAAAATGTTGAATAAATAATTGAACTCCTCTTCAAATATACAGTCTGCTTCAAAAATATCAATTAAGTCATAGATGCTTGTAATATGAGTTTTTATTATTACAGCTTTATCAGATACAAATCTGCATTCTCTAATTTCTTCAGTGAGGTTTCTAAAAATTTCATCATCAACTCTTTTTCCTTCAACATACACCAATTCAGGTTTTTTAATTTCATATATAGGATTTATGAAAAGTGTATTCAAGGTGCTATTTTCTAAAGAAGATATAAGTCTTGGACAAATGCTCAAAACAGATTTGTATATATAGGTTTTGTAAAACTCATTTGATATGTTGTGAAAAATACATATCTGCTCGGCTGCATCTTGGAGTTTATGTGTTAATTCCTCTTTGGTTATGGAATAAAGCTGCCTTGTTATATAAAAAATGTCTGAAGTTTCAATATCAAGCTTAAGAAGGTCCTTGCCTGAAAGAATTCTTCCAGTTAGGTTTGTTATAACCATGTCAAAAACATTTAAAAGGAGGTCTTGATAGCTGCTGTTAAAACCCCTTAGCAGGGAATTTATTTCATTGCTTTGGTAGTTGCTGCAGAAATTATTTTCAAAACATAAGCATTCAAGGTAAGTGTGCATGTAATCTATACCTTGAAGTTCTGAAATATCAAGGCTTAAGGGGTAATCTATGGATCCGGAACCTAAACATGGAAAAAAGTCCATGTCATAATCCACAAAAAATGATTCAAGCCCATATCCTAGAGTGTCATTATAGGCAATATTATCTGTGATTAATTTTGTGTCCCTGGCTAGTATAAGAAGCTCCTTTGATTCCTGAAATTTCAGCTTAATTATTTCATTCCCATGTTTAAAGAGCTGAGATAGAGGTGTGCTAATAAATTCATGCATTGCTTTGTTTTCATCCGGAAGGCTCTTAAGATACATTTCAATAGTAAAATATATGGATTGTAGCAGATCCTGTGCCTTTTCCACTTTGATTGAGCTGCTTTCGCCCTTAGTGTACCTTTCTATTTGATGTGCTATAAGCTCAAGGCACTGAATTTGTATATTTTCCAGGTCAGAATCCTGAAGCCTTGTTTGCAGGGATAAAATATTATTCATAATCTTCCTCCTCCTCTTCTTCATCTTCACAAAAAATTTCTCCATAGCGTATAGCTTTTGCCATTCTTTCAAGATAGCGATGCTGCAGAAGTTCCATTGAGCCTTGGCATTTTCGGTCAAAATAATCCTTCATTAGTGAGATTAATTCATCATCACTTAATTCGTCTAAAGTTTCATTTTTAAAATAGTAGAAGGTTTCTATTAGATCGTTTATTGTTTCAGTATAATTAAACTGAGAGATATAGGGAGAATCACAAAACTCAGCAATGAGTTTGTTTATTATTCCGCCCTTGAATTCAATGCGCCCGTTTGCCTTAAGGGCTTCAGTTCGTGTTTCAACCAATGAAACAGCGTCTTTAAATGAAAGCTTTAATCCATAAGTCCAGGTTAATTCGTTGCAGCTTATTATTTCAGCAACTGCAAGCTTATTCACAAGGTTTGAGGGTATAGGCATAAAATTATGATCCAAAATATCATCTTCTTTCTAAAAAAAACTATTGACAAGAGAGTTCGAATTGTGATATAGTATAGATGTAGAACTATATATTAATGATATAATTGCTCTAAATTTAATATTATCATGAACAAATAATAAAGTCAAGATTATCACCCGCAGAATTCTGCGGGTTTCTTTTTTAGATAAATAAACTGCGACCGTTTGGTAAATAATAAACTAAAATTAAGGAGAGAATGGATGAAATCAAAAATTGAATTGTTTCAGGAATTTTCAAAGCACCTGCTGGAGGATCAGATCCCGTCACAATATTTTAATTACGAATTCGCAAAAGAGGAAACAAAAGTTTTTCCCTTTGAACTTTTGAAAAGTCTTAAATATACAGAACAGTCTCTAAAGTACCATCCTGAGGGAAACGTATGGAATCATACCATGCTGGTACTAGATCAGGCGGCATATTATAAAAATGAAAGTAAAAATCCTGTTGTTTTTATGTGGGGGGCGCTCCTCCATGACATTGGAAAGCCCGCTGCTACAAAAAAGAAAAAGAGCAGGATAACAGCGTACGGGCACGATATTGAAGGGGAAAAGCTTGCAAAAGAATTTTTAATGGATTTAACAGATGACATGGATTTTATTAATGAAGTAGCTGCACTGGTAAGGTGGCATATGCAGATACTTTATGTTTTAAAGGATCTTCCATATAGTGATATAAAGGCAATGCTAAAGGAGGTTGATTTAAACGAGGTGGCTCTGCTCAGCCTCTGCGACAGGATTGGGAGAACTGGAGCCAATATAAACGAAGAAAAAAAGAATATGAAAATATTTATTAAAAATATTCAAAAAATTGTTGACAATATATAAAACTGCATATATAATTTTACTTAACACAAAAAAAGAAAAATATTCAAGTGATGATAGAGAGAAAAATATTCTTTAAATTAACTTCAGAGAGCTGGTGTATGCTGAAAGCCGGTGTTAATGTGAATATGTAATAATCACTCTTAGCTTCTGAGTTGAAAGGCAAGTCCCAGTAAACAAAGACGTTTACCAGCGATATATGGTTAGGGTTCACAT
This sequence comes from Solirubrobacterales bacterium, assembly GCA_050261915.1. Taxonomy (GTDB): domain Bacteria; phylum Bacillota; class Clostridia; order Clostridiales; family Clostridiaceae; genus UBA699. Next base: position 33,902 of record JBLNDT010000005.1, read on the forward strand.
TATGTCGACCTGAAGAGTGGTAACTTTATGTTACAATTGAGGTGGTACCGCGGAAGTCAATCTTTCGTCCTTATAAGTATAGATATATTTATATGGATGAGGGATTTTTTTATTTCCAAAATTACAAATAAGGTATATTTATGAATTTGGGCATTTTTGCATGGTTGTACTTACAAAAATTAAAAAATATGGAATAAAATAATAAATTTAAGGAGGAATGGTTATGGAATGTAAAGTTTATGCAAGATTAGATCAGGGTGTAGATAGTTTTTTAAGGGTAGCAAGTACCTTAAGAAGAAAAGAGTTTAATATAACAGCATTAAATATGGTTTGTGGAAGCGGCTTAGGTGTTGATATGGAAGTTAAGGTTGACAACAAGAGTAATGTTGATGAAGTGGTTAATGTAATATTAAAGCTTGCTGACGTAAAAGAAGTCAAGGTACTTTCTTAGTACAGATTATATAGCGAAGGAGAATACTTATGAATGGTGCACAGATATTATTGGCATGTTTAAAAGAACAAGGAGTGGATATGGTTTTCGGATATCCAGGTGGAGCTGTAATTCCTCTTTATAATGCCCTTTATGATGAAAAGAATATAAATCATATAAGAACAGCTCATGAACAGGGGGCAGTGCATGCTGCTGACGGTTATGCAAGAAGCACTGGGAAAGTTGGAGTATGCTTTGCCACATCTGGACCGGGAGCCACAAACACAATAACAGGAATAGCTACAGCTTTTATGGATTCTGTGCCTATGATAGTAATAACAGGCCAGGTTACAGTGCCTCTACTTGGAAGAGATTCCTTCCAGGAAATTGACATAACAGGGATTACCCTTTCTGTAACAAAGCATAATTATCTTGTAAGAAACGTAAATAATCTGGCAGATACAGTAAGGGAGGCTTTTAAGGTTGCAAAATCCGGAAGGCCAGGGCCTGTGCTCATTGATATACCTAAGAATTTATTTATGGAAGAAGGCTTGTATGAGAAGAAACCGGCCCTTATGTTAAAGGAAGAAAAGACAAGCTATGATGAGAATGATTTTACAAAAGCTTTAGAGCTTATAAATAAAAGCAAAAAGCCGGTAATTTATGCAGGGGGCGGAGTTAAAATAGCAGATGCCTCAAAGGAATTGTTTGATTTTGCTGTTAAAACAGATACTCCTGTGGTTAATTCCCTTATGGGTCTTGGTTCTGTGCCTTACAACAGCGATTTGCGATTTGGAATGGTTGGCATGCATGGTTTCAGGGAAGCCAATCTTGCAGTTACAAACAGCGATTTAATTATTGCAATAGGGGCAAGATTTAGTGACAGGGTAATTAGTAAAGCAGAAAGCTTTGCACCAAATGCAAAGATAATTCATATAGATGCGGACGCTACTGAAATCGGTAAAAATGTAAGAGTGGATATTTCACTCCTTGGAAATCTTAAGGAAACAGTAAAGAAATTAACTGAGCAGGTTGATAAAAAACACAATGTTGAATGGAAAAACCAGATAAATGCATGGAAAAAACCTGAGGAAAAAAATAAGGATATATTTTATTCCAAGAATATCCTGGATTGCCTTTGTGATAAGTTTGGACCTGAAGCCTTTGTTGTAACAGATGTAGGTCAACACCAGATGTGGACTGCCCAGCATTGGAAATTCAATTTTCCAAGAGCACTTATAACCTCTGGAGGTTTAGGTACCATGGGCTTTGGTATGGGAGCTGCAATAGGGGCAAAAGTTGGAAATATGGATAAACCTGTAGTGCTTATTACAGGAGACGGCAGCTACAGGATGAATTGCAATGAACTTGCAACAGTGGCGGGGCATAACATTCCTATAGTAATAGTACTTTTTAATAACAGCACCCTTGGTATGGTTAGACAATGGCAGAAAATGTTCAGTGGAAGAAGATATTCCGAGACAAATGTAGATAATTGCCTGGATTATGTAAAGCTTGCTGAAGCTTACGGCATTGAAGGTCATAGAGCCGGTTCAATGAAAGAATTAAGAGATATTATGAACAACTGTAAATTTGGAGGAAAGCCTGTATTCATTGAATGTACGCTTGATAAGGATGAAAATGTTTATCCTATAGTACCTCCAGGAAAAGCAATAAATGAATCAATTGAAGAATTTGATAATTAATGGAGGTTATTATGGAATTAAGATTGGATGATATACTTAAAGCACAAAAAAATATAAGTGGTGTAGTAAGAAGGACACCACTATTTTACACCAGCACCTTTTCAGATAAATGCGGAGCAAATCTGTATTTAAAATGTGAAAATAAACAAAAAACGGGAGCCTTCAAAATAAGAGGGGCTTATAATAAATTGTCCTCCTTGACCGAGGAAGAAAAGAGCAGAGGAGTTATAGCTGCTTCCTCGGGAAATCATGCACAAGGGGTGGCTTTTGCAGCAACAGCATTTGGTGTTAAGTCTACCATAGTTATGCCTGTTACTGCACCTGCAGCTAAGGTGCAGGCTACAAAGGGATACGGAGCTGAAGTTGTTCAAGCAGGAAAGGTGTACGATGAATGTTATGCAAAAGCATTAGAACTTCAAAAGGAAACCGGGGCTGTATTTCTCCACCCTTTTGATGACAAATTTGTTATGGCAGGCCAGGGAACTATAGGTCTTGAGATTCTTGAGGATCTTCCAAATGTGGATGTAGTAGTGGTACCAGTTGGAGGAGGAGGGCTAATATCAGGAATTGCCACTGCAATTAAATCCCTTAAACCTGAGGTAAAGGTGGTGGGAGTTGAGCCTGAGGTTATAGCTTCTGTGAAGGCATCTCTTGAGAAGGGAGAAGTTACAACCCTTCCTGCAGCAGCTTCCATAGCTGATGGAATAGTTGTTGCAACCCCTGGAGAAAAGTGTTTTACAAGTCTGCAGAAATATGTGGATGAAATGGTTACTGTAAGTGATGTGGAGGTAGCTCAGGCCATATTCACCCTTCTTCAAAGGGGAAAGCTTCTTGCAGAAGGAGCCGGAGCTTCAGCACTAGCTGCAGTAATATCAGGAAAGTTAACTGGAATAGAAGGCAAAAATGTTGCTGTTGTAGTTAGCGGCGGAAACATAGATTTGATAAAGGTAAATGAAATAGTAGGGGAGAGAATAAATGAAAGCTGCAGTGCTTAAACTGGGAAGAACCTTTGGAATAACCTTTGAGCATGGCAATGATTTTCTTCTTGAGCTTAAGGAATTTTGCAAAGAAAACAATGTAAAACAAGGTTATGTTTCATTTTTTCAAGGGGATTTTAGTGAACTTGAAATAGTTGGAACCTGCTTGAAAAGGGAAAACCCGGAGGCTCCTATGCTTGAGTCCAGGGTTTACCTTGAAAATGTGGAGGCAATGGGGTTTGGAACCATAGCTTATGATCATGAGAAAGGTGAGATATCTCCCCACTTTCATGTAAGCGCAGGAAAGAGACTTAGTTCGGGGGAAGGATACACAAGTCATTTTATACAAGGAAAGGTTCAATTTGTTATGGAGTTGGTTTTGGTAGAAGTGTTGTCACCATCCATGGAAAGAACTTTAGATGAAAATACCTTTAATCTAAAACTGTTAAACTATATCTAACTGGGTATAATAAATATAAGGAGTTGATATTATGATAGAGCCATATATTTATTTTAACGGAGATGCAAAGGAAGCAATTGAGTTTTATGAAAGGGTATTTAAGGGGGCAGGAAAGCAGATAATGTATTACAAGGATGCACCTTCAAATCCTGAATTTAAAACACCTGATTCAATGATGGATTTTGTGCTTCATTCTGAAATGACAATTAATTTCACCAAAGTCCACATTAGTGATTCTATGACAGAAACAACAAAAGGAAATAATATATCCTTTGCCATGCAGTTTGATACGCCTTCAGAGGTAAAAGATAAATTTAATGAACTTAAAGAAGGCGGAGAAGTTTTAATGGAGGTTGCACCTCAATTCTTCAGCCCCATGTATGGCTGGGTAAAAGATAAATTCGGAATTAGTTGGCAATTAATTTCAAAATAGGAAAGATCACTTGGTGGTCTTTTTTGTTTATAAATAATTAACACATTATTTATTGTAATAATAATTATAATATATATTATATATAGTATATACATAATATTTTGGAGGAGCCTATGGATATATTTGAATTTAAAAATATGGTATGGGAATATACACGGAAAATTGAAGAAGGTGCAAATACAGCTTTGTACAATATTGGGTCAAGCCATGGACTTACAGGGATGCAGACCATCATCCTTATGGAATTGCATAGAAAAGGGTCAAGCAGTATAGGGAATCTTGCAGACAATGTATGCACTGCAGGAACTAATATTTCCACCATGTGCAAAAAGTTGGAGAAACAAGGCTTTATAGAAAGAAAAAGAGATATAGAAGATGAAAGAATAGTTAGGATAAATTTAACAGACAAAGGACACCAGGCAATATCCGAAATAGACATTTACTTGACTGAAAGAATATCAAATAATTTACCTGAAGAATGTTTTGACAAAATCATAACCAGCTTGGAAACCTTATACTTACTGCTTAAAAAAATATAATCTACTAGATGGTAGGAGGAAGAAATGAAAGAATTTAAACCTTTAAAGAAACCAATAATATTTTATTATTTTATTATGGTAATAATACTTATAATGCTTAATGCATATGTTTTTCCTGCAATTTTAAATCAATCCATTAAACAGGTTGATTACGGAACCTTTCTTAATGATATAAAAAGCGGAAACATGAAAACTGTGGAAATCCAGGATATAAAAATAGGGTTTACCATGGTAGACAAGGAAGGAAAAGAAACAGTCTATGTTACAGGACGTACCGAAGACCCGGATTTGGTAAATCGTCTTTATGCAGCTAACGTTAAGTTTTCTCAGGTTATACCAAAGGAAACCTCTCCTATTATAGATTCTCTGTTTACATGGATTCTCCCCTTGTTTTTATTTATAGGGCTTGGGCAGCTCCTTGGAGGGAAGCTTCAGAATAAAATGGGGGGCTTAGGCAATGCCATGACCTTTGGAAAGAGCAATGCAAAGGTATATGTGGAGGCTGAAACAGGGAAGCTGTTTGAAGATGTGGCAGGACAGGAGGAAGCAAAGGAAGCCCTAATGGAAATAGTGGATTTCCTTCATGATCCTTTAAAATATAAGGAAATAGGAGCAAATATCCCCAAAGGAGCTCTTCTTGTGGGTCCTCCAGGAACAGGTAAAACCTTACTGGCAAAAGCTGTGGCAGGGGAATCCAAGGTTCCGTTTTTTTCAATTTCAGGATCTGAATTTGTAGAAATGTTTGTAGGTATGGGTGCTGCCAGGGTGAGAGACTTGTTTAAGGAAGCACAGGCTAAGGCACCATGCATAGTGTTTATTGATGAAATTGACACCATAGGAAAAAGCCGTAATTCAGCTGGACTTGGGGGGAATGACGAAAGAGAGCAAACCCTAAACCAGCTGTTAACTGAAATGGACGGTTTTAGTGCAGATAAAGGAGTAGTAATCCTTGCTGCAACAAACAGGCCGGATACATTAGATAAAGCCTTGTTAAGACCAGGAAGATTTGACAGGAGAATCCCGGTGGAACTTCCAGACTTAGCAGGAAGGGAAGCTATTTTAAAGGTTCACGCAAAAAAGGTTAAGCTTGACAGTGATATTGATTTTAATGTTATTGCAAGAGCTACCTCTGGTGCGTCAGGTGCTGATCTTGCAAATATAATTAATGAAGGTGCATTAAGAGCAGTGAAGCTCGGACGTAAATATATAATACAAAATGACCTGGAAGAATCAGTAGAGGTTGTAATAGCTGGTTATCAAAGAAAAAATGCAGTAATATCAATGAAGGACAAGCTTACCATTGCCTACCATGAAATAGGTCATGCTTTAGTTGCAGCAAAACAGAATAATTCTGCCCCGGTACACAAAATAACAATAGTTCCAAGGACTTCCGGTGCATTAGGATATACAATGCAGGTGGAAAAGGATGAACAAGTATTAATGACAAAAGAGCAGGCCTTGGATAAAGTATCTGTTTTCATGGGAGGCAGAGCTGCTGAGGAACTTATTTTTAACACTGTTACTTCTGGAGCATCAAATGATATAGAACAGGCTACAAAGATAGCAAGGGCAATGGTTACAAGATTTGGAATGAGTAAGGAATTTGACATGATGGCATTGGAAACAGTAAATAATCCATACCTTGGAGGAGATACTTCCCTTATAGTATCCGCAGATACCTCTTCAAAGGTGGACACTGAGGTTCTCGGCATAATAAAGGATTGTCACCAACGGGCAGAGGATATTTTAAAAGAAAATAAAACTAAACTACATGAACTTGCAAAATTTCTCTTTGAAAAGGAAACAATAACAGGAGAAGAGTTTATGGAGGTTCTTAGCAGGGAGGAAAACTAACTGCTTGGAATACATACAATAGTATAGTGCCATAGGTGAAAAATAAGAGAAGAGTTGATTGGATGAAGTATTTCATAAAAATTATATTCAGCAGGGTTACATATATAATTGTAGCCCTGCTGGTTCAACTGATTATTCTGGTTGGAGTTGTTTTTAGGTTCAGGGCTGATTTTCTGCTTTTTTATGGACTAAGCATGTTTCTTGGAATATTAGCAGTACTATGGATAATTAACCAAAACAGCAATCCATCTTATAAGATTGCATGGATAACACTTATTTTTGCTCTGCCTATATTTGGAGTGCTATTTTATGCTTTTTATGAACAGAGCAAACTAAACAGGAAAACCATGTATAAAATGAAGACTACAATAGATAAAATGCGGCAGGTCCTCCCGTCAAACCAGGGTATTATTGAGGCGCTTGATCATCGGGATAAACATGCTGGAAATCAGTGCAGATATATTTCAAACTATGCAGCAGCACCACTTTATGACAATACCGCTGCTGAATACTTTCCAAGCGGAGAAGCCATGTACGCAAGTCTCCTTAGGGAATTGGAAAATGCAGAAAAATACATATTTCTTGAGTACTTTATAATAAGTTCTGGTGAAATGTGGAATAGTATTCTTGGAATACTTATAGAGAAGGCTGTTCAGGGAGTTGATGTGAGGATTATATATGACGACATGGGATGTATTTTTACCCTTCCCTTCGGTTATGATAAAAAGCTTGAGAGTCTTGGGATAAAATGCTGCGTATTCAGCCCTGTAGTGCCGGTGATTTCATCAAAACTCAATAACAGGGATCATAGAAAGATTGCTGTTATTGATGGTAAAACAGGATATACAGGTGGTATAAATATCGCAGATGAATATATAAACAAAATTGAAAAGTACGGACATTGGAAGGATACAGGGATAATGCTGAAGGGTGAAGCTGTATGGAGCCTTACTGTGATGTTTCTTTCAACCTGGAACTATATAAAGGGAATTAATGAAGACTTCAATTTATTCAAAGCTATAGAAAACAAAGGAAGATTTAGCGGCTATGTTCAGCCCTTTGAGGATAGTCCCTTAGACAATGAAACTGTGGGGGAAACCACATATTTAAATTTGATAAACAAAGCAAAAACATACGTATATATTACAACTCCCTATCTTATTATTGGAAATGAAATGGTAACAGCTCTTACATCTGCTGCCAAGGAAGGGGTAGATGTAAGAATTATTACACCTCATTTGGCTGATAAGTGGTATGTACATGAGGTTACAAAATCCTATTACAAAATTCTTGTGGAAAGCGGAGTTAAAATTTATGAGTATACACCAGGTTTCATACATTCAAAGACCTATGTGGCGGATGATAAATATGGTATTGTAGGAACCATAAATATGGATTTTAGAAGTCTTTATCTGCATTTTGAATGTGGTGTCTGGATGTACCGCTCAAGCTGTATATTGGATATGAAAAATGACTTCCTTAATACATTGGAGCTAAGTGAAGAAATAACCTTGGAGCATTTTAAAAATATAAAGTGGTATAAATCTTTAAAGGGATCACTTTTAAGGGTATTTGCCCCCCTTATGTAAAAATAAGGTTTTTATAACATTGACAAGGATATCACGAAATTATAATATATAAGTGTAATACTACCAAGGAGGAAATTTTGTGGAAAAAAATTATGAAAAATATAATGAAATTGCAGAAACTCTAAAGGTTCTGGCACATCCTGTGAGGCTTTGCATAGTCAAAGGATTGCTGGAAAATGGAGGATGCAATGTTTCCCACATACAGTGCTGCCTAGATGCTCCACAGTCAACAATATCCCAGCATTTACAAAAATTAAGGGCTGCAGGTATAGTTGAAGGCAAGCGAAATGGACTTGAAATATGTTACACAGTTTGTAATCCAAAGGTTAAAGATATAATAAACACATTATTTAAATAAGGAGAAAAGTATTTACTTTTCTCCTTTATCTTTTTTAACAAATACTGCTCTCCTAATTATTGAATCACCATACTTTTCTCTTATAATATCCAGGGTACCCTCTAACTTTTCAAGTTTTTTATCAGATTTCTCAGGTTCAGTTATTTGGAACATTGATAGCTGCTGAAGGGAAGAATCTTCTGAAAATCCAGTTATGCTTATTCCGAGAAGCCTTACCGGCTGGTTGTTCCAATTTTTTTCAAGGAGCTCAACTCCCGCAGAATATATTTCATTTGTAAGAAATGTTGGTTTAACTGAGGTTTGCCTGGTTATAGCTTTAAAATCAGAGTATTTAATATTTATTTGAACAGTTCGGCCTTTTTTTTCATGTTTCCTGGCTGAAGCGCTTATTTCCTCGGAAAGCTTAAGTAGTATCAGCCTTGCATCCTCAATATTAATAATATCCCTTCCTAAAGTTACGGAACGTCCAATGGATTTTATATCTTCTTCTTTCCTTGGAACAACCTGAGACTGGTCATTGCCTTTTGAAAGTTCATAAATCTCTCCTCCAAACTTACCTAAAGTTTTTATAAGTCTTTCCTTTGAAGAAGAGGCAATATCGCCTATAGTATTTATCCCAAGCTCCTTAAGTTTTTCAGCAGTCTGCTTTCCGACACCATACATGGAACCTGCTGAAAGGGGCCACATTTTAAAGGGTATATCCTCTTTCAAAAGTTGAGTTATACCCATAGGTTTTTTCATTTCTGAAGCCATTTTTGATAAGAACTTATTTTCTGATATTCCAATTGAGCATGGGAGCCCAAGTTTATCCATAATGGTTTTCATTATATCTTTTGCAGCTTCCATTGGCTTTCCTGACAATGCTTCACATCCGGTCATATCCAGCCAGGCCTCATCTATGCTGTTTTGCTCAATAAGAGGAGTATATGTATTAAGAAGATTCATTACTTCTTCAGATTTCTTAATATAAAAACTATGGTCAGGTGGAATCAGAATTATTGATGGGCAAAGCCTTTTTGCCTGATATATTGGCATGGTGGTTTTAACCCCAAATTTTCGTGCTTCATAATTAGCCGTTAAAATAATTCCCCTTCTAGATTTTGGATCTCCTGCCACAGCAGCGGGTTTATCCTTTATTTCAGGATGTCTTAATGTTTCACAGCTTATGAAGAAGGAATTCATATCCACCAGAAAAATGATTTTTCTCATATATCTCACCTGCTTTTGAGAAATTATAGGTTTATAAGGAGCATAAATGCTGCCCCAGTCATGAGCAGAGCACCCAAAAAGTTTAATACTGTACTTAATCTTCCATTAATATGGGATCCCATTATTTTTTTGTTTATTCCTATAAATAATATAATAAACATCAGTGGAGGAGCCAGCAGACCATTTACTGCAGCTGCATAGTACAATGCCCTCATTGGATTTATTCCTATAAAATTCATTGCAAGACCTATTAAGGTTGATAGCGCAATAATGCTATAGAATAATGGGGCCTCCCACAGTTTTTTACCAAGACCTTCTTTCCAGCCAAGGGCTTCCGATACCCCGTATGCACTAGAACCTGCCAGTACAGGAACTCCAAGCATTCCTAAACCGATTACCCCCATGGCAAAAACAAGGTATGCCATATCACCTGCGAAGGGTTTTAAAGCAAGAGCTGCCTGAGGTGCTGTTTCAATCTGTGTAATACCATTCAAATGAAGAGTGGCTGCAGTAGTTATAACAATCATAAAAGCAGCAGTTTGCGAAAATATCATACCAAATGCAGTGTCAATTCTAAGATCTTTTATTTCTGATTCCCTAACCGTAGGATGCTTAGCTTTATCTGCATTGTATCTGTGTTTTATTATTTTTTCCTCCACTTCTTCCGAGGCCTGCCAAAAGAATAGGTAAGGAGAAATTGTGGTGCCAAGAAATGCAACTATATTTAAAAGGTAATCTTTTGTTAGTTTTATATCAGGGATTACTATGCTTTTTATGATTAAATTCCAATCCTGTTTTACCATGAATGCTGTTATAAAGTAAGCAAAAAGACATAGTGCAAAAAATTTCAATACTCGTGAGTAGGAATTGTAACTGATGAATATCTCAAGGAAAATAATTAAACAACTTATAAAGAATATCCAAAAGGTAAAGGATAGCCCAAAAACCATTTGAGCAGATGCGGCCATGGCTCCAAGGTCCGCTGCAATATTAACAGTGTTTGCAGTGAAAAGGAGGGTTACTGCAATAAAGAGCACCCATTTTGGATAGTGTTTTTTTAAGATAGCACTAAGCCCTTTGCCTGTAACCAATCCTATGCGGCCGCACATTTCTTGTATTGCCATTACAAAGGGAAAGGAAAAGGGTGTGAGCCAAAGCAGGCTGTACCCAAAAAGAGCCCCGGTTTGAGAATAGGTAACTATTCCGGATGGGTCATCATCTGAAGCACCGGTTATAAAACCAGGTCCGAATTTTTTGAAAAATTTTCTCAAGAATTTCATTTAAACCCCACCTTAAGTTACTTTTTTTAAGTATATCAAGATAAATTGCACATTACAACCCTGCAGCAAGGATAGGAAATTGAAAATACTAGAAGATTATGATAACATTTAGTTATAGTATTTTACCGGGGGTGGCATTATGTCAATATCATCATTACCTGTAGACCAAAGAGTAATAGATATAGATTCCAGGAGGTTTTCCTCAATTGAAAAGGCACTGGTAGAATTAATTACAAACTCAGATGACAGTTATTCAAGACTTGAAGCTAAGGGTGCTGCAACAAGCAATAAAATATTAATAAGCTACGAGCGTCATCAAAATGGTGCAGTATTAACCGTTACTGATCATGCAGAGGGAATGTCCTTTAAAACAATTCTTTCTGTATTGTCCTATGGAGGAGCTCACAGTCTTATGGCAAAGGGTGAAGCCGGGGGCAGAGGATATTTTGGAAGAGGAATGAAACAAGCCATATATGGTCTTGGCCATGGCTGGATCGAATCTATAAATGAAGGTATTATTTCAAGAGTTGACCTTTTTAGAGGAGAAAACGGAGAATACCTTTTTGATGATTGGAATTCAGGAAGAGAAGTTTTGGAAAAGGATTATAACAGGCTTGATATACCAAAGGGCTGTAATGGCACCAGGGTAACGGTGATAGTAGAAAATCCTCTTGCAAACATCCCGTATTTCAGCTCTTTATCAAAAACAATTACAAATAACATATATTTAAGGGATATACTTAACAGACGTCAGGTTGAACTGATTAATATAAACCAGTCTTCAAAAATTGAAGCATCCATAATCCTTAAATTTGATGAACCAGAATCAAGGATTTTAATGGGACCTGATGAGGTTCATACCTTTAATTATAATGGGAGAAGCTACAACTTCTGTATAACCTTGAAGAAAGCTTTGGACCGGGAGCTGGTATTAAGGGGTAATGAGAGGACAAACGGCTTGCTTGTAATATCAGGTACTGCAGTTTTTGACTGCCAGTTTTTTAAGTATGAAAATCAATTGGGAACCGAGTATCTTTATGGAGCTGTTAATTGTCCCGGATTTGTGGAAATGCTTGCAAAGGGTAATCCTATTATCAGTGACGAAAGAGAAGGGCTTAACATGAAAGATCCCTTTGTCTCTGCTTTTTCAGATGCAGTAAGCGAAGTTGTAAGCAGCTTTATAAAAAATGAGCAGCTGAGACTTAGTCATGTGGATCATGCAACTACTTCCAAAAGAACACAGGATATGATAGAAAATATATTGAAAAAAATGAATCAGGTTGCTTCCGAAGATCTTGGTATTATCCTTCCACCAGGACCTGGAACTGGAACTTACGGTCCATTTGATACGGGGAGACCTGCTGTGCTTAGATTCAGTACTCCTTTTTATTACAGAAAGGTAAATAAAAAGTTTAATGTTACCTTGATTATCGATAAGAGCCAGTTACTTTCACAGGATATAATATCCTTTAATTATAATTTAGGGGAGAGTATGAAGGCGGAGCCAATTTTAAGTGCAATCCTTGGATCGGAAATTCCAGAGGACGGCCGTATGCAGTTTCAGATTACAGGAAGTAAAATTGGTGAGCATGGAAAAATTGAAGCGGTATCAGGGCCATATGCTGCAGCCTGCGAAATTGTAATTGCTGAAAACGCTTCCGGTCAAGGCTATGGACACCCTTCAGGGAAGCCTAACAGACCTTGGAATATGGACAATTCCACTGCGTTGTTCAGAGGATATGAACTGCGAAATTTGAGCAACGACATGGACAGGGCTATATACAGTCCTTCTGAAAGACTTATATTGATTAATACAGAGGCTCCAACAGTGAGGCTATATGTAAATGGACAAGGACATTTCAAGGATGGAGCAAGACTTCTTTTGGCAGAACTGCTTCTAGATGTAATAGCTGAAGAGCTTGCAAAATATTATATAGACAGAACGGATCAAAAAGGGCAAAGTGAAGCGTATAGACAAGCTAAGCAGGACATAATAAGACGATACGGGGTGGAAGTTCATTCTGTTTTAATGGGTGAATAAAATATCAATGGTTTGTTGTAAAAGAATAACATTGTTAGTATAATAAGATATAATATTATAAGAACCGGGGTGATTTTATGCTAGAAGATTTAAAAAGAAAGATAGGCTCTCTGTTAAAAGTTAATAATGAAAATATGTATATATTATCATCAATTAAGATTACAGCAATATATTTTAGCATTGGATTCCTCTGGATATACTTTTCAGAACAATTATTGTTATTAATATCATCTGATGTTGAAATGCAGACCAGACTTGGAGTATACAAGGGTTGGTTCTATGTGATTTTTACTTCAATGATATTGTTTATGCTTATAAGAGACAAGCTTAAAAAGGTTCAACTAACTCAAAATGCTTTAAATGAAAGCTATAAACAAATATCCTCTGCAAATCAAGAACTCCAGGAATATATTCAACAGCTTGCAGCCTCAGAGGAAGAGCTTAGAATTCAAAATGAGCAGCTGGTGGAAAATGAAAAACTATTAAGACGCAGCGAATCCGACAATCAGGCTATAATAAAGGCTATTCCTGATTTGATTTTTATTCTGAACCGTGAAGGAATATTCCTTGACTGTAAAGTAAGTGATGAAAGCAATTTGCTTCTACCTGTGCATGCATTTATAGGTAAGAGCATAAGCGAAGTGCTCCCAAAAGATATAGCAGATACTGCAATAGAAAAAATTCATAATGTTTTTAATACTGGAAACCTTGAGAATATGGAATACACTCTTGAAATAGCAGGGAAACCTCAACATTTTGAACTTAGGATGGTAAAAAGCAGCATTAATGAAATTCTGGCAATATCAAGAGATGTTACCATTGAAAAGGAACGGGAATTTGAGCTTATAGCAAGCAATGATAAATACAAGGCGCTGGTAAATCAAATGCAGCAAGGGCTAGTCCTTTATGAGGCTGTTTTTGACAATGAGGATGTAAAATTCATTTTTATTGACGCAAATGAAAGTTATGAAAAATATTTGGAAATGACTAAAGGAGAAGCCTTTGGTAAAAATATACTTGAAATAATACCAGATTTACCTCAGGGATATATAGAAAAATTTAAGCAGGTAGTTATTACTGGAGAACCAATATATTATGAAAGATATGTAGAAACCAACGGAAAATACATTGAGGTGGTAGCTTACAGGCCAGGAGAAAATAAGCTTGCATTGCTGGTGGAGGATATTACGCAAAGAAAACTTGCAGAAGAAGCTGTTGCTGCCAGCGAGTACACTTTTAGGAACCTTTTTGAAGGTTCCTCAGACGGGATTCTACTTTTATCAGGGCAAAATGTTCTTGACTGCAATGCTGCAATGCTTAAGGTATTGCAGGTTGACTCAAAACAGGAGGTTGTTGGAAAATCACCTTTAGAGTTCTGCCCAGAAATTCAGCCTGATGGAATAAGTTCCATGGAAAAACTTATTGATGTAAGAAATGAAGCAAAGAAAAATAAGCAGTATAGATTTGAATGGTGGTATTTAAATAAAGCAAAGGAGCTTATTCCTTTTGAAATTATGCTTACTTCTATTATGATTAGGGGTAAGGATGTTTATCACTGCCTTTGCAGAGATATGAGAGACAGGAAGCAAATGGAAATGAAGCTTGAATATTTAAGTTATCATGATCAGCTTACAGGTCTATACAACAGAAGATTTTTCGAGGAGGAGCTTAAACGACTAGATGTGCCTAGAAACTATCCATTGACTATTGTAATGTCTGATGTTAACGGCTTAAAGCTTGTTAACGATTCATTTGGACATGCCGTGGGGGATAAGTTGTTAAAAAAGGTTTCTGAAATTTTTATTAAAGGCTGCAGAGCTGATGATATAATTGCCAGACAAGGCGGAGATGAGTTTGTCATACTACTGCCAAAAACTGACGAATTTGAAGCAGAAAAAATCATTAAAAGGATTAAGGACATAGCCTTAACTGAAAAGGTGGATTCCATAGACATTTCAGTATCTATTGGATACGAAACCAAATTAACTGAAGCTGATGATGTGGACGAAGTTATGAAAAAGGCAGAAGATCACATGTACAAGAAAAAGCTATTTGAAAGTCCAAGTATGAGGGGAAAAACAATAAATACAATAATAAGCACCCTTTATGAAAAGAACAAGAGGGAGGAGCTTCATTCAAAACGAGTATCTGAGTTAAGCAAAACTATAGGCGAAGAAATGGGTTTGAATGATGAACAGGTTCAAGAATTAAAGAACCTTGGACTACTCCATGATATAGGGAAGATTGCTGTGGATGAGAACATATTGAATAAGCCATCTCCATTAGATGAATTGGAATTTGAAGAAATAAAGCGTCATCCGGAAGTTGGATATAGAATATTAAGTACTGTTAACAACATGTCGGAAATGGCTGATTATGTTCTTTCTCATCATGAAAGATGGGATGGAAAAGGCTATCCAAAGGGATTAAAGGGTGAGGAAATACCCCTGCAGTCAAGAATTATAAGTGTGGCAAATGCCTATGACGCAATGACAAGCAGAAGAACTTACGGTAAAATGTTATCCCATGAGGAAGCTGTTCTTGAACTTGAAAAAAATAAAGGCACCCAGTTTGATCCGGAAATTGTAAAGATATTTATAGAAAAAGAACTGTGCTAAAAATAAGCACTGTTTCAAAAAATGATCATAAAATCAGTAAAGAATTATCAAATTAATACTAATTGAATATTTAAAATATGATTTTGTACGGAAATCCTTCTTTAGCATATAATGGCACAGAAATTGCTTTATGTAATTATGTGAATATGCTAAGGGAGGATTTTTTCACATGCATTTTCACTTTGCTGAAAACCTTATCCGTTAAAATTTTATACAGGAGGATTAAATTAATGGATTTATTAGTAGCATTAGGAATATCTATCGGGGTACTGGCAGGATTATGGGGACAATTCAGCGGACCGGCAGGATTAATCACCTGGGTGGCTTTTGTATCATGGGCTTGCTTTTTTGCAGCAGGGGGAAAAAAAGAAGGTCTCATGAAAGTGGCAGCATCAAATGTATCAGGAATAATATGGGGGCTTATTATAGTATTTTTATTAAAAAGTTTTCCGTTTCAGTATGGTTTAGGAGTATATATTGCAATAATTGTATTTTTAGCATGTATACAAGCTAAATTAGGTATCTTGTCCTTTATACCTGGAACCTTTGCAGGAATTGCATGTTTTTTTGGAACTAATTTTAACTGGCAGGGAACCTTAATAGCACTCCTTGCTGGAGCATGTCTTGGATTTATATCTGAATACTTTGGAGTAATGCTGACAAAAATAGGTAATAAGGAAGAAACAAAAGCTTGATATCATAATTTATATTAATATATCGGATGTTTTCAGCAAAGGATACCCTCCCGGCCTATGGCCGGAAGGGTGTTCTTTTGTTCATTTTAAGTTTTAAGTAAGCCAAAGCTTTTTTAGCATCTAATTTATCAATGTTATTCTCTCCTGTTTTTCCAGTTTCATATCCTGAATCTGATTTGTTGAAGTCAACTATTGTGTCCATATATTTATTGCTTACTACAAATCCTTCATTTCCAACAAAGCTAAGTCCTGAAACAGCTATGCCCCTTTTGCTTAATTCTTCAATGGTATTTGCAAAATCCACATGATCGTTTCCCCAGCCCTCAACAGAAATTAATGCACCATCAAGGTTCATTGCTGATGCCAAGGTAGCTACCCTTTCTCCAATCAGGTATTTGCTGTCATTGTCCTGAGGGGTACCTGCAATTATAACACCTGTAAGATATAAATCCTTGTCAGAGGATATTATATCCATTAGAGGGTCTCTAAAATAGTGTAAAGTTGTTTCTTTTGTTGATGTGCTTACTCCCATAATAAAACCTCCTTACATAGCGTGAAGAGCACCATCTCTGTACTCATTTGGTGTGAGTACTATAGGTGCATTTCCAAAATCGATTATTGAGTGTCCGGAAGCTGTTCCGGAGGGTTCTTCAGGGAGAATATATGTATCGAACATTGCTCCCTGACCTGGAACCTGTTTTATAAGAGCTATTCTTTTTTCTGCAAAATATTTTTTCTCAGTATATTCATATTTTTCTTGGCAATTTTTTCCGTTAAATTTCTTCATTTTTTCCCTGAAAATTTGAATATATTTGTCGCAGGCCTGATGAGCTGCAGTAATGCCAGGTCTAGTGGAAAGTGAATCCTCATTTATTGTTAAATCAAAGGATATTATAAAGTCATTACTAGAAGGGGTGCCGGCTTTATCGAGGCATATAAGATCCCTAAGGATTCCATCTGAAATTCCAAACCGGGAAGGTTTTCCTTTATTACTTCCAACAACTGTGAGCATAAGATAAACTCCTGTTAGGGTGTGTGTAATACCTTCACCGATCTTTCCTAGTGCTTTAGCTGAAACAGGAATAAAGTCAATTATGCAGTTTGTAAACCTCTCATAATCTCCAGGTTTGATTATTTTAATATCTAAATCAGTTATTAAAGGTTCTTCTTCTAAAATGTTCAAAAGAACATTTTTGTTCAAGGTCATTGTGCCTTCAGTATCCACATTGTTTTTGTCACCAAAAACCACATTATTAATGTGGAAGGTTTTAATGGTCAAAGTTTTTTCAAGGGAATTATAGCTCATAAGAGATCTCCTTTCTTTAATTTAATAGCTGAGTAAGTTAATATTTGATATAATTATTCTTATATTATAACGGGAGATGGAAATATGGCAGAAAGCTTTATAATTTATAATTTTTTATACATTTTTGTTATCTATTCATTTATTGGCTGGTGCATGGAAGTAATATATGCAGCTGTTACCGAGGGAAAGTTCATAAACAGGGGCTTTTTAAACGGACCTGTATGTCCCATATATGGTTTTGGTATGATTATAATAATTATATTACTTTCACCTATAAAAGAAAATCTGTTATTTTTGTTTACAGGCTCCGTTATTTTAACAACATTTTTAGAGGGGTTTACAGGATTGATCCTGGAAAAATTATTTCATACAAAATGGTGGGATTATTCTAATTTTCCTTTTAATTTAGGAGGTTATGTGTGCCTGGCATTTTCAATTGCATGGGGGCTTGGATGTGTAATGATCATCAAGGTAATCCATCCTGCAGTAGAAATATTGATTATAAAGTCCTGGAGTCTTGCAGGTGGAATTTTCTTAGCTGTTGCATTGCTGGTATTTGCTGTAGATGCAGCTTCAACTGTAGTATCTATTTTTAATTTAAATGAGAGATTGAGACAACTTGAAGAGGTTGGAAATAAAATAAGGGAAATTTCTGAAGAGCTTGGAGAAAATATTTCAAAAACTGCTTTAGCAGTTGTGGTTGAAAATGAAAAAATTAAAGATAAGCTTCAAGACAGATATCCAGAATTTGAGGAACTGCTCCATAGGCAGAAGAAGCTTATTTTTGGAAAATACTTTACACATAAGCGTCTTATTAAAGCATTTCCAGATGTAAAGTCAAGCAAGTTTGCTGATACACTTGAAAAGCTTAAGCAGTATCTCTAGTTTTGAATCCAAATACCAGTTCCGTAAGGTACATTTTTGTATATATAGTATGCATTTTCTGTAGCTAGTCTAATGCACCCATGTGAGAGGTTCATACCAAGTCTTGAATCTGCTATGCCGTATAGTATGCTGTGAAATAAATAATCTCCTCTGATTTGGGTATAATACTTACAAATCAGATCATTTTCTGTAACAAAGGAGAGTCCTTTCTGGCCCACAGTAAACTTTCCGGTTATTGTTGGTGTGGAACTTTTGCCAACAGTACAGGAATAAATTTTTATTGTACTCCAATTATGATTGTGTCCAGTTAATATGCATACCACATGTCTTGTTAAATTTACATAGATATAATAGCTTGTGGTGCTTGGGCAGTTGTTTGAATTAACAATATTTTGATAGTATTCTGCTGCGTTGTACAGGTAAGGTGCCCGAGTAGGGGTTGTATCCAAAAGCCTAAATGTATCCGGACCTGCAATTCCGTCCACTTCCAAATTCACCTTATTTTGAAAATCCTTTACTGCAAAATCTGTATTATATCCAAATTCTCCATCTGCATCAATATTATATCTGAATTTATTTAATTTGGTTTGAAGTTCTATAACCTTTTCACCTTTATCCCCAAATTTGAGATATAACTGCTCTGCTACTTTTTCAGATACTGGATTTTCAGGCACAGGAGTTTGTTCCTTCTCAGAAGGTTTTTCTTTTTCTTTCTCCTCGGTTTTAGGAATAGATGGTTTTTCATCAGGCTGAACAACCTCTTTGACTTTATACTCAGTGTTTGGAACTGGGGTATTTTCAGGTTTTTTAGGAGATTTCATCCTAGGATCAGCAATATTATTAGTATTATAAAAATTTTTTTATATATATTCTTCATTTAAGCCACCCCCATTACATTGTTAATAATCATATTATAGCCACCTTCATAAATATTTGACATAAGTTTAAACAAATTAATAAAAGTTAAATTGATTGAAAATTCCAATAATTAGGTGTATCATGAAATTAAAATATAAAGGAGGAATGAAGATGGGTAAAATAAAGAATGGATATATTATGCCGCATCCTCCCATAATAATACCTGAGGTAGGCAAAGGCAGCGAGGTGGATGCTGCTGTTACAATTGAAGGAGTTAAAAAAATAGCAAAAAACATTGCAAAAGACAATCCCTACACAATTATTTTGTCTTCCCCCCATGCACCATGCTTCAAAGATTATGTTTATATATCAGATAAGGAAAGGCTGGTAGGTGATTTAAGCTCTTTTGGATGTCCAAGTGAGAAATTTGAATATGAAAACAATTTAGGCTTAGCTTCTGAAATCCTTGAAAGGGCAGAGGATGCAGGTATAAGCGCAGGTGGGCTAACCCAGTCCCAAAAATGGTTGTATGGTATATCAGATATGCTCGATCATGGAGCTATGGTGCCACTTTACTTTATAAATAAAGAAATTAAAAACTTTAAGCTTATTGTAATTTCAACACCATTTTTATCATTAAAGGAAATATATAAATTTGGTGAATGTATTAAGGGTGCTGTGGAGGCAAGTAATGAAGATGTTGTATTTGTTGCCAGCGGTGACTTATCCCATAAGCTCACCAAAGATGCTCCCGCAGGATTTAGCAGCAAGGGAGCTTTGTATGATCAAAAAATTGTAGAAGGAATTAAGGAGCTTGATATAGACAGCATAATTAATATGGAGGAGGATTTTATGGAGGAAGCCGGACAGTGTGGAACCAGGTCCTTCCTAATGATGTTAGGTGCCCTTAAAGGACTAAAATTAGATTCTGAAATATATTCTCACGAAGGTCCTTTTGGAGTTGGATATCTTGCTGCAAAGATTAAAGTTGCAGAAGCTGAAGAAAGCTCTGAGGTGAAACTTGCCAGGGAAACTCTTGAAACTTTCATAAGACAAGGAAGAAAATTAATTATTTCAAAGGATATTCCTAAGGAAATGTTATCAAAAAAGGCAGGGGTTTTTGTTTCACTAAAAAAACATGGAAGGCTTCGAGGCTGTATTGGAACTATTTTTCCTACAAAAGCATGTATCGCAGAAGAAATAGCAAGTAATGCAATAAAGTCAGGCACCGAGGATCCCCGTTTTGATCCGGTAAGAGAGGAGGAACTGCCTGAACTTGAATATTCGGTAGATGTACTAGGTGAACCTGAAAAAATACATTCCATAAAAGAACTTGATGTTAAAAAATATGGTGTTATAGTGACTAGTGGATATAGGAGGGGGGTGTTGCTGCCAGCATTGGAAGGGGTGGATACTCCTGAGCAGCAGGTTGATATAGCATTAAGTAAAGCTGGTATAGGTAGTAATGAAAACTATGAAATGGAAAGATTTGAAGTTATAAGGTATAAATAGGGGGAGAGCTTTGGATACTTTAAAGGAAGCTATGTACTATGAAAAAAAGGAAAATAACAAGGTGCTGTGCAGACTTTGTCCTAATTATTGTTATATCCCACAGGGGAAAAGGGGGAGCTGCGGCGTAAGGGAAAATATTGAAGGTATGTTATATTCTTTAAATTACGGAAAGATTTCAGCTTTGGCTCTGGATCCAATAGAGAAAAAACCTCTTTATAATTTTCATCCAGGAAGCAGTATTTTGTCTGCTGGATCTCTAGGATGCAATTTTAAATGTCCATTTTGTCAGAATTACAGCATTGCAAGGCTTGAACTTGAGGAGGTTGAAGCTGTTTATATATCAAGTGAAGAATTAGTAAACAGAGCGTTGAGTTTGAAGGATAAGGGTAATATTGGAATAGCCTATACTTACAACGAGCCTACAGTTTGGTATGAATATATACTTGATACTGCTAAACTGGCAGTTAGAAAAGGTCTTGTAAATGTTCTTGTGACAAATGGATATATAAGCCCTGAACCATTGAAGGAACTGCTTCCTTACATCCATGCCATGAACATAGATTTAAAAGGATATACCTCAGAATACTACCGGGATATTGTAAAGGGGAATTTGGAAGCGGTAAAGTCAACCATAGAAATCAGCTCCAAACAATGCCATGTGGAAATAACTACACTGATAGTACCGGAACTTAACGATTCCCCAGAGGTTATAGAAGAAATGGCAAAATGGATCAGCTCACTATCTCCTGATATTCCACTGCATTTGTCAAGGTTTTTCCCAAGGTTTGAAATGGCAGACAAAATACCTACCCCAATAAAAACACTATATGATTTAAAAGTTATAGCAGAAAAGTATTTAAATTATGTTTTTATTGGAAATGTATAATAGAATAATAATTTTATGTTAATATTTATATTATATGTAAATTAATTATGTCTTTTGTGATATAGTTTAATTATAAGGAGATGGGTTTATGGCTGATATTGAAGAATTAATTATTTTGGAGAAAGAAAAACTACATAATATGATAATAAAAAATAATTGTGACGTTCAAGACCTTGAAATATTGGCTCAAAGCAAGAAACTTGATCTTCTTATAACTATGTACTTATACGATAGTGTACAGTATGTTGCTGCAACTAAAATTGAAAATGAATAAAAAACTCCCTGGGAGACAAAAATATGAGATTGTTTATTTCTGTGAATTTCAGCCTGGAAGTTGAAAATCAACTTGAAAATATTATAAACAGCCTAAAAGGAGCTGTGTTAAAGGGCAGGTTCACCAGAAGAGAAAATCTGCATATTACCCTGGTTTTTATAGGAGAAACGAAAACTTCCACTGATGTGATAGAAGCTTTAGAGAGGCTTAAGGAGAAATCATTCAGCCTTTGTCTTAGTGATTTAGGATGTTTTAAGAGCAGAGGCGGATTAATCTGCTGGCTTGGGGTTGAAAAAACACGGGAGCTCTTTAGTGTTTATAATATACTTAGGGAGGAACTTAAGCTTAGGGGGGTTAAGTTAGAAAACAGAGAGTATGTTCCACATATTACCCTTGGCCGTGATGTGGTGTTTAAAGAAGGCTGTAATATTGACATAATATCAAAAAGCTTTAAACCAATAATAACTAAGGTTGAAAAAGTAAGCCTTATGAAATCGGAAAATGTTAACGGAAAACTTAAGTATACTGAAATTTATTCCAAGAGTCTAACATAAAAAAACGCTCCCAAAAGTTTGATCAAAATCTAACTTTTGGGAGCGTTTTTATTTATCGTCCTCTAGTTCACTAATACATTCATCTATAGTTTCTTTATCTTCAATAACTTCAGTTGGGTGATGGTGTTCATTCAAAACAGTTGGTACTTCTTTAGCTTCAAATGCTGGTTCGAAGTCTTCTTCAATAACTGGTTCAGCAGTTAATTTTGTAAGTTTCTGATTTATAATCCCTGCAGCCGCTAATAATAGTGCAATTCCATAATAGACACAAACAGGTTCCAATACTCCTGGTATTAACTGAGAAGGTAATAATTGTGCTGTTACTGTATCAATGGAATAACCCTGTGCTACATACTGGGTAACATTATGAGAATACAGCATCACATTACTTACTAAGAGAGCTGTACCAAGTACGGCTATAATTCCAGATGCTACAAATAAAATAATAGAAAATACAGGTTTTTTACGTTTTGATTTCATAAAGCTTCGTCTCCATTCTGCCTGAGGGCATGTGTATTGTTTACTATCTCATTATAGCACGTATTTCCAAAATAATAATAAATATGTGACATTTTACATTAAGTTTTCAATTTGTTAATATTTTAAAATTTCATTAAAAGCATTTATAAGGCACTTATTATCATCTGAATTTCGTACCGCAAGTCTTAGGTAGCTTCCACCATTAAAACCTTCTTTATCGGATAGGTCTTTTACAAAAATATTGTAGTCGCATAGAAGCTTTGAAGCTAATTCCTTTGAATCCATATTGCTCAAACTGCAAAGAACATAATTTGCTTCAGAAGGATAAGGAGTAATCCCTGGCATTTCTTTCAAGGCACATATTAAATCATGCCTTTCTTCGGCAATTTTATTACAGGAATCAAAGTAGTCATTTTGGTAAAGATTAATAATCTGGAAAAAGTATTCCCCTAAGGAGTTTATGTTCCATACCGGCATAAGCCTGTTCATTTTCGAAATAATACTTTCATCGAAGGTTGCAAGTACTCCAAGTCTTAATCCCGGAATACCGTAAGATTTGCTTATACTTTTTATAACAATAAGATTTGGGTACTTCTTTAGAATATCAGAGTCGATTAGAGTATATCTTACTGATTCATGTGCAAAATCTATAAATGACTCATCTATTACAACGGTCTTATTATTCCCATAACACTTATCTATTATTTCTATTATTTCATCATATTTTAGGAAACTTCCTGTAGGATTGTCAGGGTTAACCAGTACAACATTATCAACTTCCTCAATTTTTTCAAGTATACTTTTAGGGGTTAATTTAAAGTTGTATTTAGCAGTATTTAAAGGGACAATCTCTGCTTCGGTAAAGCACCTTATATATTCATTAAAGGAGGGTACCGGTACCAGGGTTTTTCCCTTTATTATCCTTCCCAGGCAATTTATCAATTCTGAGGCGCCATTGCCAACTAGTATTTCACGTTTATCTATATTGAACATTTTAGCAGCATTTACCCTTTGAACCTGCATACCTGATGGATACTGTGAAAACAAATCGTAAAAGTTGCACTTAAATTTTTCAATCATATTATTTTTAGGGAAATAAGGATTAACTAGGTAGCAGAAATCCTTTGTTTTAGGAAATCTCCAGTAACCACCATACCTTTTCTGGAAATTTTCAAGTTTATTATTTCCTTCTGAAAACATTGTGTCTGCAATATCAAGATCCTGGGCATCATCAATCTCATACCATAGTTCATTGTTAAGCCTAAATCCCTTTAATTCAGATTTTGAAAGGTGTGCTATGGCTTTTAACACAAGCTCATAGTATTCATTATTTCCATAAGCCTCAATATAAGCATTTATAAACGGAAGGTAGTACTTCTTTGAAAAATCTTTGCTGAATTTATATATATTAACTGTTTTATAGTAATCGTGAATTTTTGAATGTATGAAATTTTTCTTTTCAATAAACTCGGTTATATTATCGCTTTCATCAAGAAAAACTACGGTACCATCCATCCACTGTTCATATTTTGCTACAATTGCAGCATCTTTATAATCTGAATCCACAAGTTTTTTTATAACATCTATCTGATATATCAGGTCGGATTCTAAAATTACGGTATCATCTTCTTTAAGGTAATCTTTAGCCAGGTACAAGGAGTATATGTTATTAGTTTTATCAAATTCTTTATTTTCAACAAAAATAAATTCAATATCATCATAATTATCTTCAAGGTACTTTTTCAGCAGATCTCCTTTATAGCCTATTACTACGATGAATTTTTTTATATCAGCATACTTAAGAGCTTCTATAGCTCTGTCAATAAGCTTTTTACCCGCAACTTCCACCATACATTTTGTATTTTCATTAGTGTATTTACCAAGTCTTTTTCCCATACCTGCAGCCAGCATAAGAGCCTGCATAATATCAACTCCTTTTCAAATTTAAAAAAATAAGTATAGATAAGCCTTAAAGCTCCATTCTATACTTATTAAAAGTTTTATAATTCCTTATATACGTTAAATCTTACAGGATTGTAGTCTGGAGGTAATATAGTCCAGTCACTAAAATCTTCCTTTTTATATAAAAGATGAGTATCTCTGTGGGATGAAACAGGAAGATCTCCTATAAAAACAGCCTTTTTTGCTACTCTTTTCATCTCTGCAAAAACTTTATTTGCATAATCATGATCTGGGAAATAGTGGCTTATTCCATATATAAAAACTTTATCAAAGCTTTTGTCTTTAAATATCAAATCACTTGCTTCGCATTGTAGTACTGAGTTTTTAAGAAACTGTATATGTTTTGTTACCATTGGTTTTGAATAGTCAATTCCTACGTAATCACAGTTCAGGTATTGAGCAACTCCGCCGGCACCACAACCTATTTCCAATACTTTATCTGTAGGTTCAATTTTCATAACTCTTGTTATATTAGCTGCGATTTTTTCAAGATCTGCAGTAGTATCTTCAAATCCATCTATTGTACGGATATCGTTTGTTTCTGAATTTCCTTTTCTGTCCCATACTTCTTTCCAGTAATCCCAATTATTCATAAATCCACTCTCCTAAAACAATTTTGCGTTCATATTATGAACATTAAAATCATTATAATACAAAATTTAGTAAAAATCAATAGTTTAATTACGATAAAACTGAAAATAATCTAATAAAATCATTTAATTGAGTTCAAATAGTGAACTCAATTAACCGATTTT
Organism: Solirubrobacterales bacterium; assembly: GCA_050261915.1. Classification (GTDB taxonomy): domain Bacteria; phylum Bacillota; class Clostridia; order Clostridiales; family Clostridiaceae; genus UBA699. The sequence goes on from JBLNDT010000005.1 coordinate 59,563, forward strand.
ATTATTGTATTGACATATTAAGGAAAGGTTAGTATAATTGTTCTATTCAATAAGGCATTAAAATTTAATATAAAATTCTTATCACGAGCGGTGGAGGGACTGGCCCTATGAAGCCCGACAACCAGCATTCTCATTCGAATGCAACGGTGTCAATTCCTGCAGAATTAATTTATTCTGACAGATAAGAGAAACATCAGTAGGTATAATTTTTAAAAGCTGTTTTTCTTATTTAAGAAAGACAGCTTTATTTTTATATAAAATACTGAATGGAGGAGCACACTATGAATCCAATAGAAAAAATTTTAAAAGACTACCAGATTGTCATTTTAGACGGTGCACTGGCTACTGAGCTTGAGGCAAGGGGCTGCAACATTAATGATGATCTTTGGTCTGCAAAGGTACTTGCAGAAAATCCAGAGATTATTAAAGGGGTGCATTATGATTATTTTGCAGCAGGAGCTGATTGCGCTACAACCTCAAGCTATCAGGCAACAATTGAAGGCTTTTCAAAACGAGGGTACAGCAGGGAGGAGTCAATTGAATTAATTAAAAGATCTGTTTATATTGCAAGAATAGCAAGAGATGATTTTTGGGAAAGTTTTAAGGAAAAGGAAAAAAGACCAAAGCCAATAATTGCAGCTTCCGTAGGTCCTTTCGGGGCGTATCTTGCAGATGGCTCTGAATATCGAGGTCATTATAATGTAACTGAAAATGAACTGATTGAATTTCACAGGCCAAGAATAAAGGCTCTTATTGAAGCTGGGGCAGATATATTAGCTTGTGAAACCATACCTTGCCTCATTGAAGCAAAAGCAATTGTGAAACTTCTTGAGGAATTTAAAGGAGTATATTGCTGGGTAAGCTTTAGTGCGAAAAATTCTTCACAAATAAGTGATGGAACCACCATAGCAGAGTGTGCAGAATTTTTAGATGGATTTGAACAGGTTGCAGCAATTGGAATAAATTGTACTAAACCACAGTATATACCAGGTCTGGTGGATGAAATAAAAAAGAATTCAAGAAAGCCAGTGGTGGTTTACCCTAACTCAGGAGAAGAGTATGATGCTGTTACAAAAACCTGGCATGGAGATTCTTCAAGTTCAGGGTTTTGTGAAGGAGCTAAAATCTGGTATGAACATGGTGCCCGTTTGATAGGAGGTTGCTGCAAAACAAGTCCAGAGGATATAAGAGCAATATCAAAATGGTTTAGAGGAGTAAGTTAAAGTTAGGATGTGCAAAATTGAACAAAGAAAAATATGAATTAAAACGAACCTTGAAGGCAAGACATATGAATATGATAGCAATAGGGGGCTCCATAGGAACAGGTCTCTTTTTTGCCAGCGGAAGTGCAGTAAGCACCGCAGGACCTGGGGGCGCAGTTGTTTCTTATTTAATTATGGGGATGGTGGTATATCTTCTAATGAACTCCCTAGGGGAAATGGCAACCCTGCTCCCACTTTCAGGTTCCTTTGAAACCTATGCCACAAGATTTGTGGACCCTGCCTTAGGCTTTACTTTAGGATGGAACTATTGGTTTTGCTGGGCAATATGTGTAGCAGCGGAATTAGTTGCAGGATCAATTATAGTAAAGTTCTGGTTTCCAAATACAAATGGAACACTATGGAGTATATTTTTCTTAGCAGTAATATTTACCTTAAACGTATTGTCGGCTAAAGCATATGGTGAGAGTGAATACTGGTTTGCAGGTATTAAAGTAATAACTGTTATTATATTTATAATAGTAGGTGTACTTATGATACTTGATATACCTGGAAACGGGTCTCCAGGCTTTAGCAACTGGGTATTATCAAATGGAACAGGGGTGAAGGCACCTTTTGTAGGTGGATTAACCTCCATAATAAATGTATTTTTAGTTGCAGGATTTTCCTTCTCTGGTACCGAGATAGTGGGGCTTGCTGCAGGCGAGTCTGAAAAACCAGAAGAAAACGTTCCAAAGGCAATAAAATCAGTTTTCTGGCGTATCTTACTATTTTATATAGGTGCAATAATAGTAATAGCATTCCTAATTCCCTTTACTGATAAGAATCTTCTAAAAAGCGGCGCAGAAAGCATTGCCTACAGTCCCTTTACTTTAGTGTTTGAAAAATGCGGTATAGTATTTGCTGCAAGTACCATGAATGCTGTAATTTTAACCTCGGTTTTATCCTGTGGGAACTCCGGGCTTTATGTTGCATCACGTATGCTTTATGCCTTGTCAAAGGAAGGAAAGGCACCTAAATTTTTATCAAGGGTAAATAAGCAAGGGGTTCCAATAAATTCTCTATACATTACAACAGCAGTTGCAAGCGTTGCATTCTTTGCATCCTTAATAGGGGATGGAAAGATATATTATATACTATATAATGCATCTGGAATAACAGCATTTTTTGCATGGCTTGGGATAGGAATATGTCATTAT
>JBLNDT010000006.1:0-115687 GCA_050261915.1 Solirubrobacterales bacterium
TATCTGGTGGTAATGGCCTAAAGGTAACACCCGTTCCCATTCCGAACACGAAGGTTAAGCTTTAGAGCGCCAATGGTACTGCAGGGGAGGCCTTGTGGGAGAGTAGGTAGCTGCCAGGTTAAAAAAACACTGAGTTTATGCTCAGTGTTTTTTATTTTTGACCAGCTCATTTAGTTGTATTCTAAGAAGCTTTTGACAAACTTCGAATAATATGTTATTATAAATAAGTCGTTTGAGACAAGTAATCATGGCCAGTTAGCTCAGTCGGTAGAGCAGAGGACTGAAAATCCTCGTGTCCCTGGTTCGATTCCTGGATTGGCCACCATACACTTCATTTATTATGAAGTGTATTTTTTTATGGAAATATACTGAAAAGTATGTAATAATAATGTAGGTATGAAATATACAAACAAGGATAAAGGAGTAATAAAATGGAAAATAAAGTATTAGCTATTGTAAACGGACAAGAAATTACTGAAAGAGATTTGGATTTAACATTAATGAGATTTCCAAAAGAAAGACAAGGATTTATGAATACAGAAGAAGGAAGAAAGCAGCTGCTTGACCAGATGATTTCCTTCGAACTTATTTATAAAGATGCAAAGGAATCAGGACTTGAAAATGATGAAAATTATCTTCTTCAGCTTGAAATGGCAAAGAAAGAATTATTAATTCAAGCTGGTATATCAAAAATTATGGCGGGCGTTACTGTTACAGACAGCGAAGTTGAAGATTACTACAAGGCAAATGAAAATATGTTTGCAAACCAGGCAACTGTTACTGCTAAACACATACTTGTAGATTCAGCAGAAAAGGCAGGGGATATTAAGGCAGAAATACTTAATGGTAAAGCTTTTGAGGATGCTGCATTTGAATATTCAACATGTCCTTCAAACTCACAAGGCGGAAGCTTAGGAGCATTCTCAAGGGGCCAGATGGTACCTGAATTTGAAGATGCTGCATTTGCTATGGAAATTGGAGCTGTTAGTGATCCAGTTCAAACACAATTTGGATATCACCTCATAAAGGTTGATGCTAAGGCGGAAGCTGGAGTTAAACCATTTGCAGAAGTAAAGGATATGATTAAAAATAAACTTCTTCAGGAAAGACAGGCATATAAGTATTCTGAAGCTGTGAATAAGTTAAAGGATAAAAACAAAGTAGAAATAAAATAAGATTTTAGGCTGTGTCCATGTACACAGCCTTTATTACAATATAATCTTAAAGAAGCCAGGTGAAGTTATATGAATAAAGCACTAGAAATAAAGAATGTCAAAATAGGAGAAGGAATTCCTAAGATATGCACTTCAATAATTGGAAGAAGCCTTATAGAGATTTTGGAAGAAGCTGAGGTTATTAAGGAAACTTCCGCAGATATTGTAGAATGGCGTGTGGATTTCTATGAGCACTATGATAATCTTAAAGAAGTAATTAATGCACTTAGCAAAGTATCAAATATAATTCCTGATAAACCTCTTATATTTACTTTTAGAAGTAAAGCAGAAGGAGGAGAAAATGAAATTACATCGGAAACTTATTTTAAACTAAATAGAGCTGCAGCAGAATCAGGATATGCTGATATTATTGATGTTGAACTATTTAATGAGGAAGAAAATATTAGGTCCTTAATACATTTTGCTCATGAAAAAGCTGTATCTGTAATAGTTTCAAATCATGATTTCAAAAAAACCCCTGAAAAATGTGAAATAATAAAGAGGATTTTAAAAGCATGGGATTTAGGAGCTGATATTCCTAAAATTGCAGTTATGCCTCAAAATACGTTAGATGTAATAACACTTTTAGACGCTTCTATAATTGTTAAAGAGGAATATGGCAATGGGCCTGTTATTACAATGTCTATGGCTGGGAAAGGTTTAATAAGCAGGCTATCTGGAGAAATATTTGGTTCTGATGTTACCTTTGGAGCTGCAAAAAAAGCTTCAGCCCCGGGTCAGATTTCAGTAAAAGATCTAAGAAATATTATAAATTTAATTCATGACAATTTATATATTTAGGAGGTTAATATGAGTATAGAAAAATTAAAAGCTATTATAGATAACAGCAATAATATAGTTTTCTTTGGGGGAGCTGGGGTTTCTACTGAAAGCAACATTCCAGATTTCAGATCTGAAAATGGTTTATATAAGGCTTTGAACAATAAAAGCTATTCCCCTGAAACCATGCTTAGTCACAGCTTTTTTGAAAATCATACTCAAGAATTTTACGACTTTTATAAGAAAAAAATGATATATAAAGATGCTCTTCCAAATGATGCACATTATGCATTGGCAGAACTTGAAAAAAGGAAAAAATTAAAGGCTGTGGTAACACAAAATATCGATGGCCTTCACCAAATAGCGGGTTCTCAAAATGTAATGGAGCTTCATGGAAGTATTCACAGGAATTTTTGCAGAAATTGCGGAAAGTATTTTGACTTGGAATATATTTTAAACAGCAAAGAAATACCTGTTTGCGACAAATGCGGGGGTGTAGTAAAGCCTGATGTTGTATTATATGAAGAGTCTTTAGACATGGATGTTATAAACAAGGCAGTGGATTTCATTTCAAATGCGGATGTTTTAATTATAGGAGGCACTTCACTGGTGGTTTATCCTGCAGCAAGCCTTATAAAATATTATAATGGAAATAAGCTTATACTCATAAATAAATCCACCACAAGCTATGACAGCAGGGCGGATTTAATCTTTCATGAAAGTATAGGAATGGTGCTTAAAAGTATTCTATAGGAGGGTAAAGCCCTCCTTTTATTTTAATACAGCGTTCAATACCTTTATTATTTTATTTTCACAATCCAAAGCAATTTCAGCTCCAATTGGCAGGGTTAGTTTTGGATATCCATGACCAGACATAAAGTTAATGAGTGTGGGCTTATTTAAATTTAATATCCTGTCATTTATAACCTCATCTAAGGTAAAGCTTCGTTCATAATGTGGCAGACTGCATTTTGTAAACTGACCTAAAATTATGCCCGCACACTTTTGAATCCTTTCTGACAATATAAGCTGAGTAAACATTCGATCAATTTTATAGGGAGTTTCATTTATTTCTTCAATAAAAAGAATATTGTTTTCAAATTCAATTTCGTGAGAAGTTCCAATAAGGCTGCATATCAAGGATAAATTCCCACCCACCAGTTTTCCTAGAGCAGTTTCCTTTGAAAAGCCTGTCAGGTCGTAATCTTTAGGATTTTTTATTATATAAGGGGAATCACCCTCCATTATTGTATGCAAGAAGCTTTTTAAAGTTTCTTCATGGCTGAAATCAGAATTACACATAGGTGAATGGAAGGTAATAAATCCGCAATGTTTATTGATTGTATTTAGGAAAACTGTTATATCGCTAAACCCAGCAAATATTTTTGGGTTTTTACCTATAGCATTGAAATTAATGTAAGGAAGAAGTCTCATACAACCGTAGCCTCCACGGATGCATAAAACCATTTTAACTTCATCATCCAGGAACATATCCATTAAGTCTTTTGCCCTATCAATGTCAGAACCTGCTAAGTAACCATTTTTGTCATATATGTGATTTCCTTCCTTAACACTAAAGCCAAGATTTTTAATAACAGCTATTCCCCTTTGGATTTCTTCATAAGGGAGTGGACCGGCAGGAGATACAATTCCTATAGTATCTCCAAAACGTATTTTTTCAGCTAACAAATATATAACACCTCGGAAAATTTTTAAAATAAATTTTTCTTTTTTAAAATAATTATAGCGATTACTGATATGGCAATAGCCACCATATAAACGAACCAGAAACCTGTCCTGCTATCAGCAAATGGGATACCTCCAACATTCATTCCAAAGGAACCAAAAATAATATTTGGTATTGCCATTACAATGGTAACTGAAGCAAGAAGCTTCATTACAATATTAAGGTTGTTTGATATTACTGAAGCAAAAGCATCCATTGTGCCGCTTAGAATATTGCTGTATATGTTAGCCATTTCTATTGCCTGCTTATTTTCAATTATTACATCCTCAAGTATATTTTGATCTTCCTGGTACTTCTGAAGAAGTTCCAGCTTCAGCATTTTCTCTAGGGTTATTTCATTTGACTTTAGTGATGTTGAGAAATAAACAAGAGATTTTTCAAGGGATAAAAGCTGAATCAACTCTTTATTTCTAAGTGATTTGTGCAGCCTTTTTTCAATCATAAGGCTTTTCTTATCAATCTGACGGAGATATATCAGGTAGTAGCTGGCAATTCTATACAATATCTGAAGTATAAACCTAGACCTTTTAAATGTGAAAAAGGATTTAATTTTACCATCTATAAAATCAGTTAATATTTTGCTGTTTTTTAGACAAACAGTAATAATAGATGATTCAGTATGTATTATTGCCAAAGGATAAGAATCATAGGTTAATGAATTATCCTCCATTTCAGTAAAAGGTATGTCTACAATTACTAAAAGGTTATTATCCTCTATATCGATACGGGAAGTCTCCTCTTCGTCCAGGGCCGCTTTTAAAAACTCCATTGAAACTCCGGTTTTTTTTGAAATAAGGAGCAGATCCTGATCTGAAGGGGCTACTATATTAATCCAGCATCCTGGTTGAATACTATCTACAGTCTGTAATACATTAGGTACATCCATGCTTTTGTATATTGAAATCATTTTTGCCTCCTAGAGTTTAATATCATATATATATTATAACTTATGGACTAATGTTGTATAGAGGTAAAATAATTTATTTGGACAAAATAAAATTGGACAACATCTTGAATAAACTGTACTAAATAGGCAAGGATTAAAGTATTAAGAGCTTCAAGGAGGAAGGTATGAAAAAACCTAGTTGTATTATATGCGGAAAGGCTTTAAATGATGGTATAATAATAGATAGAAAAGGAATATGCAGGCATTGTGAGGAAAAACTGATTAATGAAAAACCCGACACGGATTTTTACGAATACTATAAATTTTGCATACGAAAAAACATTGCTTCAAATTTTCTCAAAAGGGAGGGACGGTATTGTCTGAACTACCGATTATAGAAGCTGTAACTAAATACATTAAGGAGAATAATGTATTGTTCTGCACCCCGGGACATAAAGGTGGAGCCGGATTTAATGCATTTAACAAGGATGAATTAATTAATAATATATTTAAGTTTGACATAACAGAGGTAGAGGGACTGGATAACCTTCATAATCCTGAAGGAGTTATAAAAGAATCCCTTCAATTGCTTTCAGCTTTTTATGGGAGTTACAAATCTTATTATCTAGTTAATGGAAGTACCCTTGGAAACATGATAATGTTATTCAGTAGTTTTAATGAGGGAGATAAGGTGCTTATTGAAAGATGCTGCCATAAATCAGTATATAATGCTGTTATTATGAAAAAGTTAAAACCCATATTTATTAAAAATGTTGTAAGTCCTGATTTAGGCATACCATTATCCATAGATATGGATCACTTTTTTCAACTTATAAATGATGAGAAGGATATAAAGGGAATTGTAATAACATATCCAAATTACTATGGACTTTGCTGCAATCTTGAGCTTATTATAAAGGAGTGCGGAAAGCATGGACTAAAGGTTCTTGTGGACTCAGCTCATGGAGCACATTTTGGGGTGAGTACAAAATTACCCGCAAGTGCAATAAAGCTTGGAGCAGACATGGTGGTTACAAGCAGCCACAAAACTCTTCCAAGTCTTACTCAGACGGCTTATCTTCACATTTCTGAAAATACAGATGTTAATAAAGTGGATTTTTACTTTAAGGCTTTAAGTAGTACAAGCCCCTCCTATATGTTTTTATGTTCTCTGGAGTATGCAAGATTCTATTTAGAAAGGCTGGGCAAGAAAGATTACGATGAGCTCATAAGGGTTTCAGATATTTACAGAAATAAAATTAATTCAATAAATCATATCCACATAATTGGAAAAAATGATATAATCAATGGAAACCTTGTTTATGATATGGATTCAACCAGGTACATAATTAATTTGGAAAAGGGGTTTAGCGGACACCTTTTGCTTAAATATCTAAGAAAAAATGGGATTCAGGGTGAACTCAGCGATGAGTCAAATGTGGTGCTTATTTTATCATCTTTTAACAAAGAGTGGGAATTTGAAAAATTATATTTTTTATTGAAAAATTGTAATTTTGAAACACTAAAGAGCAAAAATTATGATATAGTTAAATATAATATACCAGAGTTGATATTAAATCCTTTTGAAGCTGTAAATTCTAATAAAATGTTAAAAGAGTACAAGCATTCAAAAGGGTGTATAAGTGCAGGAGAAGTAACCCCTTATCCCCCTGGAATTCCAATTTTAATGCCAGGTGAGAAGATAACAGATGAGTTCATAGATGCTATTGAAATGTATCAAGACATGGGGGTAAATATGATTGGAATTACTTCTGACAAGCTTTGGGTTGTAGATATTATGGAGGATTAAATGTGGGTATAGGTAAAGTAATAGTTATTGAGGGCTTATGATTACTTAGGAATATGTCTAAAACAACACTTATCATTAATATGGTAAGTGTTGTTTTTATATATAAATTAAAGATAAGATTACTTGAGATAATGCACATAATATTGTATAGTTATGTTAATGAAATCTATAAGTGTAGTAAGTAAGAGGAGAGAATGCCAATGTACATAATAAGAGAAAGGCGTAACTATAAGGAAACTGTATATGAGAAATGGATAGTTAATAATAAGTCGGAACAAATTCTACTAAAGAAAGTTAAAGTAAAATCTGTGGAGGTATCTGATGATAAAGGCACTCAATATTTTTTACTATATAATAGTAGAATGGAATTGATAAGTGATGCTTTCAAGTTTATAAATATCAAGATGGTAAAACATTCCCCAAATAGTAAAGAAAAAGCAGTATACACACTTAAACAGCTATTCGCTTTTGCAGAATTATTCAATTTAGATTATAAAAAGATTAATGAAAAACAAGCTGAGGAGTTTAAGCAATTCTTATATGGTGGAACTAAAAATGGGGCTATTTATGAAATTAATATAGAAACACAAAGAGGAGCAGATACAATAAATGAATATTTAGGGTATTGTAGAAAGTTCTATGAGTTTTTAAAAATAAAAGATTCATCATTTCATCAGATAAATACGGTAATCGAAAAGTCGGGTACAGGTTTTATGGCTCATGCCAACAAAAACACAGTAGTGGAATACAAGCTGAATGATAAATCACAATATGATAATCATAAAGTACCTATGTATATTAAACCTTTTGAGTTAAAAAGGATATTAGAAGTAATTAGAAAAGAATATTCAATAAGAGAAGAAATAATTGTTAGATTAATGTATGAGTGTGGATTAAGGCTTGGAGAAGTGTTAGGACTTACGCTTGAAGATATAACAACATCACCTGAAGATATTTGTAATAAAAATAAAGATGAATTAGGAAAACTTATTATTCGGAACAGAGTTTCTGATAATAAGTGGCAATTAGCAAAGGGATGCATTATTCCTGGTGGATTTGAAGATTACAAAAATGATTTTTACAATAAAGAAAATGTAGGATATGAGGTAGCTAAACCAACAATATCACTTTTATCTATTATTGAAGAATATATTTCTAATGAGCATGGGCATATGACCACTAGAAGGCGAAAGAATTATTTAGCTTATTCAAAAGCTGATATGGTTACGGACGGGAAGAACCTTTCAGGAGATAATTACTATTTATTTCTTAATAAGAATGGTGCTCCATTAGCTAAAAGTGGTTGGAATAAAATAATAAGGGTGATTTTTTTGAAAACAGGGTTAAAAGTTGATAAAAAAGAGAGAAAACACAATTTAAATCATAGATTTAGGCATGGATATGCTATGTACTTAAAAAAATATCACAATTATAAAGAAGTTGATTTAATGCACGCATTAAGGCATAAATCTATTCTTTCAGTAGCTATTTACTTTAGACCTGATGATGATGACTTATATGAAGCTAATAAACAATCTACAGAGGGTATGTATAAACTAATACCTGAGTTAAGGATATAATTAAAAAGGTAGGTATTTATATGGAAAACCCTTATATTTCGAAAGCTAAGGAAAAGAATAAAGAAATTTTAAATGATGAATTTTTATTACAAATTTATAATAGATTTTCGGAATTTTATTTCACTGAGGTTGAAAATAGTGAATATGTTTTTTGGGCATATGTTTCATTCCTTAAAACATATGGTATGAACAAAATAGATTGGTTTACCTGGGACAATTTGTGCAAGAGTTATAAGTCTATTAGTGAAAGACATATAAAATGCATGATTACTTTTTTTAGATTCCTAGTTTTAAGTAATTCTTATACTGGAAAGTATGAAGAGTACCTAAAAAACAATATATGGATTTTAGAATCCAGACATGGCTTATCAATAAAAGATATTTTTTATAACGGCTCTAAGCCATATTATTTTGAACAATTCATTTTTGAAAAGAAAATCGGAGAATCTGAAACAACTAGATACAATTTCAATACAGACAATAAGTTTATACGGAGATTACTTGTTGGATTTGTAAATACCATTCCTGATAAAGAAAAGGGAGGAACAAGGTTTAAAGTTTTTGTTTATTATTTTGATAAAAGCTTATATGCACTTAATAATAAAATCGAAAGAATAGAGGATTTTAATTATGAGGTTTTTGTTAAGCAGTATAGATTCTATAAGCGTATAACGTGGGGAAATCATAAGGCTACTTGCTTACTAACAAGGTTTTACATATACTTACTGGAATATATTGAAAAAGAGGAAATTAAGCATAAGTTATTTACAAGTGATAATCCTATAGATAAATATTATTTATACAAAACAAACTTTAGCACACTGTATAGTGCTGGATTTAAAGTTGTATATTTAAATATATTTGATGAAGTACCATCATTTGATAGATGGTTATTAGCACCCAATGGTCAAGAAAACTTTACTATAGCAACTAAGGAGTATGAATATGCAGTATTTGATTTTTCAGACATAGAAGATTTAAATTTAAAATATGGTTTAAAGAAATGGATTTGGCAGAGGAATGTGACAGTATATAGTAAGTCTAAGAATTATTATTTAATAAAGACATTTATCAAGCAACTAAATATCTTGAGAGATGAAAATAAGATAGATGAAACTATAATTAAAATTCCTTTACGGGAAAAAACTGAGGATATTATAACTGCTGATGAAGTAATAGCATACAGACTGTTTATTATGGGGAAGCATGACAAAAATCATACCAGAAATAAGGCTATTTCAGCAGTTAAAGATTATCTAAGCTTTATAAGAGATACTGGATTAATGAAAGTTGAAGATGTTGCATTTACATATTTAAAACTATTTGATAAAAGAGAAATAGATGGAGGCAACCCAATTTTAAAGGATGACTTGCAACTTATAACAAAGGAATATAAGCGATTGGCTGAAAATGAAGGTAGTTATTATAGATTAAATTGGATTATATACAATTTATGTGTTACTACAAATTTAAGAATATCCGAAGTGCTAGGTTTGAAAACAAATTGCCTAGATGAAAAAATGAAAAAAGGTCAATATGCAATAATGTATGATTCTTGTGAAAATCCAGTTCTAAAAGTAAAAAGAAAAGCATCAGGGAATGCCCATAAAGAAGAAAATATAAATAAGTATACTGAAAGATTAATAAGGGAAGCTATTAAAATTACTGAAGCCATAAGAAAACGTGCAGACAAAAAGGTATCAAAGTATGTTTTTTTAGTACAAGGTACAAAGGGAAAAGTTGTAGTATTATCTAAAGATAGATTTTATCACAATTTTAAAAGAGTGTTAGAAGGATTTGAACTAAAGGGAGGACCTTATACAGTGTATAACCTTAGAGATACCTTTATGACGAATATATATGAGCAAGGCAAGAAGGACGGGAAAAGAGAGCTGGATATTCATATTCAATCAGGACATGCAGATATAAGAACAACTTTTAAGCATTATGTGAAAATAAGCATTAAAAGTTATCTTGAAGCAATGTATGGAGTCATAGTCGGAGATGTTAATATTAAAGGTGTCATTGCAAAAAAATTAACTGATGTAATGGAAGATATACCTGAGAATATTGAAAATATCACAGTAAATGACCAATGTGGTTTTTGTGGAAATAAAAGTTGTAATGATAATGAGATAAGCTGTTTAATATGCGATGACTTTATTACAACTCTTGATAGAATACCATACTTTAAGAAAAAGGTTGCATCAATTGATGAAATGATTGCAAAGGAAGCAGATGGACATGGTAAGGAACATCTTATCGGTGTAAAAAAACTATATGTAGGATTTATTCAAAGGTTATATGAGTTAAAGGGTGGTGAAGATTATGAGTAGTAATCATGTGGTTATTAATGGAATAAGCTGGGACTTGGGATTATTGTCAGATAGCAGTGAAGTGATTAAGCACTTTAACATAGCCACTTTTAAGAAGATTAAAAAGTTGCCACTAGCCAATAAAGAGATTCTGTTTGATGATGATTACTGGGATTTTAGCTCTTTAGATACACTCTCTACAACGAAAAGTTTTTTAACTTATGACTTTAGCCAAATAAACTACAACTATAAAGATATAGTTAAAGGTATGGTATTAAACTATATCTTTATAGACAGTAAGGCTTTTAGCACAATAAAAGAAAAATTTAGAAAGATTAATTTAATTATTGATTATTTATTACAAAGGCATATTCTAAAGTATAAATTTATAAGCCTAAGAATAGTGCAAGACTACTATGAGCAATTAAATAACAGTATGAGAGAAGAAGTAAAGCAAGAATATAAGAGGGTGCTTAAGGAACTTTTATCCTTTATATATCTTAATGATAAAAGTTGTAATTTTACGAGGGCATATGAATATCTTAGTGAAAGGACATCAGAAGAAATTCTAAAAGCCGAAAGAGAGGATGGAAAAACTCCTAATATTCCAAAAGAATTTTTAAATCAAATGATTTCATGTGCGGTTGCTGATATAGGTAATGAGAAAATTGATAAGAAAGAAAAATTTGAAGCTTGTATAATTTTGCTTCTTTCTCAAATTGGTATGCGAGTTGGTGAATTACGTTTATTTGAGGCTGGAAGGAAAATTCCTGAAAGAATATTTGATGATGAAAAAGAGGTGAATTATTTAAACTTCAAGACTTTTAAGACTATAGAGGGTGGTAGTTTTATATGGACAAAGAGCATCTTAAATTCGCTATCACTTATAGCATATGATTGTCTTGAACAAATAACTAAGGACGATAGAGAAAAATACAATACTACCTATCTTTTGTTTTCACATAGGTCAGGTAAAATTAATCCAATTTCTCCAGCAACAATTAGACATCATATTTTAAAATTTGTTGCTAGACACAGGACTTCAATAAATTGCGTTAATAGGATGCCATCAGAAGTAGAGGGATTTTATATAGCAAATGTAAAAGAAACCAGAGATGGTCAGAAGTTTTTATCATTGTCATTAATCGATGGATTAAGAGATAGTGATACAATTTGCTGTCCTTGTCCTCATCAATTTCGTGTAGCTGTAACTACAGACTTGTTTGAAAAAGGAGTGGAATTTGGCTGGATAAAAGAACATATGAATCATTTAAGTGGAGATATGACTAAACACTATATAAGGTTTAATGAGCAGTCAGAAAAGGAAAAAGAGGTTGCAAAATCAATTATTAAAGATATTGTTACAAAGGAAGTAAGATTAATTGGTAAAGATAAAGAGAATTTGACGGCAAAAATAAATGAATTTGTTTTAAAAAATGGATTTAATGTAGCAACTAACCTAAATGAGATTATAGAAGGGTTAGCAAATCTATTGCCAATCCGAGTGAAACCAGATGGGTACTGCATCAAAAGTGCTTTCGGAAGGAAGTGTGCACTAGATGGTGTAACAGATGAATTATATTGTACTTATGGACTTTGCTCAAATCACTTTGTAACTTATGAGATGGTGGATATAACATATGAAGGGTGTGTTAATCTTCGGAAAATAATACAGCATAATAAGAAAAATGGATTTAATGTCGAAGCACAAAGAGAAAGTAATAAATTAAAAAGAGTTATTCAGGAATCATTAGTTCCTGAACTGAATGAACTTATGTATGAGATAGATAGACAAGGAGGAAATATCTTATTACAAAAGCACATAAATTTATCTCATATAATAAATAATGTTGAGAAAGTGTTGGACGAGGTGAAGGAATGGGAGAATCAATTGATAACATAATTAATAGAAAATTAGAAGAGATGGATTTATTGCCTGTGAGCTTTCATGAAAACAATTTACAAAATTACTTTAGGAGAATTGAAGAAGTAATTCAAGACGTTGAAAACGAACGGAAAAACAATATAAAAGCATATAAGATTAATAAAATAAGTGTACTTTCAATATGTAAAAAATCAAATATATCAAGGCAAACTATTTATAATTATAGGGATACCTTAGAAAAATACATACTTTTTAGTCAGGAAAAACAGGACAAAGAGGACTTATTTAATAAAATAGAAGTCTTAAATGAAAGAATAAACGCATTAGAAGAAGAAATTTATCTTTTACATAAAAGAGATTTATCATTGGAAACTCAAAAAATTAAAATATATGATTTAAATCAGTTATTAGTTGAAAAGGAAGAAGAGATAGTGAATCTTAATTTAATGTATAATGAAATCTTGGATGATTTTAATAAGTTAAAAAGGACATTGAATAATTCACAAGGTAACTTAATAGAATTTAAGAGCAAAGATAAATAAGGTTATTAAAATAATGATGTACTAAAGGAGAGTTCTAAATGAATGGTAAATTAATAATTATTGAGAGTGGCTCAGATGCCAGTGGGAAGGCTACACAAACAAAGAAGTTGTATGAAAGATTAATTTTAGAAGGGATTAATATTAAAAGAGTCGAGTATCCTAATTACAAAAGTGATTCTTCAGCTCTTGTTAAAATGTATTTAAATGGAGACTTTGGGAGAAATCCTGAAGATGTTAGTCCTTATGTATCATCAACATTTTATGCTGTTGATAGGTATGCGTCTTTTAAAACAGAATGGCAAGAAGATTATTTAAAAGGAGCAGTAATTTTAGCAGATAGGTATACTACATCAAATATGGTTCATCAGGCAGTAAAATTGCAGGGTCAAGAAAAGGATAAGTTCTTAGAATGGTTATGGAACTTAGAGTTTGAGCTTTATAAGCTACCGATACCAGATTTTGTTATATTTTTAGATATGCCGCCAGCAATTAGTCAAGAGCTTATGAAAGAAAGAGCTAATAAATTTACAGGGAAAGAAAACAAGGACATTCATGAGAGTAATGAAGAATATCTTGTTAATTGCTATAAAAATGCCCAATATATCGCAAATAAATATAATTGGTATAAGGTAAGTTGTGTTGAGAATGGACGATTAAGGTCTATTGAAGAAATTCATGAGGATATTTACAACTATATTAAAAAGAATATTTAGATTAACAAGAGCCTGATGTTCACAGGCTCTATTTTATTCTACTATTTTTCCATTGTTATATTAATTACAATTTATGACAAACGATAAATAATTAAAAACAACAAAGATATAAGTAAAATAATTCTTGTCATTATATTTGAATAATTAGAATTTTGTAAGTAAATTATCCTAATTATCTATAATTGTGTGCACCTCTTGTAGAAATGTGGTATAATATGGAATGCAATGTTTTATTTTATATAGTGTGGAGGAATATAAATGAGTGATATATCATCGTTAAATAATGAAAATGAATTAAACCAAACACTGTTTAAAAAATATGATGATTTGGTTGGGTTTAATGGAATTGAAGAAACCCAAATAAAATCAACTTTTAAAATTGAACTAGGGAAAATTAGGAAAATATCATCACGTAAAATTTTGGGATATATAAGTCAAAATTATTTAAAATGTAAATTAGATTATAATGCAAGTGAATTTAGAAAACTGCGTATGGCGGATTTGAAAAAGGAACACCCAATGAAACCTCTAAGAGGTGAAATATATAATGCATATATAACTACAAATGTAGGAAGTGAAATTTCTGGAATGCATCCAGTTGTTGTGTTATCCAATGCACATACCAATATTTATGCTGATAAAATAAATGTTTTACCAATAGAAGGAGACGGACGAAAAGTTCCATCATACTTAGCATCATTAACTGATAATGATTTAGAATATGGAAATTTATTAAAAAATCCTTCAAGAATTATTATTCCTGAGATATTAACTATAGATAAAGCAAGATTAGGAGTTAAAGTTGGCAAAATAAATAATTCTAAAATGTTAGAGATTAACAAAAAAATTGCAAAACAATTATCTTTATAAACTGTAAATTTTTGTGTAATATTTATACAATATGTATTGACAATAAAACAAAATCGTATTATACTCATAGTATAAAAAGATATCAAGCTTAATTTAATTAAGCAGTGGCTTTAATAGCATTTCAAGTTAAGGAGTACAATTTTGTACTCCTTAATACTTTTTAACATTGTGTAATAATTTTTTTAAATCTATCATATAATATATCATATCAAGCCTAATAAAATAGGTAGCGACCTAAAAGGTATTTTCAAGACCGTTTCTGATTTTTCGGAGACGGTTTTTCTTTTTATGTTTTTTAATTTATTTATTTACCCAAGAGAATATGAGAGAATGTGCTAATAAATTTATACGGAAAGAGAACAAGATATCGTAAATAAATATAATTGGCATAAGGTAAGTTGTGCTAAAAAATGGATGATTAAGGTCTGTTGAAGAAATTCATGATGATATTTATAACTATATTATAAAGAATATTTAGATTAACAAGAGCCTTGACTTTTTAGGGTTTTTACAGTATATAAAAAACCAATGCTATAACAGCATATTATAATTAATGCAATATTTTACTATAGTCTTTAGAATAGCATATTGCTAATATTTTGAAGAATATTTAAAATAGAAGATAGGAAGTTGATTAAATGAGTTTTGATAAGGGATTTATCAGAAGAAGATATTAAAATGAAATAAATTATTCCTGACATAAGGAAAGCAAGGTAGAACATAAAGAAGGAGGAGATTTAAATAAATAATATAGAAATAATAGAAGGCCAATTAAGAAATATGTTTGCTGGTGTAGTATGGACACATAAAATACAAGAAAAACAGGCAGATATCTATTTAAAAAGGTTTAACTCACTTGAATTTTTCAGAATTGGTTCATCAGCGATAACAGCATCAGGAATATTTGCTGTTATATTTGCGGATAAATTTTGGTTAAAAGTAGCAACGGCAATAATATCAATACTATCATTGTTTATAAGTACATATTATAAAACTTACGATTTGAAGGAATTACAAAAGCAACATAAAAAATCTGCATTAGCTTTATTAGAACTTCGGGAGGAATTCATATCAGTTTTATGCGATATTAAACTTAATAAGTATATAGAAGAAGATTTAATAATAAAAAGAGACGAACTGTTAAAAAAACAAATGAATATATATAATGGTGCATTAGATGCAAGTGTTAAAGCCTACGATAAAGCACAAAAGGCTTTAAAAGTGCAAAAGGATAACACATACACAGATGAAGAAATAGATAGCTTCTTGCCAATGGTAGCAAGAAAAAATATGACAGCATAAGGGGGGGGTTATATGAGTATCAAAGATGATTTTGAGACATTTGTTAACAATTTAAAACCAGATAATATAAGTGATATGGAAAAAACGGTTGGGGAGATTGCAAAAAAACTAAATAAAAATTATTACAATTTAGATAGTGATTCATCATCTAATATGTATATTGTAGGCTCTGTTGGGAGAGAAACATCTATAAAAGGTGTTAGCGATTTAGATATATTATTTGATTTACCAAATGAAGTATTTAAAAAGTTTGATGCCTATAAAGAAAGTGGACAATCTTCATTATTACAAGAAGTAAAAGGAGTTCTGCAAGAAAGATACCCTACTACTGATATCAGCGGAGATGGGCAAGTTGTTGTAATAAATTTTAACAAATATACAGTGGAATTAGTTCCAGGGTTTAAGCAGTCAGACAACAGATTTAAGTATCCAGATACAAATGATGGAGGCAGTTGGAAATACACCGACCCTTTACCAGAAATAGAAGAAAGCAAAAAGACATCAGAAGATACGAATGATAACTTTAAATATATATCTAATATGTTAAGAGCTTGGAAAAATAAACAAAGCTTCAAATTTGGAGGGTTGCTTATTGATACAGTAACATATGATTTTCTTAATAGTAATGAGGATTATAAAACTATTGATTTTGGTGATTATTTAAATATGACAAAAGATTTATATAATTATTTAAAGGAATTGAAAGAAGACCAATCTT
The DNA here is from genome assembly GCA_050261915.1 of Solirubrobacterales bacterium. Taxonomy (GTDB): domain Bacteria; phylum Bacillota; class Clostridia; order Clostridiales; family Clostridiaceae; genus UBA699. Next base: position 16,363 of record JBLNDT010000006.1, read on the forward strand.
ATTGGTATGCTTTAGGAAGTAATCAACAAGTTTACAATACAGGAAATGGAAAGTTTATTAGGAAAGCTAAAAAAACTTATAATAAAATAATAGATTTAGAAGAGGATTCAGAAGATTTAAATACTAAATTAAGAGAAGTTTTCGGCAATCAATTTCCTAAAGCTGAAACAGTTACAGAAACCGCAAGTCTCAATAAAGCATACAATGCTTATGGCTATAATAACACAGAACAATTTATAGAAGACATGTTTCCAATTGATATAAGATATGATATTACATTAGATTGTAAAGTTACACAAGATGGGTGGAGGGATAGGCTGTTAAGTTATATATTGAAAAATCATGAATGGTTAAGACCAGACAAAAATTTAGATTTCTACATTTCTTACACTGATGCTCGCAATCCATATGAAATATATTGGAAAGTTAAGAATGAAGGAGAAATTGCTAAAGCTAAAAATCAAATTAGGGGGCAAATAATAAGAACAAACAAGAGTACTCAGCATGAGGTAACTAGCTTTAGGGGAGAGCATTATGTAGAATGTTATATTGTAAAAAATGGTATATGTGTTGCTAGAGACAGAATAGATGTGCCCATTGTAACTTAATATTGTTGCTTACGGAGTGTCAATTTATTTAGTAAAATATAAAGTTTATGGTAAAATATAATTTACATGTTGATAAAATAATAGAAATTACGATGTATAAATTATAAGTTAGTGGTAAATGCCAAATAAACATAGACATATCAAAGGCTAAAGTCTATTTTGACAATTAATCAAGTAACCATAAGATGGTTGTGATGGCAGCGGTAAGGCCACCCAGACAAAGAAGATATTTGAAAGATTGATTTCTGAAGGCTTTAATGTTAAAAAAGTTGAATATCCAAATTACGAAAGCAGCTCTTCTGCTTTGGTAAAGATGTATTTAAATGGGGAATTCGGAAGCAGTCCAAGCGATGTAAACCCTTATGCCGCATCAAGTTTTTATGCGGTGGATAGATATGCATCATTTAAAAAGGAATGGGAGGATTTTTATAAATCTGGGGGAGTTATTATTGCAGATAGATATACTACTGCAAATATGATTCACCAGGCTTCTAAAATATCTGTAGAAGAAACAAGAAATGAATTTCTTGACTGGCTTTGGGATTATGAATTTGTTAAAATAGGGCTTCCAATACCTGATTGTGTTATTTTTCTTGATGTACATCCTAAATACAGCAGGGAACTCATATCAAACCGAGAAAATAAGATAAATGGGGACCAGGAAAAAGATATACACGAAAAGGATTTCGACTATCTCTTAAACTCATATTTAAATTCATGCAGCGTAGCAGACAGGTATGGCTGGAAAAGGATAAATTGTATTGATTTAGGGACTTTAAGAAAAATAGATGAAATTAATGACGAAATATACACATATATTATAAATAATATATTATAATAATTATTTAAGGAGGAGAGCTTATGAAATTAATAATAGCCATTGTTCAGGACGAAGATGCATTAAATTTGGTGGATACTCTTACCGAGGAGCATTTTAGAGTTACCAAACTAGCTACCACAGGTGGGTTTTTAAAAGCAGGAAATACAACGCTAATGATTGGCGTGGATGATGATAAGGTAAATCATGTGCTTTCTAAAATAGAGGATGTTTGTAAAACAAGAGAACAGGTAATCCTTGCTACTTCTCCTGTGGCTTCTGAAACTGGAGGCTTTATTCCTTTCCCTGTGGAGGTAGAGGTAGGAGGAGCAGTAGTTTTTGTAGTAGATGTAGATAAGTTTATTAAAATCTAACGGAGGTATTTAGTTGTTTTTTGATTCTATCATAGGTCATGATACCGTAAAGCTCCAAATAAGAAATTCCATGAGCATAGGTAAATTTCATCATGCACATATTATAGTAGGTGAAGATGGAATTGGGAAAAGCAATATGGCAAGGGCAACTGCGTTAAAAATATTAGACAAGGACAAGGATATACCTTATGCAGATATTGTTTATTTCAAGCTAAGCAGCTCAAAAAAATCCATTGGAGTAGATGAAGTAAGAAATATAATAATGGAAACAAATAAAAAGCCTTATCAGGGAGACAAGAAGGTCATTATAATTCATGAAATGGATAAAATGACTGATGCAGCTCAAAATACTCTTTTAAAAACCATAGAAGAGCCCTCTCCTGGTGTTTATATAATGATTCTTTGTGAAAATATAGAATCTGTACTGGATACTATAAAATCAAGGTGTCAGATTTATAAGCTTAACAGACTTTCCAAGGCTGATATGTTACAGTTTATTGATGAGCGATACCCAAATATAAGCTCTGAAGAAAAAGATGCTATGGCTGCCTTTTGTGATGGAATACCTGGAAGGTGTGAAAAGTATGTAGAGGATGACTCCTTTAGAGATATTAGGGATACTGCACTTGATATACTGCTTTCTCTAAACGAGAAAAGTATCGATGAACTGCTTAAATATGAAGACTTTCTGATGAAAAACAAAGCCCAGTGGGATGAGATTTATACTTGGTTTTTATCCTATATAAGAGATGCTGTTTTGTACAAGGAAACAGGTAATACTAATTCTATTATTAACTTGGACAAAATTCAGTCTATAAAACATTTATCAGAAATATTTTCATTTAATAAATTAAATGATATTATTGATATTGTAAAAGATTCAAGAAGGAAACTGGATAGAAATGTAAATCCAGCATTGGCTTTTGATTCTTTGCTTATTAAAATGCAGGAGGTATAAAATGGTAGATGTTGTAGGCGTTAGATTTAAAAAGGCCGGTAAGATATATTACTTTTCCCCAGACGGGCTTGATATAAAAAAGTTTGATAAGGTAATCGTTGAAACAGCAAGAGGTGTTGAGTTTGGCGAATGTGTTGTGGGGTTGAAGCAAATTGGAGATGAAGAAATTGTATCTCCTTTAAAAAATGTAATAAGGAAAGCAAATCAGGAAGATATAAATAAAAACGATGAGAATAAGGCAAAAGAAAAAGAAGCCCTTGAAGTATGCATGTCAAAAATTGAGCAGCATAAACTTAAAATGAAGCTTATTGATGTGGAATATACCTTTGATAACAACAAGGTGATTTTTTACTTTACAGCAGACGGAAGAGTTGATTTTAGGGAATTGGTAAAGGATTTGGCTTCAGTGTTCAGGACAAGAATCGAATTAAGACAAATAGGTGTAAGGGATGAGGCAAAGATGATAGGCGGTCTTGGACCTTGTGGAAGGACTATGTGTTGTTCTACTTTCCTTGGGGATTTTGCACCTGTTTCAATTAAAATGGCCAAGGAACAAAGCTTGTCACTAAATCCAACAAAAATATCAGGTATATGTGGAAGGCTTATGTGCTGCCTCAATTATGAGCAAGAAACCTATGAAGGCATAAGAAAAAGACTCCCTAGGATTGGCTCTGTTTTGGATACACCACTAGGAAGAGGGGAAGTTGTATCAAATAATGTTATAAAAGAATCTGTTAAAATTAAAATAAAACTAAATGATGCAGAAGAAATTGCAGAAGTTCCTTTGACGGATATCACATTAGTTTCCGGCGGATTTGAAGGTGCTGTTAGTGAAGATGAAATAAGAATAGAGGCAGATGAAGAAGATGCAGAAATAGTAAAGGAACTATTTAAGGATAACTAAGGAGGTAAACTATGAAATCCGTGCTTAAAGTATGCAATATGCATACTAATGAGGATATAAACAGGATAAGAACAGCTATTTCAAATAATCAAGGGGTTGTAGCCTGTGAGATAAACAGCGACAAGGGCGAAGTAAGCATAGTTTATGATGACTATTTTGTTAAGGTGGATGCCTTAACCCAATGTCTTGAAGACTTGGGCTATGCAATATTATAATAATACTTTAAAAACCATCTGAAACGTGGTAAAATATATCTGACGTTTTACGTCTAAAATATAAGGAGGTGTATTTCAATGGCATACATAATTAATGATTCATGCGTAAGCTGTGGAGCTTGTGCTACAGAATGTCCAGTTAACGCTATTAGCCAAGGAGACTCTATATTTGTTGTTGATGCAGATACTTGCATCGATTGTGGAAATTGTGCTAACGTTTGTCCAGTAGGAGCACCAGTTCAAGAATAATTTAAATTAAAAAGGCTGCATATGTAGCCTTTTTAATTTGCGAAAAAATATTAAAGATTAACAATATCTGTACGATATTTATAATGGTAGGTTAATTTTGATAGATTTTTTGGAGGATTCATGTATGGATATATCAGCTATATTGTTTATGGTATTTAGTTTTGGAGCAATTATTGCAGCATTTATATTAGAAGGTGGATCACCAGCTGCTCTGCTTGCAGGTACAGCAGCTATGATAGTTTTTGGAGGCACTATAGGAGCGGTTGGGGTATCATTTCCTTTAAGCGATTTAAAAAGGCTTCCAGGAATATTAAAAGTTTTTATAAACCCAAGAAACAAAAATTTGGGGGAATTGGTTAATTACTTTAAAGAGGTATCATATAAAACAAGAAAAAACGGTTTGCTCAGTTTGGAAAGTGAAATTACAGCAGATGAATCTTTGGATCCATATATAAGAAAGGGATTGCAGCTTGTTGTGGATGGAGTTGAACCTCAGGCAGTAAGGAGCATACTTGAACTTGAACTGGAGTCCATATCAGAAAGGCACAGGCAGGGAGCTGCCATGTTTGACTCAGCAGGTGGATTTGCACCTACTATGGGTATTATAGGTACTGTTACAGGTCTTGTACATGTCTTAAGTAATCTTGATGACCCTGCTTCCTTAGGACCAAAGATTGCAATGGCATTTATAGCAACCTTGTATGGTATAGGAACGGCAAACCTTATGTGGCTTCCTATAGGTTCAAGACTTAAAGCGCTTGATGCCATGGAATATAGGGAGAAAAATCTAATACTTGAAGCAATATTATATATTCAGGAGGGAATAAACCCAAATACTATTGCAGAAAAGTTGAAGGGATTTTTAAACAAGGAAGAACTAAATAGGTTCCAAGAGTTAGATGGTAAGGTGGAAGTATGAAGAAGAAGAAAGCGGAAGGCCATAATAATAGTGAGAGATGGCTGCTTACTTACTCAGACCTGATTACGCTGCTTATGATATTTTTTGTAGTAATGTATGCATTAAGTAATGTGGACGTGGCAAAATATAAGCAGATTTCCGAATCCCTAAGAGTAGCTATGGGAGGGGGAAAAACAATCATAGGAAGTGAGGATACAGCCAATGTAAACTCTGAAATTAAGCCTATAAATGATAATCAAACCTCTGAAACGGAAAAGGCAAAAATGGAAGAGCTGAAAAGATCTGTGGACAAATATCTTCAGCAAAATGGATTAAGTGATTCTGTTTCAACTAAGATAGATGAAAGAGGACTTGTTGTCAGCATAAATGACACATTATTCTTTGACACTGGTAAAGCGGATATAAAACCTGAATATGCAAAAAAACTCATTGAAATAGGAAAAATATTAAATCACATTAATAATTATGTAAGAATTGAAGGGCATACAGACAATGTGCCTATTAAAACCAGTGAGTATAATTCCAACTGGCAGCTCTCTGCAGCCAGGGCGGCAAACGTTACTGAACTTTTGGTTACTCAAGCCGGAATAGCACCCCAAAAGCTCTCTGCCATTGGATATGGTGAATTCAGGCCTATTAGTGATAACACAAGTGATGCTGGCAGGGCAAAAAACAGAAGAGTTGATATAATAATTATCAACAGTAAATATAATGAAATGGAAAATAACCAAAAATAGGGCGTTAAGCCCTTTTTTTAACAGGAGGGCATATGCACAGCATATATATTAAAAATGATGAAACCTTAGATGATTTGCAGTTAAAGGGCATAAGGCTGATTCAAAAAAAGGATGCTTTTAGATTTGGAGTAGATGCAGTTTTACTGGCAAACTTCGCCAAAATTAAAAAAGGGTTTAAAGTTATCGATTTATGCAGCGGAACAGGTATAATACCATTTATTCTAGCTGGAAAAACTGGAGCTGATAGAATAACAGGAATAGAAATACAGGAAGATATGGTGGATATGGCCAAAAGAACAGCAGATATTAACAAGCTTGCTGAGAGGGTTAAGTTTATAAATTTGGATTTAAAAAATTCAGATGAGCTGCGAAAACTGGAGAAGGCTGATGTAGTTACGGTAAACCCTCCATATAAGCTGAAAAATTCAGGGATAATTAATAGTGACGATAAAAATGCAATTGCAAGACATGAGATATGTTGTGATTTTGAAGATGTTGTAGTTGCAGCAAAAGCTGTTTTAAAGCATAATGGAAGAGCGTATATTATTCACAGGCCAGACAGGTTGGTGGACGTTTTATGTACCATGAGAAAGTATAAAATTGAACCAAAAACTATAAGGATGGTACATCCCAACTATTTAAAAGCACCAAACATGGTACTTATTGAGGGTCAGAATAATGGGGGGGCATTTTTAAAATGGATGCAGCCTCTTTATGTATATGACTTAAAAGGAAATTATACAGAAGAGATAAACAATATATATGGCAGATAAGAGGAGAGAATTTAATGGAATTTGGAAGGCTATATGTGGTACCTACACCCATAGGCAATTTAAAAGATATAACACTTAGAGCGCTAGAGGTGCTTGAATTTGCAGATATTATTGCCGCTGAAGATACCAGGCAGAGTTTGAAGCTTTTAAATCACTTCAATATAAAGAAGCCTTTGGTTAGTTATCATAAATTTAATGAACAAAGTAAAAGTGAAAATATTATTAACCTTCTTAAAGAAGGCAAAAATATTGCACTGATTAGTGATGCAGGTATGCCTGGAATATCTGACCCCGGCAGCGTAATAATATCAAAATGTATTGAAGAAAATATAGACTTTATAGTACTGCCAGGAGCAACTGCTACAATTACAGCGCTTGTTTATTCCGGATTGGATACTACGAAGTTTATTTTTAGAGGTTTTTTTCCAAGAGAAACCAAGGATAGAAAAAATCTAATCAGGGACATAGAACAAAGAGAAGAAACTCTTATATTATATGAAGCGCCTCACAGGCTAACGGATAGTCTTGAATTTATAATGAATAATCTTGGCAACAGGAATGTTGCTGTATGCAGGGAAATTACGAAACTTCACGAGGAGATATTTAGGGGCACCATGGCGGAGGCATACAAACATTTTAATGAAAAGACAATTAAAGGGGAAATTGTGCTGGTGATTCAAGGTAAAACCCAGCAGGAAATCATAGAAGAGAAAAGATCAGGATGGGAAAATATTTCCATAGAGGACCATATTGTTAGCTTTATTAATATGGGCAAAAGCAAAAAGGAAGCAATTAAGATGGTATCCATTGAGCGTGGCATGCCTAAATCTGAGATATACAAACATTCCTTAAATATTGAGTAATTGATAAAGAATAAATTGAAATATTGATTTATTAAGAAATATACACATATAAATATACAATATTGATAAAATGCAAAAGTTAAAGTTGAGATTTCATATAGTTTAGTGATATAATGGACATGTCGGTATTAATTTTGATTAAGAACAATCAAATATTTGTACGCATAATTTGTGAGGAGGTACGAGAATTTGAACAGAAAAACTCTGGCAGCAACCTTTGCTTTAATTTTCACATTGTCTATTAATGCAACGGCTCTGGCTGCTCCTACATCAACAAAATCTGCGGCACAGCAAGGACAGGAGCTTTTATCTAAGATTGAGACATTGGATTCACAAATATCTGATGTAACGAAAAAAATAGACGATAATAAAAAGAGCATAGATAAATCTAATAAAGAAATGGCAAGCATGCAAAAACAAATAACTAAAGCTGAAACTGACATACAAGTTCAACAGGATTTGTTTGATAAAAGAGTAAGAGCTATGTACATAAGCGGAGTAGATGCTTATATAAGTGTGCTTCTTGAATCTGACGGAATCAGTGATTTTATAGCAAGAGTTGATTCGGTAAGACAGATAATGGATTATGATCAAGATGTTATAAGCGAATTAAATGATAAAAGAGATGCTATTGCAAAGAAAAAGGAACAGCTAAAAGCTGAAAACGATAAGGTTGTTGCGTTAAAAGCTGAAAATCAAAAGAAGTTGGATGCTTTAAACAAGGATAAAGATGATGCGGAAAAACTAGCAGCAAGCATGAATCTTTATGCGTATGCTGATGACAACAATAGTGCTGTAATTGGAGCTAGAAACAATGTAAACAATATATGGAAGAATGCATCAAGTTATGATGCTTCAAGAGGTGCGGCAGCTGTTTCATCTAATTCAATAGTTGCTTATGCATATAATTTTATGGGACGACCATATCAATGGGGTGGTAATGGGCCAAACAGTTTTGACTGTTCAGGTTTTACTACATATGTATATGCACATTTTGGGATAAGCCTTCCTAGAACTTCTCAGGAACAACAATGGACTGGTTCTGCAGTATCATATAACAACCTTCAGCCTGGAGACTTGGTTTTCTTCGGCAGTCCTGCACATCATGTAGGTATATATGTAGGAGATGGATGCTATATTCACGCACCTAGAACTGGTGATGTAATTAAAATATCTCCTTTGAATAGAACAGATTATAGTGGAGCACGAAGAGTGCGATAAGATAAATAAGCATGGAAACATGCTTATTTTTTTACATAAAAAAACATCAACAGGAAATCCTGTTGATGCTGTTTGAATATTATTTATCGGTTTTAAGTTCTTTCATGCAATTCTTGCATATGTTTTTGCCTTTGTAATTTATTACGTCTCTTGCATCTCCGCAGAAAATGCATGCAGGTTCATACTTTTTAAGGATTATTTGTTCACCGTCTACATAAATTTCTAAAGCGTCTTTTTCTGCTATGTCTAAAGTTCTTCTCAATTCTATTGGAATAACTATTCTTCCTAATTCGTCCACTCTTCTAACTACACCAGTTGATTTCATTATTACTACCTCCTCAAACTCCATTATTCGACATTTACCTAAGTAAATAATAGCAAATATGACATTAAAAGTCAATGTATTATTTTATTAATTTACAATATTAATAACAAATTCCATCTTAAGTTAATATACTATCATTTCTTTTCAATGTCAATCTTTTTTTATTGAAAAATACAAAATTTTACTGTATTATAAAACATGAATAAATCAGCATTTGTAGGTTGTTTTCAAAATAAAACAGGTCAATTTATCATTATAATGAATTTAATAATTATATTTAAATTGAAATTATTAAAAAAGTAATATAATGGATATATTTGAAGGATTGTCGAAAAAATAACATAGGTTGGTGGATTAAATGCAAAAAAACTTAAAAGATTTTATTTCTGAACTTAAAAAAATTGGAATGGATCATGAGGGAACCTTCTATATTGTTGGCGGTTATATAAGGGATAAATTAATTGATTCAAAATTAACCCCAAATGATATTGATATTGTATATGGAGGAGATTTAGAGTTACTTATTAAAAACCTTGTTTCAAAAGGATATAGTTTTTATGAAAGAGAGAGAGGGATTTTTTCTACAGATATATCAGGTTTTCGGGCTGATATATCAAAACTTAGAGGGTCATCAATTGAAGAAGATCTAAATATGCGAGATTATACCATAAATGCGAACGCCTTAAACCTTATTGATATGAAAGTTGTAGATCCCTTCAAAGGAAGAAATGCAATAAAGAACAGAGTTCTTCAAGAGGTAAATGAAAACAGTCTTAAGGAAGATCCCATAAGGATACTCAGGGGAATGAAATTATATATAAAGCATGGATTTCATTTCAGTCTGCATACCGAGGAGCACGTGGTGGAAGCAGCACCTATGCTTAAAGAGATTAATGATGAAGGCCTTCTTAATGAATTCTTAGATATAATTCAATGTGATAAGGCTGGAAGGGCATTTGAACTTATGGATAACTACAAAATTCTTGAAAACATACTTCCATACATAAATGAACTTAAAACTATTGGTAAATCTGACTATAAGGAACTTGATGTTTTTTCACATATGGATTTAACCTACAAAACTTACAAGGAGCTGCTTTCTGGAATACTAGCATTGGATAATTTTGATTTAGCTGTTTTAAATAAACCCTTAGGAGATGTAACTTTAAGTGAGTATTTAGCTTTTGCATGTTTTATTCATGATATAGGAAAATATATGAGTCTTGATAATTATCAGCTTGCAGGGGTTGAAATTGCAGAAAAAGTATGTAATGAGCTTAAATTTCCAAAGGAGGGAGCTGAAATTGTTACTACTGTAATAAAGGAACAAGGAACTCCTTATAATCTTTTTAAGATAAATGATACTGATAAGCTTATTAAAGAAATTGATAAATTTTTCAATGAAAATGACAAATACATTCCTTTTATTTTAATAACAGCATTTTGTGATAATTATGCAGAAAAGATTATTTTTGACCAATATAAGGAAAAAGAGAAATTTAAACAGTTTATTGAAAGGTTATTTCGACTTTTTGGAGAATATAATAAAGTGATAGAAATACATTAATAGAAACAGGAGTGATAGAAATGAAAATATTTATTGATACTGCAAATATAGAAGAGATAAAAGAGATTTCTTCCTGGGGCATATTGGATGGGGTTACTACAAATCCATCTCTTCTAGCTAAGGAAGGTGTAAAGATAGAGGACGCTGTAGGTCAAATATGTAATTTAGTGGATGGGCCTGTAAGTGCAGAAGTAATTAGCTTGAAAGCTGATGAAATGGTACAGGAAGCCAGAGAGCTTTCAAAAATTCATAACAATGTGGTTATAAAAATCCCAATGTGTGAAGAAGGCTTGAAAGCAGTAAGCATTTTGAGTTCAGAAGAAATAAGAACAAATGTTACATTGATTTTTTCACCTCAGCAGGGCATGCTTGCTGCAGCTGCAGGAGCATCTTTTGTAAGTCCTTTCGTTGGAAGATTAGATGATATAGGAACTGATGGCCTTCAGGTTATTAGAGATATGGCTGAGGTTTTTGGAAAGTACGATATTAAAACTGAAATAATTGGTGCAAGCATAAGAAATTTAGGCCATGTTCTTGAATGTGCAAAGGCAGGGGCGGATATTGCAACTATACCTTATAAGGTAATTAAACAAATGGTGAATCATCCTTTAACTGACATAGGAATTGATAAATTTTTACAGGATTATAATAAGTCAAAGTAGAATATTTATAATTTAAAATTAAAGGGTTGTGGATAAAATTCGGGGTAATACCCCCTATTCCCACGGTTGAGCGGTGGGTTTATCCACAGTTTCTGTGGGGAAAACTATTAATTATTGTGGATAACGTAAAAACCTGTGGTTTTATTGTAACCACAGGTTTTAAATTTAATTTGTACTTTGGAGAACAGAAACAATATAATCAAATTCTTCAGGGTCCGTTATTTCGCCATATGTATCCTCTGAAATACCTGGAATATAGTGTAAAATGAACTTTTCATCAGTACTTATATTTTCTATTGCTATGTACTTAATACTTTTTTGAGGGTCTTCCATAGTGGCTAAAACAATATATCTGTCCTCCTCACCAGTTTTATCGTTTTTAAGGTTTAGAATAAAACTATCATGTTTTGTAACATTAATTTTTTCGTGATCACAGGAAACAATATTAGAATTTTCTCTGCAGGAGAGACAGCTTCCAAAGCTGCATTCAGCTGCACAGTTTAAGCATGAACATTTGCTGCATTTCTCAAGCTGGTTAAAATATTTAATGTTTTTATTTTTGTAGTCCTTTAAGAGGTCAACATATTTATTTTCTCCAAACTTTTCTAAAAAGCTGCTGTTTTTTATTTCAAGCTCAGCAGAATCGATTAATTCAAGGTACCTTTTCAAATATTGAAATTTTGAATAGTACTGCCTTCTAGACAACTTTATTTCCCCAACAAAGGGGGCAATATTATCTGCTGCAAAGCTTAGGTTTACATATAATTTCCCGTACTTTTCTTTTTCGTCTCTAAGGAACTGTTCTGGCTTATGCATAATTTCACCTAGTTTTGTTTGTATTTCTTTAATTCTTCATCAAGGTCAATTTCATTTAGCTTTTCAAATTCATTTTCCAAGGAATTGTCTGGTCTGAGATCTTCCAAGCCCTCTGCAATTGATTCTTTCTTTTGGATTTTTCTTTCAATGTCATCAAGATTGATTTTGTTGCTGCCTGCATCAACATTGGCTAGAATTTCGTTTACCTTTTCACTTGCTTCAGCATTATTATATCTAGCTGCTGCTTCGTCTCTATAGTTTCTAGTTTTATCAATTTCTTCTTGCAACTCCTTAAGTTTAACTTTTATTGCCTCACCTTTTTTTGAAGCATCCTGGTAGCTTGCATTTAATGAAGTATATTGTTTGTCTGCCTCAAGCTTTCTCTCAAGAGCTTTCTTAGCAAGTTCTTCATTTCCTTTGCTTAATGCCAGTTTAACCTTTTCGTCAAAGTCTTTTGATTCAAGCTGTGCCTGATTCATTTTTTTCTCAATTTCATGCACATTCCCAAGTATTTGTGCCGATGAAAGTTTAGCTTTGTTTAAGCTTTCCTCCATATCCCTGATCTTTTGATCAAGCAATTGAATTGGGTTTTCCATTTCATCCAATGCATCATTTGCCTTTGCCCTAAAAATGTTTGATACTCTTGTTAATAATCCCATTATAAAATCCTCCTAGAATTTATTTCTTTTTTTATATTTTTTAAATAATCTTATTATGAAAATAATTAAGATTATAAAAATTACAAGTTCTATTATGCTTCCTATTGGTGAAGCATAACCGTAATAACTGTGTCCAAATGGTATGAAAAATGGTATTGGTATAAAGGATCGCTTTGTTGAACTGTTATATGTACTGCTTTGGTTTGTTCCTGTGTTTACAGAAGAACTCTTTCCGCTTGAAAAGCTTCCGGATTTTGAACCTGAACTAGCTGACTTTGATGAAGAAAAACCTCCTGATTTAAAGCTTCCTCCAGCACTATGGGAAGATGAACCTCTTGCATATACAGAGTTGTATCCAGAAAAATTGGAGAATGTTCCTCCAAATAGGAAAGCCATCAATATAAAAGTTGTAACTATTAATTTTTTTACTTTAATTTTTTTCACCCCCCTATATAATATAAAATAACTTTAAGTGATAACCATATGCATATTATATAGTTATTAATACCATATAACAAGCATGAAAATAACCCATATAATGAAAATCTTCCTGGTTTACCCTTGAATAAGTTCTATTTTCTTTAAATATCTAAGAAATGCTACTTTATATAGTGAAATTACAGATTAGAAATAACTTGTAATAAGGTTTGCAACACCTTATAATGTAAATATATTTAATATTTTAGTTGGGAGGCAATATAATGGAGAAGAAAACAAATGCATCAGGATACTTGGAGGGAGCTATTGAAAAGATATCTGAAAAGCTTGTGGTACCCTATGAAGATCTTCCTAAATATGATTTATTTTTGTCTCAGGTAATAGACTATTTAAATGATAAATTTGAAGGAGAAAAATATACAAATAACATAGTGCAAAATTATATAAAAAGTGAAGTTATTTCAAAACCAGAGGATGGAAAAAAGAGAGGTTATACAAAACTCCATCTTGCTCAGCTTGTACTTTTAAGTTATATGAGACCAATTCTTACAACAGATGAAATGAAAAAAGTTTTCAGCTTGGCGTTCAATGAAATTAATGACAACTCAGATGACATTATCTCATGGGAAATGGCATATAAAATATTTTCAGATATTCAAAAGGAAAGTTTTCAAGATTTTACAAACCAAAATCCTCTAGATGAAAAAAAACTTAAAGGTATAATAAGGAATTTAGGTTTAGAGGTTAAAGATGAAGAAAAAATAATGGTTTTTATAACAGTTATGAATCTCATTTGCCAGGCCAGTGCAATAAAGAAACTTGTACAGCAGATTATTTCAGACTTTGAATTAAAAAGTGGTAATAACCAATGAAGACAAGAAAGAATATAAATGTTTATTCTGAAATAGGTCTCTTAAAGAAAGTGCTTATCCATAGGCCTGGAATGGAGATAGAGAATTTAACTCCGAATTATCTGCAGCGTATGTTATTTGATGATATACCATTTTTAAAAGTTGCAAGAAAAGAACATGATCATTTTGCAAGGGTGCTGAAAGAAAATGGGGTGGAAGTAGTTTACCTTGAGGACCTAGCTGCAGAAACACTTAAAGATCAAATTGTAAAAGAAAGATTTCTTGATGATTTTATAGGGGAAAGCGGTGTAAGGGATTCCAAGGTTTCTGAAAACCTGAAAAAAAGCTTAATGTTAATTTCTGAAAAAGAGATGATAAGCAATATTATATCTGGAATTAGAAAAAGCTATATGGGATTAAAGGAAGAGGAAGATCAATACCCATTTTTAACAGACCCGATGCCGAACCTTTATTTTACAAGGGACTCTTTTTCATCAATTGGTAGAGGAATTTCAATAAACTCAATGAAAACTAAAGCTAGAAAAAGGGAATCCTTGTTTCCAAATTATATTTTCAAGTACCATAAGGATTATAGGGACAAGGATATACCAATATGGTATAGCAGAAATGAACAATATGCTATTGAAGGCGGGGATATTCTTGTAATTTCAAAGGAACTGCTTGTATTTGGAAATAGCCAGAGAACAGATATTAATGCAGTTCTAACAGCTGCTGAAAGACTTCTTTCTGGAGAGGATACATTTAAGACAATTTTGATGATAGAAATACCAAATGCAAGGACTTTTATGCATTTAGATACGGTTCTTACCATGGTGGATTATGATAAATTCACCATACATAAAGAAATAGAAGATCTTTTAAAAGTGAGGTCGGTTAAATATGATATGAATAAAAAAGAACTTATTATTAATGATGAAAATGAAAGTCTAGAGGCAGTTTTCTCAAAATATTTAGAGGTTGATGTTAAGATAATCAGGTGTGGGGGTTTGGACAAGATAACATCTGCCAGAGAACAGTGGAATGATGGAGCAAATACCTTGGCAATTGCTCCAGGAAAGGTCATTACCTACGACAGAAATTATGTAACAAACGAATTGTTAGTAAAGAATGATATTTCAGTAATAGCAATACCATCCTCTGAGTTGTCTAGAGGAAGAGGGGGTCCAAGATGTATGTCTATGCCCCTATATAGGGAGAATATTTAAAAATATATTGAATTTTTATAAATTAAATGGTATAATTATTCACAATGAAGTTAATATATCAGGAGGAGGCATATTATGTTCAACTTAAGAAATAGAAGTTTTCTTACCTTAATGGACTACACCCAGAAAGAAATAAAGTTTTTGCTGGATTTATCCATGGACTTGAAAAAAGCAAAATATGCAGGAACTGAACAGCCTGCATTAAAAGGAAAAAATATAGCATTGATTTTTGAAAAGGATTCAACAAGAACAAGATGTGCCTTTGAGGTAGCTGCTTTTGATCAAGGTGCACATGTAACTTATCTTGGTCCCACAGGGAGCCAGATGGGTAAAAAGGAATCTGCAAAGGATACTGCAAGAGTACTTGGTAGAATGTACGATGGAATTGAATATAGGGGCTTTAGTCAAAGAACAGTGGAAACTTTGGCGGAATATTCAGGAGTTCCTGTTTGGAACGGGCTTACTGATGAAGACCATCCAACACAAATTTTAGCTGATTTCCTAACTATAATGGAGCATTTCGATAAGCCATTGGAAAAGGTTTCATTAACCTACGTTGGAGATGGAAGAAACAATATGGCAAATGCACTTATGATTGGAGCTGCCAAAATGGGAATGGATTTCAGAATCGGAACACCAGTAGAATTATTCCCGGATAAAGCACTTGTTGATAAATGCAAAAAAATTGCTGAAGATTCAGGTGCTACAATTACAATTACTGATGATATTAAAAAAGCTGTAAAAAATACAGATGTTATATACACAGATGTTTGGGTATCTATGGGAGAGGCTGATGAAGTATGGGAAAAGAGGATTAACATGCTTAAGCCTTATCAGGTAAATATGGAACTTATAGCTGCTAGTGAAAATGATAAAGTTAAATTTATGCATTGCCTCCCATCCTTTCATGATGTAAAGACAAAGATGGGTATGGAAATATTCGAAAAATATGGATTAGAATCAATGGAAGTAACTGATGAAGTATTTGAGAGTAAGTATTCAATAGTTTTTGATGAGTCTGAAAATAGAATGCACACCATAAAAGCAGTTATGGTGGCAACCCTAGGGAATTAAGTGCAGGAAATCCTGCACTTTTCTTAATTTGTTGACAAATTATGTATGATACTCTACACTAATAATGTATTAACCAAAAACGGGAGGTGAATATTGTGGATTTTATGAAGGAATTGTTTCAAAGTGATATAATTAAAAGATTATTGTCAGTATTTATACTATTCGCTGCTATTTATGTTATGAAGGACCTTATGGACTTATTTCTACTTACATTTTTATTAACATATCTAATTTATAGTTTTGAGCAATTTCTTTTAGGAATTATAAGAAAGCGCATAAGGTTTAACGAGACTCTGCTGATATTAATGTTATACGTTGTGATATTTATTTCATTGGGGTTCTTTATTTATAAGTATGTTCCTATAATCATAGGGCAAACTTTAGGAATAATAAATGAAGTTTCAAAATCAAATGTACTTAATGTAGATAAATATATAATTCCCGTTTTCGGGCAGTTTGATATAAATGCTTATTTAAAAAACCAGATGGATTATATTTTAAAAATGGCTGCAAATATTGGCAAGTGGGGAGTGAACCTTTTTATATCATTGATGCTGAGTTTATTCTTTCTTCTTGGTAAGGAAAAAATTAGAGGGTTTTTAAAGGCTTTTTCTAAAAGCAGAATATCGGGTCTTTACGTTGGAATAGTTTCTTTTGCTCACAGTTTTTTTACTTCCTTTGGTAAAGTAATTCAGGCACAAATTTTAATTGCTTTGACTAACAGTGCTTTATCCATGATAGTACTTAGTTTACTGGGATTTCCACAGCTCTTTGCCCTTGGATTTATGATATTTATATTGAGCCTTGTGCCGGTTGCAGGAGTAATAATATCATTGGTACCTTTAACTGTGATTGCATACAGCATAGGTGGAATTATTAAAGTAATATATGTTATTATACTTATACTTTTGCTTCATGGCTTAGAAAGCTATATATTAAATCCTCAATTTATGTCTTCAAAAACAGATATTCCAGTTTTCTTTGTGTTTATAATATTAATAATATCAGAACATTTTTTCGGCTTGTGGGGTTTCCTTACAGGACTTCCTATGGCCATGTACGCATTAGAGATTATAGGATTAAATTTTCAAAGCAAATTAAAAAAAGAATGATGAATCATTCTTTTTTTTCTATCATGGATATGCTTTGA
The DNA here is from genome assembly GCA_050261915.1 of Solirubrobacterales bacterium. GTDB lineage: Bacteria > Bacillota > Clostridia > Clostridiales > Clostridiaceae > UBA699. Next base: position 33,769 of record JBLNDT010000006.1, read on the forward strand.
GAAGAGATTCCTTCACAGTTTCCTGTAAACCCAAGACCCTCTTCCGTGGTGGCTTTTATGCTTATTTGGTTAAGTTCTATACCTAAAGCTTCAGATAAATTTAACCTCATCATTTCAATGTGAGGTGCCATTTTAGGTTTTTGTGCTATTATGATGGAATCAATATTAACAATTTTATAATCATGTGCATCTAGAAGTTCTTTTACCTTTTTAAGTAAAACAATACTGGATATATTAGAATATTTTTTATCATTATCAGGGAAATGCTTGCCAATATCCCCAAGAGCAGCAGCACCTAAAAGGGAATCCATAATTGCATGTACAAGCACATCTGCATCTGAATGTCCAAGAAGCCCCTTATCACTTGGTATTTCAACACCACCCATAATTAGAGCTCTTTTTTCTACTAACTTATGAACATCGTAACCAATTCCTACCCTCATAATCATCCTCCTTGCTTTCATTATATATTATACTAGATATTTATAGTTATGCACAACTTATGCACAAAACTGTGGATAGTGTTCATATATTTTTTCTTTTATAAATAAATAAGCATCATAAATAACAAAATATGCATCAAATTACTTGAAAGTAAGGGTGAAAAGTAAAAATTAACAATAACTTCACAGACTTTTAACAGGGAAACTGTGGATAATGTTAATAAAAGTGGGTATAAATAATAGTAATAATTAATTAAAAAATATTAAAATAGGAAATTAACAATATTATTCACACCTTATGTATTACAAAAAAATAAGGTATAATAAAAATTAGAAAATATTGTAAGTGGGGCGGAAAAATGAAAAAAATATGGGGAATATTGTTGATAGGTTTTATTACTTTTGCAGTAGGGGTAACTATTTTCAATATTCAAAATAAAAATATTAACAAAGGTAAGGAAACTTTAAAGGACACCCCAATTGTTGAAAATAAAAATAATGATATTTATAGGGGAAAGAATTTAATTTATAATGAGAGCAGCATACCCGTACTTATGTATCATTCAATTGATTATGAAAAGGGGAACGAATTAAGAGTACCTTTAAAAAATTTTGAAGAACAGATGCAGTATTTAAAGGAAGCTGGATTCACTACGCTTACTTTAGAAGAATTATATAATTTTTTTACAAACAATAAGCCTATTCCTGAAAAATCAGTAGTTATTACTTTTGATGATGGTTATCAGGATAATTATACTAATGCTTATCCTGTAATAAAAAAATATGGATTAAAAGCAACTGTATTTGTAATAACCTCAACTATTGACAAGAATGCAAAGTGCTTAAATTCATCAGAGCTTAAAGAAATGGAGAGCAATGGATTCAATGTAGAAAGTCACACAGTTAATCATGAAGAGCTTGCTGGTTTAAGCTTTGAAAAGCAGCTTGAAACATTAAACAAGTCAAAAACTGATTTAGAAAATATATTAAATAAAAAAGTGTACTATTTGGCTTATCCTGTAGGTAAATGGGACAATAATTCAATTGAAGCCTTAAAAACTGCAGGGTATAGAATGGCATTTACCACTAAGAATGCAAAGTCAAATAAATCAAATGGAATTTATACTTTAAACAGAGTCAGAATAAATGCGAGCTGCAGTATTGATCAATTTAAAAGTTTATTAAAATAGGGAGGCTATTTAGCCTCTTCTGTTTTTACTGATGTAGAAATAAGTGAATTAAGTTTTTGGAGTTCTGAGTCGGTTAAATATCTCCAGTTCCCTGTGGGAAGTGACCCAAGCTCTATGTTCATAATTCTTATACGCTTAAGTTTAACAACTTTATAATCAAATGAGGAACACATCCTTCTTATTTGACGGTTAAGACCCTGGGTTAAGATTATTTTAAAAACATATCTGTCAAATTTAACTACTTTGCATGGATTTGTTACAGTATTTAAAATTTTTACACCAGAACTCATTCCTTTTATAAAATCATCTGTTACAGGCTTGTTAACAGTAACAATATATTCTTTTTCATGATTATTCGAGGCACGTAAAATTTTGTTTACAATGTCCCCGTCGTTGGTCATTAAGATCAAGCCCTCAGAGTCTTTATCAAGTCTTCCAATGTGGAATATTCTCTCCGGATAATTTATATAATCCACAATGTTTCCTTTTATTGCTCTATCGGTAGTACATGTTATACCAACAGGCTTATTAAAGGCAATGTATATGCAGCTGTCTTCTTTCTTTGATATTATTTTTTTATCAAGCATTACTTCATCATATGGAGTTACCTTAGAACCTGGCTCTGCAACTATGCCGTTTATAGTAATTCGCTTTTGCTCTACAAGTTTATCTGCTTCCCTTCTGGAGCAAATACCTTGTTCACTTAAATATTTGTTTATTCTTATGCTTTCCTTTTCATCCTGATGATGAATTATATTGTTATTCAAATAATCTGCCCCTTTCAATAAAAATAAAGGCATCTGATTAGTCCAGTATGCCTTCTTCTTTTAATATATTTTCAAGTTTTTGAACCTTTTCTGATAGAAAAACAAAATTTTCTCTTATTTGAATTTTATCTGAACTATTATCCTTTAGTATCTCTTCCATTGTTTCAACTGCAGCAAGTGCATCCTCTATATCCTTCTTTGCTGTTTCTAGATTTGCTTCCTTCATATTATATCTCCCTTAGTTCATATTTTTCTTTAATTTCTTAAGTATTTTTTCATCGAAAAATGGTGCATAAAACTCAAAGGTCTTTTCACTTCCACAACTGCTGCACACACAGTCGCATATATCGTAAGGCACACCATCAATTATATCTATTGTGAGCTCCTCAGCAAAGTAATCTCCTCCGCATATTTCGCAGGGAGTGTCATTTATAACTGAATACTCGCTTTCGATATATTGCATAATTTCCCTAATGGTCATATTTTTCCTCCTGATTTTTTATTCCAGTATAAATGGTATCACTGATATATCATATTTTCAAGTCTTTTCTTAAATAATAAAAGCAGTACAGTACATTCAAAAAACCACTGAATAGCAGTGATGCACCATACATAAGTTACAGACATTTTAAGAATAAATATGAAGTATACAATTAATGGTATTCGTATAACCCAGCTTGAGATAAGAGATACTATAAATGGTGTTTTGGTATCACCTGAACCTTTAAGTGCACCCCCAAGTATCATGGCAACTGCCATAAAAGGCTGCTCTGCAGCGGCTATCATAAGACAAATAGAGCCTAAATATATAACCTGGCTTTCATTGCTGCTTATAAACATATTTATAAGCATATTTGGGAAAAGTAAAAATAAAACAGAACAGCAGGTCATTAAAATTGTGCCTAGTGCGGCACAGGTATAGGCATATTCCTTTGCCTTTAAAATATCACTTTCTCCAACCTTTATACCTACAAGGGTAGTAGCTGCAATGGCAAAGCCCCAGCCAGGCATGAAGGATATAGACTCAATTGTTGTGGTTATTTGGTTTGCTGCAAAGGATATTGTTCCAAGGTGCATTATCATAAATGCAGTTAATAGTCTTCCAAAGTCACTGGCACCTTGCTGGAAAGAAGAAGGTGCGGATAGCTTTAAAAGGGTTTTTAATTTTTCAAAGCTGACATTACGCAAATATTTTATTCTTGGTTTTATTTCTGATCTTTTAATTATGTATATAGAAACAAATATAAATCCAAGAGTTTGTGCTGTGGCAGTAGCTATAGCGGAACCTTTTATACCAAGCTCGGGAAAACCAAGATTTCCAAAAATAAGAAGCCAGTCCAGACTTATATTTATTATATTTACAAAGGCAGAAGCTATAAGAGGGGTCTTTGTATTTCCGTAACCTCTTAATATTCCATTTAAAACACTCATTATCATGTTAAAAAATATACCTATACATGCTATTCTTATAAACATAATTCCAAGTCTTTGTACTTGCTCCTCTGCTCCTGCAAGCTTAAGTATATTGCCGCAGAAAATATATAAAAGCAAAACCAGTATTATTGAAATAACTGCCCCTGACATTATACCAAGGGTTGCATATTCCTCAGCAATGTGGTGGTTTTTTGCTCCAATGCTTCTAGCAACAAGGGAAGCGATCCCTACTGCTATTCCAACAGAAATAAATATATTAACACAGGTATATAATATTTCAGAACTTAAGCCTACAGTACTAACAGCAAGATTACCACCATATTTTCCAACCATCATTGTGTCAAAAACCCAAATCATCATATATAATATCATTTCTCCAACTGCAGGAAGAGCTAGAGTAAGAACGTCTTTTATAGTTTTAATGTTAAACATAATTTTATCCCCCAATTTTCTGCATACTAATATGTTACTTGATTTTTAAAAAATAAACAAATTAAAAAACGTCTTGACAATTAAATATTAAAGTACTATTATATCTTTAATGCGAAGAAGGAAAGAGTAATAGATGAATTTACTTAAAGAGAGCCGGGGCAGGTGAAAGCCGGCAGTGATGAAATTTATGAACATGGCTCCAGAGCAGGTTTTGCGAAAGCTAAGCTTAGCAGAACTCGGAAGCAGCCGTTACAATGCAAGGTGATAAAAGACTTAGTGTCGGAGTCACTTGATGAGGTCTTTGTTGTGAGACAAAGATAAAGTAGAGTGGTAAAGCGATTATTCGCCTCTATATGGATTTCCATATAGAGCTTTTTTTATTTTAAATTATAGGAGGAATGCAAAATGACTAAAGGAACATATTATATTACAACACCTATTTATTATCCATCAGCTAGTCTTCACATAGGAAATACGTATACTACTGTGGCAGCAGATACCCTTGCCAGGTTTAAGAGACTTACAGGATATGATGTAATGCTTTTAACAGGAACAGATGAGCATGGACAGAAGATTCAAAGACTTGCTGAAGCAAAGGGAGTAACTCCAATAGAGTATGTAGATCCAATAGTAAATGATATAAAGGTACTTTGGGATATGATGAACATTAAATATGACAAGTTTATCAGAACTACAGAGGACTATCATGTAAAAGCGGTACAGAAAATATTTAAAAAGCTTTATGACAATGGTGACATATACAAGGGAAATTATGAGGGCTGGTACTGTACTCCTTGTGAATCCTTCTGGACAGAAACACAGCTTGTAGATGGAAAGTGTCCTGACTGTGGAAGACCTGTTGAAAAGGATACAGAAGAAGCATACTTCTTTAATATGTCAAAATATGCTCCAAGACTTATTGAGTATATAAATGATAATCCTGATTTTATTCAGCCTGAATCAAGAAAAAATGAAATGCTGAACAACTTCCTGCTTCCAGGACTTCAGGACCTTTGTGTTTCAAGAACATCCTTTGATTGGGGAGTTCCAGTATCCTTTGATGAAAAGCACGTGGTTTATGTTTGGATAGATGCTTTGGCGAACTATATTACAGCACTTGGATATGCAGGAGAAAATGATGATCTTTACAAAAAATACTGGCCTGCAAATGTGCATCTTGTAGGAAAGGATATTTTAAGATTCCATACAATATACTGGCCGATTATGCTGATGGCTTTAGGCGTGCCTCTTCCAAAGCAGGTATTCGGACATGGATGGCTCCTTGTTGATGGAGGGAAAATGTCAAAATCTAAGGGTAACGTTGTTGACCCGGTAGAACTTGTTAACCACTTTGGCACAGATCCTGTAAGGTATTATCTTCTTAGAGAAATTCCATTTGGAGCAGATGGCTTGTTCAATAATGAAATATTTATAAAAAAGATAAATGCTGATCTTGCAAATGACCTAGGAAATCTTCTTTCAAGAACAGTAACAATGATAGAAAAGTATTTTGATGGAGTTATTCCAACACCTGCTGCAAAGGAACCAATAGATGATGAACTAATAAAGGTTGCTTTAGATACTCCTGTTATAGCAGAGGAATGCATGGACAATTTAAGAATACCTGAAGCATTGGATCAGGTATGGGTACTTATAAGACGTGCAAATAAGTATATAGATGAAACAACACCTTGGATTCTTGCAAAGGAAGAAGGCAAAAAGGAACGTCTTGGTACTGTGCTTTATAACCTTGCCGAATCACTTAGAATTGTTTCAGTATGTTTATCAGCATTCTTACCAGACACAAGCATAAAAATAAACCAGCAGCTTAATACAAATGCAGCATCCTGGGAAAGTGTAAAGACATTTGATGGAATAATACCTGGAGACAAGATAAACAAGGGTGAAATCATATTCCCAAGAATTGATTTTGATGCAAAAATTGATGAATTAAATAAGATAAGGGAAGAAAAGCTAAAGGAAGTTCAAGCAAAGAACATTAAGGAAATTAAGCCTGAAATAACAATAGATGATTTTGCAAAGGTTGATTTAAGGGTTGTTAAGGTTCTTGAATGTGAACCGGTAAAGGGTTCAAATAAACTTCTTAAGCTTAAGGTGGACCTTGGCTTGGAAACAAGACAGGTAATTTCAGGAATAGCTAAGTATTACAAACCTGAAGAGCTTGTAGGTAAAAAGGTTATACTTGTAGCAAACCTTAAAGAAGCAAAATTAAGAGGAGAAATTTCACAGGGAATGATACTGGCTGCAGCAACTGATGATGACAGCAAGCTTGAAGTAGTTTCAATAGCTGGTGATTTACCACTTGGAAGCGTAGTAAGATAATATTGAGATTAAAAAAAGATTGTGCTTTGCACAATCTTTTTTGCTTACTTAATTTATTGAATCCTATTAAATTATAGATAGTATATATCCATATTTTGTTATAAAATTAGTAATAGGAGGTGTATTAATGAAAGATTTCAAAAGAAAATTCCCTTTATTTTCTCTATGCGGCTTAAACTGTGGTTTATGTCCGATGTATTTGGGTAATTATTGCCCTGGTTGTGGCGGTGGTCCAGGTAATCAACCATGCAGTATTGCAAGATGCAGTCTGCAGCATGGCGGAATTGAATATTGTTTTCTTTGCAATGAATACCCTTGTGAAAAGTATAATTATATAGAAACATTTGATTCTTTTATTACCCATAGAAATCAATTAAAAGATTTGGCCAAGGTGAAAAAAATGGGAATAGGTCCTTATCAAATTGAACTGGCTGAAAAAATAGAAATACTAAAATATTTATTAGGGAACTACAATGATGGGCGCAGAAAAAGTTTTTTTTGTATAGCTGTTAATCTTTTAGAATTGGAAGATGTAAAAATCGTATTGGAGCAAATTGAAGCTGAGACAAAATCAGGCATTTTAACATTAAAAGAAAAAGCTGCTATTGCAGTAAAACTGTTTCAATCTATGGCGGAAAGCCGTAATATTGTATTAAAACTTAATAAGAAAACCAGTAAGAAGTAGGAGGCCAGCTTATTATAAGCTACGCCTCCCTCTTGTTTTAAAAACACACATTTTATCTCTAGGTATAAAGCAGCATCCTTGGACTTTATGCTATGCTCAATGGTTCGCTAGTATTTATTTTATAGGAAGACTTGACTCACAGGGTATCTCTGCAGAACATAGTCCACAACCATAAATAAATATGTGATATTCCTTATTACATAAAGGTATTGAGCTGATTACTTTTTTGTAACAGCATTCTTTGTTATGTCCGTTAACAGAAATAGCCCCAGCTGGACACCTTTGCATACATTTTAGACAACTTATTCCCTGATAATGAAGGCAATGTGCATGGATATCTTTTTCTCTTTTTCCACTGGGATTTAATTTAAGATTAACTACAAAGCTACCACATCTATGGGCCACACCTTTTTCAGTTATTAATAAATTATGCATACCAAATGTACCGAGTCCTGCTGCATAAGCTATATGACGATGAGACCATGAAGAAGACCATCCTACATTTGGATACCTTTTATATCTGAACATTGGTGTCATATCAGGTGCAATTGCTAATACACCTTTTTCCATAAGCAATGAAACAATCTCTCGTACAAAAACCTGGGTAAATATTTCTCCAGATTTTCTGGTTTGTGCCCACCTTTCAGAAAGCCAATCTGTTTTATCAGCATTGGCTTTTATAGTTTTTTCAGATATAGGAAGTATAAATGATATAACTGTTAATTCTTCTGCTTTAGGAGGTTCTACATTATTGTTATTTGCTTGCCACCTCATTATCTCCTCAGTGGTAAAATGCTGTGGTCCAATTACTTTTTTATAATCTTGAAATATAGGGTCGTTTCCATTTACAAAGCCAATTATTGGCTCATCAAATATCTTTTCGTTCTGGAATGGATATTCTAATCTGTTAAGAGGATGGTTAGTTGCTTTTTCAGTAATGCTCTTAATAAACCAAACCTCATCAAATTCTACAGAACAATCCTCTTTATAGTAGAATTTATTTAATTTTGCTTGCTTTGGAAAACCAATTCCAAACATATCTAAAAAAGAAGTTTTTATTCCGTAAAGATCAGTTAGATAAGAAAATCTACGATATTTATTTTTCATCTATATTCTCTCCTAACTTAATAAAAGCTCCAGTTTTTCTAGTTATGCCATAAATGCAGCATCCATCATTTGTCGCTACAAAGGTAAATATTGATGGTAATCTTATCATTATACTCATCTCCTTTAAGATGAGTATAAACCATGTAGCAAGGTACAGAGTCAAGTTCTATTTACTATTTTTTTATTATTTTTAATAAAGTCCAATATAAAACAGTTTTCATCTTTTGGTTTATAGTTATTTTCTATAGTTGTAATTATTACGTCCTTCATTTTCAATAGGGATTGTATATTGCTATCAATTTCTTCAATTCTAGCATCAATTATTTCTTTTATATCATCACTATTTCTATCCGGTAATTTACCTTCCAGAATATCAAGAATCTCTTTAATTTTTATGAGTTTAAATCCGGTCATCTGCATTTGTTTAATAAATATGATTCTTCTTATATCTTCTTCTGAAAAGATCCTGTATTTGTTTTCGCCACGTTCATATTCCGTTATAAGTCCAATTGCCTCATAGTATCTTATTGTTTCCTTATTTACTTTTGCTGCTTTAGCAATCTCACCTATGGTAAACCCTTTACTATTCATCACTCACCTCCTGAGATAAAATATTTTATCTCCAGGTATTGTCGCTTAATCCATAGTTAGTATCAAGATTAAGCATGGAACCATGTACAATACCCTGCCCATTAACTATGGCATTTTTTCTTGAACTTACGTCCTGAGAATTTCCTGATACTGCATCGGCAATAACTTTAAGCAGGGCTTTTTCTGTTATGCCAGCATTTTGTGCTAAAGAAGTATCAATGGTTTTTGAAGCCTCGGTGCTGATACCTCCATTTTGAGTAACTATATCAAAAGCCAAAGCAAACCCTCTTATGCTTTTAAGATTATATTTGTCGCATATAAGCATGGACTGTTTTACAGTATATGCCACAGCATCATCTTCTATTTGCTTAAAATGACTATTGCTTACAAGGCTTAGAAACTGTGAATACCATGGTTCTTGAATGCTGTTTCCTGAAGTGTTTATGCTGTATGCCCATTTAAGCTGGTTGTCATATGTATCAAGGAGCATATTATGTATGGCACCATAGTTTGTACCAAAAATTGTTTTCATTTCAATGTTGTATTCCCTGTCCATCCTGTTTAGCATAGGCTGGAGGGTTCTTTGTCCTATGCACCACTGCAGATATCCAAGAGACAAGCCTTCTCTGTCAAAGTTTCCTGCAATTTGATTCACAGAACTTGTTTCAAACTGGATGCTTATATTCCTTGCAGTATTTACAACACTTTCAGGAGGAGAAACATAGGCTTGCACATATGCATCTGAAACATAACCATAACCATTATTTAAGGATATTTTATCCCAAACATTACCGCTTGTATCGGTAACAGTTTCAAGAATATCGATATTATCAAAATTGTACAGGTATGCGAGTATTGTTCCTGTTAAATGGGGAACAGACCTAACCTTTAAGTCAATTTCAAGCTCAGGATTAAATACATAGCCTTTTTTAGTGATTATTCTTTGCTTACCGTCCCAGGCACCATCAGAACCTACTACCCACCCATCAATTGTTGTATTTACAGCCATATCCCCATCAAGATTCATATAATATTGTTTCCCGTTCCAGGTTATCCACTGATTTGCGGCCTTACTGCCATTTAAGTAGTAATTCCAAGTGGAGCCATTTAAGTACCATCCGTTGGAAACCGCTGCATTTGCTTGATTTTGTGATAATAATGATGGGGTTACAGTAAGAAAACCAGTAATTAACAGTGTGAAAAATTTTTTATTAAACAACATTCTACCTCCTAAAAATTAGTATATTTAATATATTTCTATATTTAAGCTGAATTACCTCTTAGTTAATATAAATTTAATAATATGTGATTATATTATAAATGCTTGGTTATAATTTAAAAAAAGTGATATAATTATCAGAAATGACTTTTAGGGGTGAATGTGGATGGAGAAATCAAAGGTTTTTTTTACTGATTTAAGAACAAAGCCTGGTATTAATCTTTTAAACAAGCTTGAAAATCTTGTTAAAACTGCCGGTATAGAAGAAATTGATTTCAAAAATAAATTTTCGGCAATAAAAATTCATTTTGGTGAACCAGGTAATCTGGCATACATAAGACCAAACTATGCTGCAACTATTGTAAAACTAATTAAGAGATTAGGGGGAAAGCCCTTCCTTTCAGATGCAAACACTCTTTATTCAGGGAGAAGAGCTAATGCTTTGGACCATCTTGAAGCAGCATCAGAAAACGGATTTAATCCAATGACTTTAGGCTGCAGTGTTTTAATTGCAGATGGCCTGAAGGGAACCGACTATAAGGAAATTGTAATAAACCAAGAACATTGCACTACTGCAAAAATTGGAACTGTTATTGCAGATGCTGACATAATAATATCTATGAATCATTTTAAAGGACATGAAATGACAGGCTTTGGGGGTGCGATTAAGAACATAGGAATGGGATGCGGCTCCAGGGGAGGAAAGCTTGAAATGCATTCAGCTTCTCAGCCTAAAATTAAAAAGAAAAATTGTGTGGGCTGCAGACAGTGTATAATAAACTGTTCTCATGATGCAATAATAATTGATACTGAAAATAAGGCTGAAATTGATTATGAAAAGTGTGTGGGCTGTGGTCAATGCGTTGCAGTATGCCAGTTTAATTCGGCTCAAGTTGTGTGGAATGAATCAGCAGATATTTCAAATATGAAAATTGCTGAATACACTTATGCAGTGCTAAAGGATAAACCTAGTTTTCACATAAACTTTATTATGAATGTTTCACCAAACTGCGACTGCTGGTCATCAAATGATATGGCTATAGTACCAGATATAGGTATAGCAGCATCCTTTGACCCAGTTGCATTAGATAAAGCTTGTGTGGATTTGGTTAATAAAGCACCAGTAATTCATGGGTCAATTTTAGATGACATAAGTTTTAATGATGGAGGAGATAAATTCAATCATATACATACCAACACCAATTGGGAAACTGGTCTTAAGCATGCCGAAAAGATTGGTATTGGAAAAATGGAGTATGATTTAATTATAATATAGGATTATGAAGATATTTGATGCACATGCACATTATGATGATGAAGCTTTCGATTGCGACAGAGATACTGTAATATCTGAGCTTGAAGAAAATGAAGTAATTGGGGTATTAAACTGTGGCTCCTCCTTTAAAGGAGCTCAGTTTTCCCTTGAATTATCAGAAAAATATCCATTTTTCTATGCAGCAGTGGGAATTCATCCAGAGCATGCAGATGAATTAAATGAAGATATACTTACTACTTTGAGGGATATGGCAAAATCAAAGAAAGTAAAGGCAATTGGAGAGATAGGACTAGATTACTATTATGAAGAAAATCCTCCAAGGGAGGTTCAGCGGAGGGTATTCCGTGAACAAATGAGGCTGGCGGAAGAATTAAATCTTCCTGTAATTATTCATGACAGAGATGCCCACGAAGATACCTTAAAAATAATAAAGGAATTCCCAAAGGTTATTGGAGAGGTTCACTGTTTTTCCGGCAGTGTTGAGTTTGCGAAGGAATGTGTTAAACTAGGATATTACATTGGTATCACTGGGGTGGTAACATTTAAAAATGCAAAGAAAATCCTTAATGTGGTGGAGGAAATTCCACTTGAAAGGCTTATTTTAGAAACGGATTGTCCATACATGGCACCGGTTCCTTATAGAGGAAAAAGGAATAGATCTGAGTATATTGAGAAAATTATAGAAAAAATATCAGAAATCAAAGCATATCCTAAGCATATTATAGCTAATGCTGTTATTTCGAACATCAAGAATTTGCTTCGAATTGATAATTAAGATATAATTCTCGTGAGTTTATTTTTTTTTAATATTTGCAAACAGGTAATTCATAATATAGATGTATATCATTAATTAAGGCAATCCACCAAAATGAAGACTGTTGAAAAAACGCTATCATATTTATTTTTATTATACCTATGCACATGGATGCATTATCCCCTAAGTATTAACAGTCCGAGAAGCAAGTACAGTATTGCTTCAGCCTAGAGGAGGTAATAAGGTGGAAAAATTGAAAAAATACTTGAAAAATTATTTTTCCAATGGCTCAAATGTTACTTTAGTTATTGTGATGACAATTATAGTTTTGTCTGTTTCAGTATTTACTTTTATGAAATCAATAACAGTATCAGCAGATGGTAAACAATATAAAATAGTAACATTTAAATCTACATACGGAGCTGCACTTCAAAGCAGTGGTATAGTAGTAGGGCCAAAGGACAAAGCAACTCCAAGTTTAGACAGTAAAGTTGAAGATGGCAGTGTCATAAATATTAAAAGAGCAGTCAATGTACAGTTAGAAGTTGATGGAAAAGTGCTCGCTGTTAAATCCGCAGAAGATAGTGTGGAAAAGATGATAGAAAGCGAAGGAATAGCACTTAACGAATTAGATAAAGTTTCACCATCAAGAACTTCAACACTTCAAGACGGCAGTAAAGTGGAAGTTGTAAGAGTTGTGTCTAAGGACATAAAGGAATTAAGCACTGTAGCTTATGGTACTGTTGTTAAAAATGACAGCAGTATGGGACCAGGGGAAAGTATGGTTGTTCAGCAGGGCAAATCAGGGGAAAAGGAAACTGTAATAAGAGTATTATTTGAAAATGGTAAAGAAGTTTCCAGAAAAATTATTGCTGAAACCGTAAAATCCGCACCTGTCCAAAAGGTTGTAGCTGTGGGTACAACAAGCTCAATGAGTTTTTCCCGTGGAGGAAGCATCGATTCGGCTAAAACTTTAAGAATGAAAGCCACCGCATACTCAGCAGCAGATGGCAATGGCAGCGGTAGAACCGCTACTGGAACCAGAGCAAAGAGAAACAGCGGCGGATACAGTTCAATAGCTGTGGATCCAAGAGTAATTCCACTTGGATCTAAAGTTTACGTAGAAGGTTATGGATATGCCATAGCAGAGGATACTGGCGGAGCAATTAAAGGTAATGTAATTGATGTATTTTTTAATTCATCTAGTGATTGCCGTAATTGGGGAGTTAGATACGTAAATGTCTACGTAGTTGATTAAATAGGAGCATTTGCTCCTATTTTTTCTGCATTTAAATATTTTGGAGGTATTAAATTGATAAAAGAAGTTATCGTAGTAGAAGGAAGAGATGATATTACTGCAGTAAAAAGAGCAGTTGATGCAGAAGTTATTGCGGTAGGCGGATTTGGAATAAATAAAAAAGTGATTCAAAGAATTCAGGAGGCCCAGAAAAGGAAAGGGGTTATTGTTTTCACAGACCCGGATTTTGCTGGAGAAAAAATTAGAAAAATTATATCAAAAAGGGTTCCTGGGATAAAGCATGCGTATATATCTCAGAAGGAAGGTATAAAAGATGGAGATATTGGAGTTGAAAATGCTTCTCCAGAATCTATTATTAAGGCATTAAATTCTGCAAAGTGTGAAACTGCGGAAAAAAGGGAAGAATTTAATTCACAGGACATGATATCAAATATGTTAACTGGATATGCATGTTCAAAGGAAAGAAGAGATAAACTGGGAAATATTTTAGGTATAGGCTACTGTAATGCTTCTCAATTTGTCACAAGGCTCAACAACTATGGAATAGACAGGGAAGAATTTAACAATGCTTTAAAATTAATTGATGGAGAGTAATGATATGAATGAAATAATAACTAAAAACATTGTAAATAAATATGGTTTTAAATTCTCTAAGAGTCTGGGGCAGAATTTTTTGATTGATGACACTGTACTGGAGGATATTATTGATGCATCTGAAATTAACAGCTCTGACTTTGTAATTGAAATAGGCCCTGGAGTAGGAACTCTTACTAAGCTTCTTTTAAAAAAGGCGAAAAAAGTATGTGCAATAGAACTGGATACTGATCTCATACCAATTTTAAATGAAGAGCTAAAGGAATTTGAAAACTTTCAGATCATACATAATGATGCTCTAAAGGTTGATTTTAGTGAAATAATAGGAGATGAGAAAAATGTTAAGGTAGTTGCAAACCTGCCATATTACGTTACCACTCCTATAATATCAAAGCTAATAACTGAAAAAAACAATATTAGTTCAATAACTATAATGATACAAAAGGAAGTAGCTGAAAGAATTGCAGCAAAACCAAATACCAAGGAATATGGGGCAATAACTGTTTTGGTACAGTATTACTGCACTGTAGATAAAATAAGAAAGGTAAGTCCAAACTCATTTATTCCAAAACCAAAGGTTGACTCAATGGTTATAAAGCTAAATAAAATGGATGAGCCAAAGTGCTCTGTTGAAAACCAGGACTTGTTTTTCAAGGTGGTTAGGGAATCTTTTAACATGAGAAGAAAAACATTATCCAATTCTCTTAAAAATTTAGGGTTAACAAAGGAAAATCTAAACTTAGCCTTTGAAAATGCAGGAATAGACCCTAAAAGACGAGGTGAAACCTTGTCTATTGAAGAATTTGGAAAGTTGTCAGACTGCATAAACTTTTTTCTATAGGTTCACTTTTGCCAATATACCTCATATATTATATTGAATAAAAAAAACGGAGGTATAAATGTTGGCTCAAAAAAAGGGTTATAGCAGGTACTTTATTATACTGCAGGAAGATGAAAAAGGCTATTCATTATCAAATGACAAGCTTTCTTCCGGCTATGTGAAACTAGAATTGAAAAACGAAAAGTGTAAAGTTTCATATTACGTTCAAAACCTAAAAAAGGGGAGCTCCCCATACTATATGGTTTTGATATGCAATAAGAAAGAAGTAAAAAGGATAATAAAAATCGGGGAAATGGATATAGACGAACAGGGAAGAGCAGACGTTTATTTTGAATATCCATATGACAACATAGCAGATACCTTGATTCCCATGGATAAAGTGTCCGGGGCAGCGGTAATAAAAATTTTAGATGGGAACATAATTTCAGTAATGAGCGGATTTTCTTCTACAGAGATACCTGATTGGAAAACGTATGGCATAGAAGCTGATGTAAGAGAGGATGTAGTAGAGGAAGAAAAAAATGTATTTGAGGAATACGAAGAAAAAATCGGTAATTCAGAATTTTTCAGGTGTTTTTCAGATAAATTTGAAAGGTTTGACAACATTAGTGATGAAATAAAAAGATGTATATGGTATAAAATCCCATGGAACAATGTGGATCAAAGTGAACTATATTATCCTGTAATGAATTTATATAATGAAATAAAGGAACGGGGATATTTACTTGTGGGAGGTAAATATGACAGGGAAGGTAATTTAAAGTACGTTGCTTACGGAATACCGGGAAAAAACGAAGGAGACAGTCAGCCCTTAAGGGGAGAATCTGGGTTTGTTACATGGGTATCCGAAAAATCAGGTACTCTGGGGTACTGGCTAATGTTTTACGATTATAAAGCTTCAACAATTATTGTACCCTTGAAATAGGTATGCAGTCATGCATACCTATTTAATTTAATGCATATAATATAATAATTACTTGTTTATGGGGATAATATGAGGGTATTATATATAAATCGAAAACAATTGGGGATTACGCTTTTACTAATAGGACTTATGCTGGTGCTGTTTGCATTTGAAAAAAATTTTGAAAATAAACTTAAACTAACCCTATTAATAGAAAATGATATTAAATATTTAAAGCAGTATGACACTGGTAAGGAAGGAATTAATTATAAGCTTCCTTCAGAATGGAAAACCAGTTTGGAAAATTACACGGGTGGGGAAATATTATATCATAATAATTTTCAGTCTTCAGATTCCGTTATTCATGGATTTGTACAAGTTATTAATATAAAAAAAGAATTAAGGTCTTATCTTGAGGAAAGTAAAATTATATCTGAAAAACAAAATAAAATTTATGAATACAACATTTCACCAGTTAAAGTCAAAAAAAACAGTGGATACCTTGTAAAATATGAAATTGAAGCAAAACAAGGTGTGGTATACACTTGTTATGAATACTTCATAGATATAAATGGAAAAATAATAAGGTTTTCATTTTATGTAAGGGAAAATAGTTATAAAGAGAATATGGCTGGGGTATTTAGTGTTATTGTAAATACAGTAGAAATCAAATAAGATTAAGTCCGGAATTGTCCGGACTATTTTTTTATTTATTTCGCTTATTATGTTATAATAAATTTTGAAAAGAGCTAAATTAGGAGGTATTTCTTTTGAGTTTAAAGAAAAGAATATTTATATATATAACAACTATTATTTTAGTTTGTATTACATTATCAGGGTGTGCAGCTGGAGATAATTTAAAGGTTAAGCTAGGTCTTAAAAATACTGATTTTGAGTATATCAAGCAGAATAAAATTAATAAAATTATTATACAAAGTACAAGAGATCCTGGTTTCAGATTTATGGTAACTGATCAAAATGCAATAAGCGAATTATATAATATATTATCTTCAGCAAAACAAGCCAGCCAAAAATCAACCCTTGATGCAGACTATGTGTTTGAGTTATACGAAGCGGAAGGAACAGTACATAAATTTAAATACGTAGCTGAACTTGACAGAAGTGAGGGTGGGAATTTATATTCAGATGATAAAATATACGTGGTTTCAAAAAGAATTGACAACGATATAATTAATAATTTTTGGGATATAAGAAAACCAAAGAATTTTCAAGATGTGTATTACAGCTCTATTATTGACAGCATAGATAAGTATTTTGCAGATAAGGACAAAAATAAATCCATCGGGGTAGATCTTAAGGATGATGTGGATATAGCAAAGTTTTTATTGTCCACAGATTTGGAAAACTTTAAGGATGACTTACACAAGGATTTTAAAACATCTGAGATTGCATCTGATGACAATGACAAATATGATGTAATGGTTACTGTAAAAACTCAAGGCTATAAATCAACTATGTATAAAAGCATCATAACCTTCTGGGATAAGGAAAAGCAGACTGAAGACAAATATTATGTAAGTGGAAAGCATGAGGGTGGAACCTGGAATGTAAATATTACCAGCACAAAACCGGATGATTTTTAGCAATAGTGTAATAATAAAATAAAAGATTATTGGAGGGATAATTATGAAAGCTATGTTGGAAAAAGAAGGCTGTATAAGCTGTGGGATGTGTATTGCAATATGTCCTCAGGTATTTCAAATGGAGGATGACGGAAAAGCCGGAGTAGTTCAAGAAGAAGTCCCTGACAATTTGTTAGGTAGTGCAAAAGAAGCGGAGGAAAGCTGCCCTGTATCTGTAATTGCAATTTCTTAAAATAAAAGCTGTGGATATTCCACAGCTTTTATTTATGTTTTAAAAGAAATCCATTAGTTTACTGTTATTAAGTCTAATAATTCCAGGATCCATATTCACACTATCACCTATTACGGTTCCCTTGGGGAGATTCGACAAACTAATATTTTTAGTTGTGCCATCCTGAAAGGATATATAAGCGTCTGTCATATTAATATCTATTACTTTTCCAAGCAAAATTCATCACCTCACTATATTATTTACAATATTTTGTAATATATTCTAAAAAATTAATTATAAGAACATCAGATACAATATATAAACAAAAGAAATAGAAGGTAGCTAACTGTAATCCTCCCTAATACACAAAAAAAGTTGCTGGAGAAATTGAATAAAAAAATATATCATAGTATAATATCAAATAGACGAATACAATATATAGTGGTTTGGAGGTAGTTGTAATGCTACATGTTGTGAAAAGAGATGGCAGAAAAGTAGAATTTAATTCAATTAAAATCACAAATGCTATAAAAGGTGCCTGCGGGGAGATAGGCAATGAGCTAAAGGAAAGCGAATTAATAGAGCTTACCCAAAAGGCAATAAAAAAGATTGAGGACTTAGACAAGCCTAATATTAAGGTTGAGGATATTCAAAACATAGTTGAAAGTACTTTGTTAAAGGAAGGGTATGACGAACTCGGGGTTATCTATTCAAATTATAGAAGAGAAAGAACAAAGATAAGAGAGATTAAGTCAGATTTGATGACTGCTATTGAAAAGATAGGAGTAGAAACTGACAGAGACAACGCTAATGTAGGTAACAACTTCAGCTCAAAGCTTCTAAGGATAGCAAGTGAATCAAATAAATGGTACAATCTTTCAGCTATGCCAAAGTATTTGGCAAAGGCTCATGAAAATGGAGATATATACTACCATGATTTAGACAGCTATAATCTTACAACAAACTGTCTGCACATACCAACTAAGGAAGTGCTTCAGAGGGGGTTTAACACAGGATATGGATATATCAGACCTCCTAAAAGAATAGAATCAGCATGCGAGCTTTCATGCATATTGCTCCAGTCAACACAGAACGATATGTTTGGAGGACAATCCCATCCTGATTTTGACAATGATATGGGTGCATTTGTTGAACCTACGAGACATGAAATAAGAAAAGAACTTAGAGAGCTTGGTATTGAAGAAGGTAAAATAGAAGCAATAGTAGAAAAGAAGCTTACTAAATGTATTAGCCAGGCAATGCAGGGTATTGTATATAATCTTAATACAATGCATTCAAGAGCAGGAAGCCAGGTGCCATTCAGCTCAATAAATATTGGAATTCCTGAAACAAGAGATGCAGCTCTTGTATGCGAAAGCTTTTTAAGGGAATATCAAAAGGGTTTAGGAAATGGAGAACAACCAATATTCCCAAACATAATATTCAGAGTTAAAGAAGGGGTAAACAGAGATAAGGAAGACCCATACTACTATCTGTTTAAACTTGCCTGTGAAGTTGCAGGAAAAAGAATGAATCCAACTTTCATGAATATTGATGCGGATTTTAACAAGTTTTACTATGATCAAGGGGTAATACCTGCAACTATGGGATGCAGAACCTACGTTTGCTCAAATGTTAATGGGGAGCCAGGAACAAAGGGAAGAGGGAATATAGCCCCAACAACAATAAATCTTCCTAGAATAGGTATGGTTTCCAAGGGAGATGTAGATAAATTCTTTAATATTCTTGATCTAAGGCTTGAACTTGCAAAGGATGCCCTTTTAAACAGATATGATGTGCTTAAGAAATTAAGAGTAAAGGACTTGCCTTTTGTTGCAGGGCAG
The DNA here is from genome assembly GCA_050261915.1 of Solirubrobacterales bacterium. Taxonomy (GTDB): domain Bacteria; phylum Bacillota; class Clostridia; order Clostridiales; family Clostridiaceae; genus UBA699. Next base: position 53,266 of record JBLNDT010000006.1, read on the forward strand.
GGCCTAATGAAGGGATCTGAAAATTTAAGACCAGAGGATTCAATTGAACCAATACTAAAACAAGGGACCTGGTCTATAGGTTTCATAGGTCTTGCAGAAACCCTTACAGCTCTTATGGGGGTACATCATGGAGAAGATGAAAAGGCTAGAGAACTAGGGTTGAAAATAGTAACTCATATTAGAAATTATACAGACAAACTTACAAAAGAAACAAATCTTAACTGGAGTACTTATGCAACTCCTGCAGAAGGACTAAGCGGCAGATTTGTGCTTCAGGACAGAAGGGTTTATGGAATAGTAAAGGGTGTAACTGATAAGGATTATTATACAAATAGTTACCATGTACCTGTTGAATTTAAAATATCAATAAAAAACAAAATAGATATTGAAGCTCCATATCATAAGCTTTGCAACGCGGGGCACATAAGCTATTTAGAACTGGATGATTATCCTACTGCAGATGTTATAGAGGATATAATACAATATGCATATGGTGAAACAAACATAAGTTACATAGGAATAAACTTTCATATAAAATATTGCAGAGAATGCGGGACTTACTTAAACGGTGAAGAAAATTCATGCCCAAAATGCGGCTCAGATGATGTTCAGGGAATTTCTAGAGTTACAGGGTATTTGAGCTTGGATGAAAGGTTTGGAGCAGGAAAAACAGCTGAGAGAAAAGACAGAAAATCCCACGATTCAAAGCACAGCAATAATTACTATATCTAAAGGATGGTGGACTTATGGAATACATAAAAAAAGCTCTTAGGGTTGCAGGGTTTTTAGATAATTCTCTTGTAAACGGTGATGGTCTAAGGTCTGTACTTTTCGTATCAGGTTGCAGACATAGATGCAAGGGTTGTCATAATGAATGCATGCAGGATTTTAATTATGGTGATAACGTAAGTCTTGATGAAATATTACAAAGGATTAAAAACAACATTCCTTTAATCAAAGGGGTAACCTTTTCTGGAGGAGACCCTTTTGAACAAGCTTCAGGGCTCAGCGCTCTTGCAGATGGTATTAAGGAATTAGGATTGAATATATGGTGTTATTCGGGATATACTTATGATGAGATATTAAAAAGCAATGATAAGAATAAGCTGGAGCTGCTTGAAAAGATAGATGTTTTGGTTGATGGAAGGTATGAAGAGCACTTAAAAGAAGGTGCAAAAAAATATACCGGCTCAAGAAATCAGAATATCATTAAATTAGGGGTGCAGTATGGATAAGGATATTGAAGTTTGCGACTGCTGTGAAATACATGAAGATTGCATTAACTGTGTTAAGGACAATATGCTGGATGAAGGGACCTTTTTAAAGCTTTCTGAATTGTTTAAGGTTCTAGGGGATCCTACCAGAATAAAAATAATATATGCACTTTTTAAAAAGGAACTTTGCGTATGTGATATTGCGGAGGTTTTGCAGATGACCCAGTCGTCCATATCCCATCAATTAAGAATTTTGCGTTCCTTTCATTTAGTAAAGTACAGAAAGGAAGGTAAGGTAGTATATTATTCTCTGGATGATGATCATATTAATGAATTATTTAATTCAGGGCTCGAACATGTGGCTCATAGTTAAAGGAACTAAAGCTTAGGCTTTAGTTCCTTTTTTATATTCAAGTATTTTAACCTGATTGTATTCATTTAAATCACCATTCATATTAAGGGTACAGGCGTCGGTTTTATAAGCATTTTTCATGTTTATAAGAAATTTTTCCAGACCTTCAAGGGTGAAATTTAGTGATCCAGTTTTATAATGCATTGGAATAACTATATGGCTTTTAATTTCCTTTGAAAGCAAAGCAGCTTCAGCACCATCTATGGTAAAGTTACCACCAATAGGTATTAGAAGAACGTCGATAGAACCTAATTTGCTTATTTCATCCTTTGATAAAACATACCCCAGGTCTCCTAGGTGACAAACTCTGTAACCATCTACTTCAAATACGAATATTATGTTTTCTCCACGCTTTGCACCCTCTTCTTTATCATGAAAAGATGGAAAACCTTCAATTGGAATATCTCCTATATTAAAAAAACCAGCCTTATCAATAACCTTGGTATTCGGGGGAAGATTTTTTATATAGTTATGGTCAAAATGCTGATGGCTTATTGTAACGATATCCGTATTACCCTTGAAAACTTCATATCCTACGCTTTCATCAAAGGGATCTGTTAATATTTTTCTGCCATCTGAGTCTTCAATTAAAAATGAAGAGTGGCCAAGCCATGTAATTTTCATAAAAACACTCCTTCATTAGTTAGTATTTATAGTATAACCTATAAATTAATTTTATTATCTGATATGATAAAATAGGAAGGTGGTACAGTTGGAGATATTATTTGCATTTATTATATCATTTATTTTATTGATTTTATGTGTATTTAGAGGAATATTTGTAGCATATCCATTAGGAATAAGTTTTTTAATATTTGTATTTGTTGCAGTAAAGCGTGGAAATGGACTTAAAAAGGTGGCAGTCCTTGCTTTTGAAGGAAGCAAAAAATCAGTAACCATATTGAAAATATTCATTTTAATAGGTGGTATAACGGCAATATGGATGTCTTCGGGAACTGTAGCTGCAATAGTATTTTATGGGATAGAATTTTTGAAGCCTGACATTTTCGTGCTTTCAGCATTTTTAATATGTTGCTTTGTATCCTTTCTTATAGGCACTTCCTTTGGAACCATAGGTACTGTAGGGATAGCACTAATGGTAATAGCAAGAGGCGGCGGCGTAAGCGTGCCGGTTGCTGCAGGGGCAATAATCGCAGGAGCTTATTTTGGGGACAGGTGTTCACCCATGTCCTCAAGCGCAAATCTTGTAGGAGCAATAACAGGGACAAATATATATGAAAATATAAAGAACATGTTTAAAACCAGCATTATTCCATTTGTACTAGCTATTGCAATATACTTTGTTGTTTCCCTTATATATCCTTTAAACAACTCAGGGAATTATTTAAATAGTGAAATAATAAAGGTTTTTAAAATAAACATAATAGTTCTTATACCTGCATTAATAATGCTGGCATTTTCCATATTCAAGGTGGATGTTAAACTGTCCATGCTTATTAGTGTTTTAACAGCAGTATTTATCAGTATATATGTACAAAATTATTCTTTATATCAATGTATAAATTATATGATGTTTGGGTATAATATGCCTGTAGATAGTCCCTTAAGCTCAATAATAAAGGGGGGAGGGATATTATCAATGCTTAAAACTGCATTGGTGGTGTTTATATCCTCTGCCTTTTCAGGTATATTTGAAGGAACAGGGATGCTTAACAGAATTCAGGACATTTTAGACAATGCAAAAAACAGATATGAGGTATTTCGTAATGTTGCCTTAACAAGTATGGCAACTTCAATGTTTGGCTGCAGTCAGTCCTTAGCTGTAATAATGACTGAAATGCTTAATAAAAAGAGCTATATAAAAAACGGGATTCCAAAGGAACAAAGTGCAGTGGACCTTGAAAATACAGCAATTATAATATCACCCCTTATTCCATGGAATGTTGCTCTATTGGTTCCTATGGTAAATTTACGGGCAGATTTTAAGTGTATACCATTTATTGTATACCTATATTTAATACCATTATTTAATCTTGCATATTACAAAATTAAGGCGAAATAATTGACAGGGTTGATATTTTATAATATAATTATGAAAATCAATAATTGTTTACAAAGGAAAATGTGTTGAACAGGAAAAGTAGTTAAATCAGTTACTTAAAGAGAGTGGATGCTGGTGGGAATCCATAGGAAAGGTTTAATGAAAATCACCTGGGAGCAGGAAACTGAAAGGTATGCCAAGTAAGTTTTTTCGTAATCCTGCGTTAAAGGATATGGCATGTTTGTGTTGAAAGTCAATACCGTAGGTGGTACAGCGAATTTTACTTCGTCCTATTTTGGACGAAGTTTTTTTATATTATCAATGAGGGGAGATAAAAATATGTATAAGAAAGTGGATAACTCAAGAACCTTTGTTCAAATGGAAAAAGATGTTTTGGAACTTTGGAATGAAAAGGGTGTTATCAAAAAAAGTTTTGATTTAAACCAAGGTGCAGAATATTTTACATTTTATGACGGTCCTCCAACAGCAAACGGAAAACCTCATATAGGACACGTATTAACAAGGGTTATCAAGGATTTGATTCCTAGATATAAGGTAATGAAGGGGTACAGAGTACTTAGAAAAGCAGGATGGGATACCCATGGACTTCCTGTTGAACTAGAAGTTGAAAAACAGCTTGGAATTTCTGGTAAGCCTCAGATAGAAGAATACGGAGTTGAGGAATTTACAAAAAAATGTAAAGAAAGCGTGTTTACATATGTATCACAATGGAAGGAAATGTCCGAGAGACTTGGTTTCTGGGTAGACATGGAGAACCCATATGTAACTTATCACAACACATACATTGAGTCAGTATGGTGGTCCTTAAAGCAAATGTGGGAAAAGGATCTTATGTATAAAGGTCATAAGGTTGTGCCTTATTGCCCTAGATGCGGAACTGCTCTTTCATCTCACGAGGTATCACAAGGATACAAGGATGTAAAGGAATCTTCAGTATATGTTAAGTTTAAAGTTGTAGGTCAGGATAAATATATCCTTGCTTGGACAACAACTCCATGGACACTTCCAAGTAACGTTGCTCTTGCTATAAATAAGGCATATACTTATGTGGAAGTTGTAAATAATGGTGAAAATCTTATTCTTGCCAAGGATCTGCTTGAAACTCTTATTGGCGAATATGAGGTTGTAAGAGAGTTCAAGGGCGAAGAACTTGTTGGGTTAGAATACGAGCAGATGTTTAAATTTGCAAAGGTGGATAAAAAGGCATTTTATGTTGTGCATGCAGACTATGTTACTCTTACAGATGGTACTGGTATAGTTCATACTGCACCAGCATTTGGTGAGGACGATAACATAACGGGTAAAAAGTATGACCTTCCACTTATAAATCTTGTAGATACCCAGGGAAGATTTACAGAGGAAGTTACACCTTGGAAGGGTAAATTTGTTAAGGATGTTGATTCTAAGATAATAGACAGCCTTAGAGAAAGCAATATTCTTTATAAAGAAGAAAAATTTGAACACTCCTATCCATTCTGCTGGAGATGTAATACTCCATTACTTTACTATCCTAGAGACACCTGGTTCATAAGAATGTCTTCCTTAAGAGGCAAACTCGTTAAAAATACTAATGATACAAATTGGTATCCTGACAATGTAAGAACAGGAAGGTTTGGGAAATTTGTAGAAGGAGCTATTGACTGGGGCTTAAGCCGTGAAAGATACTGGGGAACTCCACTTCCTGTATGGGAATGTGATTGCGGCCATAAAGAATGTATAGGAAGCATAGCAGAGCTTAAAGAAAAAGGAATTGATGTTCCAGAGAACATTGAGCTTCATAAGCCATATATTGATGCAGTTAAACTCAGATGCAGCAAATGCGGTAAGGAAATGACCAGATCTACGGAAGTTATTGACTGCTGGTATGATTCAGGAGCAATGCCTTTTGCACAACATCACTATCCATTTGAAAACAAGGAGATTTTTGAACAAAATTTCCCTGCACAGTTTATTTCTGAAGCAGTAGACCAAACAAGAGGATGGTTCTATTCACTTATGGCAATATCCACTTGTATTTTTGACAAGAGTTCCTTTGAAAACTGCGTAGTGCTTGGACACGTTCTTGATAAACACGGCTTAAAGATGTCAAAGTCCAAGGGCAATGTATTAAGTCCGACTACAGTCCTTGAAAATGAAGGTGCTGATGCTTCAAGATGGTACTTCTATACTGCAAGTGCACCATGGCTTCCATCAAGATTTTATGAGGAAGCTGTTCAAGACAGCCAAAGAAAATTCCTGGGCACACTTTGGAACGTATATTCCTTCTATGTGCTTTATGCAGATATTGATAACTTTAATCCACTAGACTACAAGGAATTTAAGAGTGAGCACGTTATGGACAAATGGATAACTGCAAAATTAAATTCACTTATAAAAGAAACAGAGGATTACCTTGATAATTACAAGATTACAGAAGCTGCCAAGAATGTAGGAGAATTCGTTGATGAACTTTCCAACTGGTACGTTAGAAGAAACAGGGCAAGATTCTGGAGCGAAGAGCTTACAGATGATAAAATAGGAGCTTATGTAACACTTTACAGAGTGCTTAACACATTATGCCTTGTTGCTGCACCATTTGTTCCATTTATGACAGAAGAGATATACCAGAACCTTGTTGTAAGTCTTGATCCAAATGCAAAGGAAAGCATACATCTATGCAAATGGCCTGTTTATGATGAAGCCTTAGTTGATGCTGAATTGGTTGAAGACATGGAAGATGCCTACAAGATAGTTAAACTTGGAAGAAGCACAAGAAATGGAGCAAACATAAAGAACAGGCAGCCTCTTTCAGAAATGCTTGTAAGCACAAAATCACTTCCTGAATATTATGGAGACATAATAAAGGAAGAACTTAATATTAAGGAAATTGTATTTGGAGCAGATTTATCAAAATACGTAAGCTTTGATATAAAACCTAATCTACCAGTACTTGGAAAAGAATATGGAAAGATGATTCCTGCTATAAGGAAAGAAATTTCTGCAATGGATCAGATGGATCTGGCACAGAGAATAATTGCCGGGGAAATAGTGTATATAACCATTGACGAAGAAGATATTCCTCTTTCAGAGGAGAACCTACTTGTAACAATGCAGGGGCTTGAAGGATTTGCATTTGCAGGAGAAGGTCCTGTGGGAGTTGTTCTTGATACTCATATCACAGAAGAACTAAAGGAAGAAGGTCTTGTAAGAGAAATACTAAGCAAGGTTCAAAATATGAGAAAAGACAGCGGTTTTGAAGTAGCAGATAAAATTAAACTTTATGTTTCCCAAAATGAAGGCCTTGAAGCAGTAATAAGGAAAAATGAAGATTTAATAAAGAAAGAAACTCTTGCTGTGGATGTTATATACAATGAAAACAAGGAATATACAGAATGCAATATTAACGGCGAAAAGCTTAATATGTTTGTAGAAATTACAGAATAATTTATAAAAATGCATGCAGTTAATAATAATTGCATGCATTTTACCTTAAATTTATTGTGCAATTCCAAATTTATAAGTATAATTATTAGAAAAAACTTTTGGAGGTTGATAATATGGCAGCGTCAATAAAGGATGTGGCAAAGGAAGCTGGAGTTTCAATTGCCACCGTATCCAGGGTGCTAAATGATATAGACGTGGTTAATGAAGACACAAAGGCCAAAGTAAAAGATGCCATAGCAAAATTGGGATACAGACCTAATATAGTGGCAAGAAGCCTCAAAACTCAAAAAACTAAAACAGTTGGTATAATAATTCCAGATATATCAAATCAATTTTATCCGGAAATTGTAAGAGGAGCAGAGGATGTAGCAAATATTTACGATTACAATATTATGCTCTGCAATACGGATCTTGATAAGGAAAAGGAAATAGAATATCTGAAGATACTTAAGGAAAAGATGTGTGATGGTATTTTATATATGAGTAATTCCCTGGAGCAGGATATTATTGAACTTTTAAATGAATTGATGCTTCCTACAGTTCTAATTGAAAACACAGATTCCACCGGGAGAATACCAAGCGTATCAATAGATAATGAAAAAGCTGCTTTTGACGGAGTGAATTATTTAATAAGCAAGGGAAATAAAAGAATTGCCTATGTTGGAGCGGATAAATCCTATAATAGTGTTAGTGCAGCAAGATTTGCAGGGTATGAAAAGGCTCTTAAGCAAAATGAAATATTACTTGATGATAATCTAATATCATTTTCAGGGAAGAAAGCAAAGAATGGTTTTGACGGGATAACAAAAATACTGGAAAAAACCAGTTTTGATGCAGTGTTCTGTACTGAGGATGAAGTGGCAATGGGTGTAATAAACGGATTAAGAGAAATGGGAATAGATGTTCCAAAACAGGTTGATGTAATAGGCTTTGACAACATTTATTCATCCTCCATATTTTATCCAAAGCTCACTACAGTTGCTCAGCCTATGTATGATATGGGCTCCGTTGGGATGAGGATGCTTATTAAGGTAATTAACAATAGCGAACTTGAAATTAAGAATTATATACTTGACCATGAAATAATCGAAAGAAGTTCTTGTAAGTAAAATATGTGTTAACAATAAGGAATTGCCTTTTCTTATTATAGTTAATAATATATAATAGAGAATAGATTATTCAGGAAGGGAAGTATTTATGGTTGAAGGTTTGATTAATATTGTTATAGCAATATTAGATAAAGTAGGTTACATAGGTATTTTTTTCGGTATGGCTCTGGAAAGTGCATGTATTCCAATACCTAGTGAAGCAATTCTGCCTTTTGGAGGATTTCTAAGTTATTTAGGAAGATTAAATATATATTTAACTATATTGCTTGGAACCCTTGGAGGTACATTAGGTTCCTTGGCAGCATATTATCTAGGTAAGCTTGGGGGAAGACCTTTGGTTGAAAAATATGCTGATAAAATAAGGCTTAACAGAGCTCACCTTGAGAAAAGCGATTATTACTTCAATAGGTATGGTGAAAAAATTGTGTTTTATTCAAGGCTAATGCCAATTATAAGAACATTTATATCACTGCCTGCAGGAATAAGCAGGATGGATGTAAAGAAGTTTACAATATATACCTTTGCAGGTTCATTGCTTTGGAGTATAATTTTAGGCTATGCAGGTTTTGTAATGGGACAGAATTGGGTGCTTATGAGAAGCTGGTTCCATTTTGCAGATATTTTAGTAGCTGCAGCAATAGTTATATTTGCTCTATATAAGTTTATAACAAGAACAAAAACAAAAAAAGTGAATGCTTAAAGTATTTAAAACAGCACTTAATGCATATATAATTGTATTAAGTGCTGTTTTTTAAAATAATTTGAGCACTTTACAAACTGTTTTTTAAGTACTATCCTAATATATATGGTGTTGAGGGGGGATTTGTTTGACTATAGACGAACTTATTTTTAAAGTTAAAGATATAATGACAATGGATTTTATTGAAGTCAATAAGGGAGAAACTATAAAGAACGCCTCCAATAAAATGATACAGCGGTATAGGGATGAAGTGCTGATAGTAGACGAAGATCATTACCTTAAAGGTGTTTTTACCATGAAAGACCTGGCGAGGATTGAAAAAGAAAAGGTATCCTACGATGATCCAGTTATAAAACATGCTGTTAAAGACATAATATCAATAGACCCTTTAAAGTCTGCTAGAAATGCCAGGGATCTTATGGTTAAGAAAAAAATCGGAAGACTCCCGGTGCTTAAGGATGGAAAAGTAATTGGAATAGTAACCAGTGAGAACATAAGGGATAGTTTTTATCTTAAGCTGGATGAACTTTTTTCTCTTCAGAACAATATAATGGATAATCTTCATGAGGGTATTTGCATAATAGATGAAAACGGCATGGTGCAGTATTGGAATAGAAGCTCGGAAACATTGTACAATGTTTCTTCCAAAAGAATACTTCATCACCATTTAGGAGAGTTTTTTAAGAACGCCATGGCACTTCAGGTTTTAAAGACCGGAAAAAGAGTGGACAATGTATTGCATGAACCTACTGAAGGGAAACTTGTTATATTAAGTGCAGTTCCAATTTTTAACATGCACGGAAAAATAATTGCTGCTGTTTCAACGGACAGGGATGTTACAGAAGCTATGAAGCTGTCAAAGGAACTTGAGGCGGAAAAGAAAAAGGTGGAATTCCTAGAGAAGGAATATAAAAAGGAAATTTCATTAAAATACAATTTTTCTTCTATAATAGGAAAGAATAAAAAAATAATTGATGCAATAACTGTTGCCCAAAAAGTAGCATCCACTTCCACCAGTGTACTGATTACGGGAAAGAGTGGAACAGGAAAAGAGGTTTTTGCAAAAGCAATCCATGAAGCAAGTGGAAGAAGCGGGAACTTTGTGGCTATAAACTGTAGTGCAATTCCTGAAAATCTTTTTGAAAGCGAACTTTTCGGGTATGTGGAAGGTGCTTTTACTGGAGCTGTTAAAAAAGGAAAAATCGGAAAATTTGAATTTGCAAATAATGGTACATTGTTTTTAGATGAAATAGGAGATATGCCCCTTGAGATGCAGGTTAAGATACTAAGAGTGCTTCAAGATGGGGTTATTTACAGGCTTGGAAGTGAAAAGGCAATAGGAACTGATACCAGGATAATTGCAGCTACAAATAAGGATCTTATGAAGCTTATCAATGAAAATAAATTCAGAGAGGACTTATTTTACAGGCTTGCAGTAGTTCAGATAAAGCTTCCGCCGCTTAATGAAAGGAAGGAAGATATACGGGATCTGGCAAACTTGTTCTTAGATGAAGTTTCTTCCCAGGAGGGAATTGAAATAAATTATATTGATGAAAAGGTATATAATATATTAAACAGCTATAAGTGGGATGGTAATATAAGGGAATTAAAGAATGTTGTTCAGAGGATGGTGGTGCTGTCAAACGGAGGCAGGATAACTATAGATTCTATTCCTGAATATATAATTGAAAGTGCCTATGCTCAGGAGGAAGAAAATATAGAAGCTTATGATCTGGATAAAATTGTTGAAAATGTTGAAAGAAAAACCATTAGGGAAGTTATGAAAATATCCAGTGGAAACAAGCAAAGGGCAGCACAAATGTTGAAAATAAAGAGAAGCACCTTGTACTATAAGCTAGATAAATATGGGATTTAATATTAAAAATCAATGCGTGTCAGTTATCTGACATGCATTTTTCATTTTTTGAAGGTTTAAAATTTATTATTGAAGATAAATCTAGGTTTCAAAAATGTGTGTCAAAAAAATGACACAAAACGTCAAAAAAACGACATATTTCAAGTGTAACGTTTACACAAAATTTCGGACAAACTATTGCAAAATCAAATAGAATGGCATACATGCAATAACAAAAACACATACTAAATACATTGGCATGAAAATTGCTTTATAAAAACGTATCAATAATAAAGGAGGTACCTTATGGGGATTTGTTATAATTTTCCTTTAAAAATGCATGTAGGAGCACCAGATGCTGCTATTGTAAAAGAGGGACAGGAAGTTAAAAGAGGAGAATGCATTGCTGAGCCAAATGGTTTAGGTGCTAAAATACATTCCAGCGTATCAGGAAAGGTTTCTAAGGTAACAGATACTGAAATTGTTATAGAAGCATTTGAAAACCAGACTGAGGACTATGTGAAAATTAAAGAATGTGAAACCATAGCAGATACTGTTTATGAAGCAGGAATTGTTGGGGCTGGAGGAGCAGGCTTTCCAACACACATTAAGTTAAAAACACAGATTCCTGAAGGTTATATAATAGCAAACTGTGTTGAATGCGAGCCGGCACTCTATCATAATATAAAGCTTGCTGTGGAAACACCTGAGGTTATGATAAAAGGCATAAGATATGCTATGAGATCTACAGGTGCACCTAAGGCTTATATTGCAATAAAAGCAAAGAACAAAGAGGCTGTGGCTTCATTAAATAAATATTTAAATGGAGACAGCAGTATTCAGGTTAAAGAGCTGAGAGATTTATACCCAATGGGTGAAGAAAGAGCAATAATTCATGAAATATTCGGCACATGGCTTGAACCTACCCAGCTTCCTGTAGAGGCAAATTGCGTTGTTTTAAATGCTGAGACTCTTGCAAATATTGCAAAAGCTGTGGAGCTAAGAAAGCCAGTAATAGATAAGGATGTAACTATAATTGGAAAGCTTAAAACAGGAAATAAACCAAATGTTTATATGTCTGTACCTGTAGGAACTTCAATAAAATGCCTTATTGAAAAGGCAGGAGGAATTGATGGAGAATATGGAGAGCTTATTGTAGGGGGCCCATATACAGGAAAATCAGAAGATATAGAAACTGCTGGGATTACAAAAACCACTGGAGGAGGAATCATAACAATACCTCTGCCAGAATACAAAGGGGACCTTGGACTTCTTGTTTGTGCTTGTGGTGCAAATGAAGAAAGATTAAGAGATGTGGCGGCAAAGATGAAGGCAAATGTTGCTTCAGTTACAAACTGTAAAAATATAGTTGAAATAAAAGGGGCCTTAAAATGTAAGACCCCGGGTGAATGACCAGGCCAAACAGCTGCTGTATTGCAGCTAAAGAAAGAAGGAGCAAAAAGGATATTAATAGCAAACTGCAGTGACTGTTCAAATACAGTTATGAGTTGTGCTCCTAAAATGAAAATTCCGGTTTATCACCATACAGATCATGTATTTAGAACAATAGACCATGCATTAACAAGAAGACTATAAAATAGGAGGTAGAAATTTATGTCAATGAGTGCAGAACATGCAGCAGAGTTAAAAAATGAATTAGCAATAGTTTGCTGCAGAACAGAGGAAGGAACAGTAATATCAGCAGACAATCTTGAGGATCCTGCAATATTTCCGGATATGGTGGATTCAGGACTTCTAACAATTCCTGATAACTGTTTAAAAATAGGTGAGGTTCTAGGCGCTAAGCTGCTTAAGACAATTGATTCACTTACTCCGCTAACACCTGATTCATTAGAAGGGATTGTAAAAGCAGCAGAGGAAAAAAAGGAAGAACCTTCTGTGCCAGTGGTTGAAGAAGCTGCTGAAGAAATCCAGGAATTTGAAGAAGCTGAAGTATCTTGCGAAGGCGGTATTTTAAGAATAAAAATTGAAGAAGGAAAAGGCATAGACATAGAATTTCCGCTTTAACAGCAGAGTTTTATATATAAATTTAGAGAAGGGAGGAATTTTATATGTCAATGAGTGCAGAGCATGCAGCAGAGCTCCTTAATGAACTTGCTGTAGTATGTTGCAGAACAGAAGAAGGAACAATAATAGGACCAGACAATCTTGAAGATCCGGCAATATTTCCGGATATGGTAGATTCAGGACTATTAAATATTCCAGACAGCTGTTTAAAAATAGGAGAAGTTTTAGGCTCTAAGCTACTTAAGACTATCGATTCACTTACTCCATTAACTCCAGATATTCTTGAGGGAGTAAAATCAGAAGGTGCTTCATCAGAGATTAAAGGTGAAGAATTGACTGAAGGAAGTGAAAAGGCAGTTTTAAAATATAATAAAAAGGCAGGAGATATTATAGCAGTATCAGACCTTGAGAACCCAATGTTCTTTGAACAGCTTGAAGATTCACTTTTAATTGAATTAAATGAAAGAGTTTTAAGCAGAGAAAAAGCAGTGGGTAAAAAATTAAAGGTGGATGCACCTGCTATAACTGTAATAACTCCTGAAATGTTAGAAGGATATGAGGAGGAAGATGAAATGGGAGAAACACCAAAGGCAAACACTAGTTTATCCGGTGGCGTATTAAGAATTAAAATTGCTGAAGGAAAAGGAATTGACATCGAAGTTCCATTAAATGCATCAGTTTCAGCACCAAAAGTAAAAGCTCAAAATGCTGCTATAGCATCAGAAACAATTGTTGCAGCACCTGTGGCAGCAGTTAAACTTGAAGAAAAAGTTTTAAGGACACTAACAAGAAAACATTACAAAATAACTGAAGTTAAGTTTGGACCAGAAACTAAAATTGAAGGAACAACACTTTATATCAGGGAAAATGTTTGCAGCGATGCTGTAAAAGCAAGTGATTTAGTAAAAGATATTAAGGTTGAAATAATTACTCCAGACAAATACAACACATACAGCGAAACAATAATGGACGTTCAGCCAATAGCTACAAAAGAAGGAGACTCCAAGCTTGGAAGCGGAGTTACAAAGGTTCTTGACGGCGTAATAATTATGGTTACAGGAACTGATGAAAACGGAGTTCAGATAGGAGAATTTGGTTCTTCTGAAGGTATTTTAGAAGAAAACATCCAATTTGGAAGACCTGGCGCACCAGACAAGGGAGAAATATTCATAAAGACTCAGGTTACGATAGCAGCTGGAACAAACATGGAAAGACCAGGTCCATATGCTGCTCACAGAGCAACAGATATTATTACCCAGGAAATAAGAGAAGTTATGAAGAAGCTTGATGATTCTTTAGTTGTAAATACAGAAGTATTTGAACAAAAGAGAAGACCTGGAAAGAAAAAAGTAATAGTTGTTAAGGAAATAATGGGTCAGGGCGCAATGCATGACAATTTAATCCTTCCTGTTGAACCTGTAGGAGTTCTTGGAGGAAAGCCAAACGTTGACTTAGGAAACGTTCCTGTTATGCTTTCACCACTTGAAGTTATGGATGGGGGAATTCATGCATTAACCTGTATAGGACCTGCATCAAAGGAATGCTCAAGACATTACTGGAGAGAACCTCTTGTAATAGAAGCTATGAATGATCCTGAAATAGATCTTTGTGGAGTTATGTTTGTAGGAAGCCCTCAGATAAACAGCGAAAAGTTCTATGTATCAGAAAGAATGGGTATGATAGTTGAAGCTCTTGATGTTGACGGAGCAGTTGTTACAACAGAAGGCTTCGGAAACAACCACATAGACTTTGCTAGCCACATTGAACAAATAGGTATGAGAGGAATCCCATGTGTTGGTATGTCTTTCTGTGCTGTTCAAGGAGCTCTCGTTGTTGGAAATGCATACATGAAATATATGGTAGACAACAATAAATCAGAAGCAGGAATCGAAAATGAGGTATTATCCTGTAACACACTTTGTCCGGAAGATGCAATTAGAGCAATAGCAATGCTAAAATCAGCCATGGCTGAGGAAGAAGTAATAGCTTCTGAAAGAAAGTGGAATCCAAATGTTAAGGAAAACAACCTTGAAGCCATTGAAAAAGGATATGGCATAAAGATCGAAAGAGTTGAAAATGAAACAGCAGTTCCAATGAGCCAAAAGAGACTTGAAAAATATTCAACAAAGTAGGGGATACTCATGGATTTAAAATACGGAGACAAAATAATTGAAATGCAGGGTGTTATTGTGGAAGTTCACGATGGATGCGTTGCTATAGACTTAAAAGGAAGACTAGGATATTTTAAAGTACCGATGAGAATGCTTATAACAGACTATCCGCTTAAGGTTGGACAGGAAATTGGCTTTAAAATGAGCTTTGTGGAAGTCTTAAGTGAAGAGGTTAACGGAAAATATGTGAGCAATTTAGAGATAAGAAACAGAAAGGAAGGGAAAGTATAATGGATTTAACAGTTATAAAGGGAATGCAATCAGAAATATTTGTTCCTATAACTCCACCACCAGTATGGACACCAGTTACAAAAGAATTAAAAGATATGAAAGTAGCAATTGCTACAGCAGCAGGAGTTCACTTAAAGTCAGATAAGAGATTTAACTTTGCAGGGGACTTTACTTTCAGATTAATACCTGGAGATACACCCACAGATGATCTTATGGTATCTCACGGCGGATATGACAATGGTGACGTTAATAAGGACGTTAACTGCATGTTCCCATTAGACAGATTGAGAGAATTGGCTGCATCAGGCTTTATAAAGGAAGTTGCTCCAACTCATATAGGATTCATGGGAGGCGGCGGAAACCAGGAAAAATTCAAAAATGAAACTGGTCCAGCTATAGCTAAGATATTAAAAGAAGAAGGGGTAGATGCAGTTGTATTAACTGCTGGCTGAGGAACCTGCCACCGCTCTGCAGTTTTGGTGCAGAGAGCAATAGAAGAAGCAGGTATACCTACAATATGTATAGCTGCATTACCTCCAGTAGTTAAGCAGACAGGAACTCCAAGAGCAGTTGCTCCAAGAGTGCCTATGGGAGCAAACGCGGGAGCTCCACATGACGTAGCAATGCAGACTGGTATCTGTAAGGATGCGTTAGAATATCTTGTAAAAATTGAGACTCCAGGAACAATAGTTCCACTGCCATACGAATACGTAGCAAAAGTATAGCAATATTCAATATCAGCCCTCTTTTAATCCACGCAAAGGGGGCTGGTATTAAATAAATATATGAATTGTGGTGGTTAAATGGGTAATGAAATAGAGATGAGAAAGCTTGTTGTTAAGGCTTTTCATATCACTGACATTATTTTTGATGAAAAAACATATATAGAAAATGGAGTATTACATCTAAAACGTGGTATTGAGGAGAAGTATCTTAATGAAGAAGATCTCGTTAAAGATGTAAAAATAAAAGTAATCTATCCTGATTCCCATGACATATTTATTAATTCAATAATGGATTTCTCGCCTGTTGCTGTAAAGGTTTTAGGCCGATTGGGAGAAGGAATAACCCATGTACTCACAGGAATGCAGGTAATGCTTACAGGGATAGATGAAAACGGAATACAAGTTGCAGAATTTGGCTCATCAGAGGGTATACTAAGCGAACAGGTAGTATTTGATAAGGCTGGAACTCCTTCAAAAGAGGATATTTTACTCCATGTAGATGTGACTCTTACTGCAGGAGGCGGGGGCAGCAGACCAGGTCCTACCGCTGCACACAGATTGTGTGACATAATAATTCAGGAAATAAGGGAATACCTTAAGAAGATGAATGGAAGATTCTGTGATGAAAAGCATGAATATTTTGACAAAATCAAGCCTGGTAAAAAGAAAGTGGTAATAATAAAACAAGTGGCAGGACAGGGAGCTATGTATGATACACAGGTGTTAAGCAAAGAACCTGGTGGATTTGTCGGGGGAAGATCCATTATCGATATAGGGAACATGCCAATTGTTTTGAGTCCAAACGAGTATAGGGACGGGGCAATACGTGCAATGAACTAGGTGAACAGGAGGAACAATTATGGGGATTGGTCCATCTACAAAAGAAACAACCCTTCATCATTTCAGGGACCCACTTCTAGAGGTGGTAGCCAACGACGATGATGTTGACCTTATGGGAGTTATAGTTGCAGGAACTCCACAGGAAAACGGAGATAAGATTTTCGTGGCTGAAAGGGCAGCAGCCTGGGTGGAAGCCATGAGAGCGGATGGTGTTATAGTATCTATAGATGGCTGGGGTAACAGTAACATAGACTTTGCAACAGCTATTGAAGAAGTGGGAAGAAGAAACATACCAGTAGTTGGTATGAGCTTCGTAGGTGTGCAGGCTCAGTTTGTTGTAACAAACAAGTATATGGACACCGTTGTGGACTTTAACAAGTCAAAAGAAGGAATAGAAACAGAAGTTGTTGGGGAAAACACAGTAGCTACCATTGACGCAAGGAAGGCTTTGGCTTTTCTAAAATTGAAAATGAGGAATAGGGAGGGGCAATAAATGAAGTCAGTTAAAACAATATTCGCAATTGATTCTCATACTATGGGAGAACCAACTAGAATAGTAGTTGGTGGTGTTCCAAAGATCCCAGGAAAAACAATGCCAGAAAAAAAGGCATTTCTTGAAGAACATCTTGATTATGTAAGAACAGCAATAATGCTTGAACCAAGGGGACATAATGATATGTTTGGTTCAATAGTTACACAGCCAACTATGGATGAGGCAGATATAGGAATAATATTCATGGACGGCGGCGGATATCTGAATATGTGCGGTCACGGATCCATAGGAGCTGCTACAGTAGCTGTTGAAACAGGAATGGTTCCAGTTACAGAGCCTGTAACAGAGCTTACTTTAGAAGCACCGGCAGGTCTTGTTAAGGCAAAGGTTAAAGTGGAAAATGGTAAGGCAAGGGAAGTATCCATAGTAAACGTTCCTGCATTTCTTTATAAGAGAGATGTAGAGGTGGATGTTCCAGGCATCGGCAAGGTAACAATGGACATATCCTTTGGAGGAAGCTTTTTTGCAATAGTTAAGAGTGAATCCTTAGGTCTTGACATCTGTGCAGCAAATGCTCAAAAGTTAATTCAAGTTGGTATGGATATAATTAAAGCTGTTAATGAACAGGTTGAGATCCAGCATCCAACACTACCACATATTAAAACAGTAGACTTGGCAGAAATATATGGACCAGCAAAGAGCCCTGATGCAACACTACAAAATGCTGTTGTATTTGGACAGGGACAGCTTGACAGATCTCCTTGCGGAACAGGAACTAGTGCGAAACTTGCTACTTTATATGCAAAAGGACTGCTTAAAATGAATGAAGATTTTATTTATGAAAGCATTCTTCAGACAAAGTTCAAAGGAAGAGTTATTGGTGAA
This sequence comes from Solirubrobacterales bacterium, assembly GCA_050261915.1. Taxonomy (GTDB): domain Bacteria; phylum Bacillota; class Clostridia; order Clostridiales; family Clostridiaceae; genus UBA699. The sequence goes on from JBLNDT010000006.1 coordinate 71,375, forward strand.
ACTAAAGTTGGTGACTTTGATGCAATAATTCCAGAAATAAGCGGAAGCGCATTTATAACAGGACATAATCAGTTCTTTATTGATCCTGAAGATCCAGTAAAGCACGGATTTATCTTAAAGTAAGAAACATTTGATTATTCAAAATTCGCCAAAAATTGACTTTATATAAGATACTTTTTATAGTAAAATATATCTATGATAAAAAATTAACTAAAATAAATGTATTAAGAGGGAGGATATTAAATGTTAATAAAAGCAGTATTAGGAGTTATGCTAGCCCTGACAATTTATTTTGCAATTGTATTTTTCATGGACTACGTGAAGGCATCCAAAGAGGGTAAATTAGAATCTAGTAATTTCTTTGCGCTAGGAGCTGTAGGATTTGTAACAAACTTTTTCGATACTTTAGGTATAGGAAGTTTTGCACCAACTACAGCGTTGTTAAAGAATTTTAAATTGTCCGCAGATAGAACTATACCTGGAACACTAAATGTTTCATGTACTATTCCAGTTGTAGTTGAGGCACTTATATTTATAACAGTTATTAAGGTTGAACCTGTAACACTTGTTGCAATGCTTGCAGCAGCAACAGTAGGTGCATATTTTGGAGCTGGATTCGTTTCAGGTCTTGATGAGAAAAAGGTTCAAGTTGGAATGGGTACTGCATTACTTGTTGTTGTACTTATAATGCTTGCAGGCCAGCTTGGATTAATGCCTGTAGGTGGAGCTGAAATAGGTCTTACTGGAGGCAAATTAATAGCAGCAATTATCGGAAACTTAATACTTGGAGCATTGATGACATTAGGAATTGGATTATATGCACCTTGTATGGCTTTAGTATTTGCACTTGGAATGAGCGCTAAGGTTGCATTCCCTATAATGATGGGCTCCTGTGCATTCTTAATGCCAGTTGCAGCAGCTAAGTTTGTTAAAGAAGGAGCTTATGACAGAAAGGCTTCCATGGCAATAACAGTATTTGGTGTTGTTGGTGTACTTATCGCAGCATATATCGTTAAAGAACTTCCACTTAGTATATTAAAATGGCTAGTTGATGTAGTTATAGTTTACACAGCTATAATGATGTTCAAATCAGCCAGCAAGAAAAAAGAAACTGCATAGTAAATTTTTAAACTAGTGGGTATAAAACCCGCTAGTTTTTTTATTAGGGTGCCCGTAAAAAAGTTTCGTTTGCAGATGCCCTTTATGAATGAATTGTTTCACCACAATTATTAATCATTCATATTATGGAATATAGCAATTGGAAGAGGTAAAAAATTGTTGTACGCCTTGATTCTTGCAGGAGGAAGAGGAACAAGACTATATCCCTTGTCTAGAAGCAATAATCCCAAGCAGTTCCTTAAAGTTCTTGAAAACAAAAGCTTTTTAAGGGCAACTGTGGACAGGATTAAACCCATGGTAAGGGAAAGTAATATTTATGTAGTAACAAATGAAGACTATATAGACAAGGTTTATGAAGAATTGCCAGAAATTAGTGAAGAAAATATATTTATAGAACCTGAAAATAGGGAAACGGCAACATGTATAGGACTGTCCGCAGTAAAGCTTTTAAAAAAAGATAACGACGCTTCTATGATAATACTTCCATCGGATCATTATATTCAAAATGACAATATATTTATTGAAACTCTTAAACAGGGCTGTGAAGCTGCTGAAAAACGAAGGGGCTTGATTGCTTTAGGTATAACTCCTACAAGGCCTGAAACTGGCTATGGATATGTGGAGATGGGCGAAAGGATTAATGGGAATATTGCAGCCTATAAAGTTGAACGGTTTCTTGAAAAACCAAATGTTGAGGTTGCTAAAGATCTTCTAATAAAAGGCACATATCTTTGGAACAGCGGAATGTTCATATGGAGAGCAGATGTTTTCTTAAGAGAAATGCAGAAATACCTGCCTAAAATGTATAAAAGTATGATGGAAATATATCAAAGCCTTAATACTCAGGATGAGGTTAAAACTATAGTTGATCAATATAAATTAATAGATGGCATATCTGTTGATTTTGGCATTATGCAAAAAACAAGAAAAGCATATATAATAAAATGTGAATTTACCTGGGATGATATTGGAACCTTTGCTTCCCTGGCAAGATTTTTAAGCAAATCAAGCAGTAATGAAATATCAGGGAACACAATGCTGGAACAATGTAAAAGCTGCAGGGTGTTTGCAAAGGATAAGCTGATTATAGGCTTTGGAGTTCAAGATCTTGTTATAGTTGATTCTGGTGATGTTCTACTTGTTATGGATAAAAATAGAGATCAAGAAATAAAACACCTTGTTAATAAATTACGAGACTCTGGAAATTTGAAAAACTTTTTATAGAAAAGGCTTTGCAGTAATGCAAAGCCTTTAAATTATGTTAAAATATAATAAGGAAATGGTGGTGGTGATTTTTGAGAAGAAATTTATCTATTTTTGGTTTTATAGCAGTAATAAGTTTGATAATAGGAAGTGTTATTTTTTATTTTGTTGGAATAAACGGCAGAGAAGATGTTAAATTATCTGGGAAAATAACTGTACTTGCTGATTCGGGTGATTATAATGCAGTATTAGAGGCAGCAAATAACTTTAAAAAATTACATAATCGCATAGAGATAAATGTTATTAAAGATGATAATACATATAATAAAATTTCTGAAGAAATAAAAGCAGCAAAGTTTAAAGAAGATATGGCAATTATATCAGAAGATAATGCTGGAGACCTTTTTAAACAAAGTGATTCCTCGTTTCTTGAACTTTCCGGATATTCATCTGACTTTTCCGATGGAAGGCTTGGTGCAATTACATATAATAAAAAAGTATTAGGAATACCCTGGAGTTCTGAACCAGTAATGATATTATACAGAAGTGATATTTTTTCATCCGAAGGAATTAATATAGATGATATAAAAACCTGGGATGATTTTAGAGCCATTGGTAAAAATTTGACCATACGAACAGGTAAGAAGTTCCTGGCATATAATTCCTCTGAATTTACTAAAGTATATCAAGCACTTTTAAGTCAGCTTAGAATAAGCTATGTAGATAAAATAAATAATACAAGAGTTTCCGACCTTATAAACGAAATGGTATATGAAGGAACGCTGTATGGTTCGGACTCCATCATTAATCTTGCAAAAAAAGAAGGGACTCTTGCCATAATAGCAAAACCCAAGGATGCATACAAATTAATGGAAGTTACTGAATTAAAGGGAAAATGGGGAGTTATGAAAATTCCTGCCTTTGAGCCTGGTGGAAATAGAGATGTTTCATTAGGGGGCAAGGATCTGCTTATAAATAAGAATACTAAAAACATAAATCTATCAAAGGAATTTGCAAAATACCTAAGCTCTGATAGGAGTACAGTCTATTTAAATCTTGAAAAACACGGAATATTTTCTGCAAATTACACAGTATATGAAGGGGAGCAGTTTAATACTAATGAATACTTCAATACGAATATATGGAGTTTATATTCTGATGTAGAAAAAAATGCTCCTGAAAATAAATATAAATAAAGTAAACCTGGAATTTTATATTGAAGAATAAAGTTCCAGGGTTTTTTTTGCTGTATTTAACCAGTTGAAATTTTTTGACTTGTTTTCTGCTCTGATTTTTAGATTACTCTTAACATCAGAGCTATTAAGTATTTTTATAATACTTGAGGAAATTTCATCAATATCCCTTGGGTTTATTAGCATTGCACCATTTTCACATATTTCGGGAATTGAAGACAGGTTTGAGCATATTACAGGAGTGGAGCAGGCCATAGCTTCTAGTGGCGGAAGTCCAAAACCTTCATAAAGGGAGGGGTATATAAATAATTCACATCCATTATATAAAACAGGCATTAGCTCCTCTTTTACAAAGCCTGTAAATTTTACACCAGATGAAATGCCAAGCTCTTCGGCTAAATTTTTTATTTGCGGCACCTCTTCTTTTTCAGCACCGGCAAGCACCAGGTCATACAAGCCATTTAATTTTGAAATGGATTTTTTGTATGCATATAAAATAGCTTTTACATTTTTTCTAGGGCTAAATCCTCCAATGTACAATATAAAAGGCTTATGCAAATTAAATTCCTTCATTAAAATATTTTTGCAATATCCCTTGTCTAGTGGAATGTATCTTGGATCTGCAGCTAATGGTATAACGTGAATTTTCTTGTTGTTTCCAGGAAAAAACCTGAGAATATCTGATTTGGAGGCATTAGAAACTGTAATTATTGCATCTGCTGAATGGATAATATCAGGCATATCCTTTAAAAATTTATTTAAATACCCTTTACCTACAGTTTCAGGCATAGAATAAGGAATTAAATCGTGAACAGTAACGACTTTTTTGCAAATTTGATATTTATTCATACCTATACCGTTTTGGGGCACATGTAAAAGGTTTACCTTATTATTTTCAAGGTAAATAGGAAAATACTGCTCTTCAAAAAAGCTGTGATGTTTTTTTGAAGTTAATATGATCTTAGAGTTTTCTGTCTCATACTGACTGAAGTTATCTCCACACCAAAAAATATGAAATTTATTATTTCCACAGATTCTAAGCATATGCTTAAGAAGATTTTCAGTATAGGTTCCAATTCCTGTACCTTTGTATAAGTTGATTCCTCTTCCATCTAGTGCAAAATCCAAACAGACCCCTCCATTTAATTTTATATAGTATATTATTGCAAAAGGCATAAAATTGTTACATTGGAACAAACATAGAGGTTAAACATATAATGTTTATAAAGCAGTAGTTCTGGAGGGAATTTTGAACCTTTCTTTTATAAGAAGTTTAATAAAAGATACTTATGGAATTGAGGTTTGCTGTGCTTCGAAAATCAAAAATGTATATAAACTAGAGGGTAAAAGTAAAAGCTATTGTCTTAAGGTTATAAATTATAATTTGGGACATTTTTTATTTATAATAGCAGCTATTAAGCATCTTCAAAATGGAGGATTTCACAGCATACCTGAAATTATCAGCACAGTAAAGGGGAATAGTTATATTGAATACCAAGGCTCTTATGCATATTTGACGGAGTGGATAAACTGCAGGCAGTGCAATTATAACAATCCTCTTGATTTAAAAATTGCTTCGCAAAAACTTGCAGAACTTCATTTAAAGAGCAGAAATTTCAGCATAGAAAGTAATATGGAACCAAGAATTGGATGGCTTAAATGGATTGATACATTTAGAACCAGAGTAGATGAAATTTATAGCTTTAGAGAAATTATATTAAGCAGGGAACACAAATCCAAATTTGACTACCTTTACATGAAGGAGATGGAAGAACAGGTCAGTGCGGCTAGGGATTCCATAATTAATCTTTGCAAAAGCGACTACATTAATCAAATGAAAACTGAAATATGTAAAAAAGGTTTTTGTCATCACGATTATGCACATCACAATATCCTAATTGGTGAAAACGATAATGTAAATATTATTGATTTTGATTACTGTATTTTAGACAGTCATTTACATGACCTATGTAGTCTTATTATTAGAAGATTAAAAAATAACAGATGGGACTTGGATTGTGCAGGGAGTATAATTGGAAACTATGATAAAATAAATAAAATCCATAAGGAAGAAATACCAATTATGTCCGCATTTATTGAATTTCCACAGGATTATTGGCAGCTTGGCATTCAATATTATTTAGAAAAAAAGCAATGGGATGAAGAAGTATTTATAAATAAACTAAAAAAAATTTATGAGGACAGAGATGATAAGTATGAATTCTTATATGACTTTACAAGAACAATATTATAGGAGGAAGGGTTTTGTCTAAGAATAAAAATGATAATCTTGAGGTGGACATAGAACAGGTTCAGGATTACAGGGCAAAAGCTAAGGAATTAAAGGCTGGAGTTAAAGCCTTAAAAGAAATTAATAAGAAAAAAAGCAAGATATCAAAGCTTGAAAAGGAAAAAACTAAATTAATGAAAAAAATCGGGAAAAAGAAATAATGAAAAACTATAGCATGGAAGAGCAGTTTATTAAATATCTAAATTCAAAGGGTGTAATTTTTGAGACCAGAAATAATCTTTCTAAAGATAATAATATTTCAAACCAGTTAAAGATTATTTCAAAATTTCATAAAATAGCTGCAGGGTATAGGGAATATAGTGGATGCGGTTTGAAGGACGGCATTGGAAAGGATATTGAAAAATCAAAGGTAGAAATGAAGAAGTTTAAAAAAATCATCCAGGGTATAAAACTAATGGGGCCTGAAAATATATTTGAGGAGGCCTTGCTAAATATGGGATACCATACATTTGAAAAGGCTCAAAGAGCATTAAAGATATCAGAAAGTGAAAAATATCTGGGACTGCTTAAAAGAAGCATGGATAATGGAGAAATATGTATCGGAGAACCTTCCTTTAAAAATATATGGGGGGATAATAATATAAGGATATCAAAGATAAACAAATGTTCCTATAATATTGTGGAATCAGATGGGGTAGTTTTTTTCAGGAGGCTTAAAAGAAAAGGATATAAATTTAATCTTGAAGGATGCATAGATGAATACTGTACTTTAGAAAACCTTGATCAGTTCAGCAGGGAGTATATGAGCTCCCTTTTGACATACCCATATTACACAATCAGGTATTGTATAAGATATAAAGATAAGAAATATAATATTAGTGAAATAGATTATTTGAATAAGTTAACAAAAGTGGTCAGCTATGACTGCTAAAAAACAACCCTTCTGAAATTATAAAATCAGAAGGGTTAAATTTTATGATCTGAAGTTAATATATTGAAGCTCTATTCCAAAATCATGCTCCTTAAGTTTTTGCATAACGTTTTGGAGATCATCTTTTTTAGCACCTGTTACTCTTATTTTGTCATCCATAATTTGAGTCTGTACTTTAAGTTTCAACTCTTTTATGTAAGAAGTTACATCCTTGGCTTTTTCTTTATTGATTCCCTTTTGTATTGTAACTACCTGCTTTACATTACCGTTGGAGGCAGGTTCTATTTTTCCTGGATCAAGGCATTTAATGGGAACTAGTCTTTTTATCATTTTTCCTCTTAAAATATCCAGCATTGCCTTTAGCTTATAATCATCCTCAGCAGTAAATTTAAGGGATTCAGCATCCAGCACAATGTCCGCCTTGCTTCCCTTAAAATCATATCTTTGCACGATTTCCTTTTTTGCCTGATTTACAGCGTTATCCATTTCCTGCATATCAACTTCTGATACTATATCAAATGAGCAATCCTTAGCCATTAAGATTCCACCTTTCTTAGATTATTTCCATATACATTATACTAGAAATTGTTGAACTTAGTAAATGTTTGATGATATTTTACTATAAAATTCAAGGGTTTTTTTTGCTGTACTTTCCCAATTAAAGTTTGATGACCTGACAATTCCATTTAAACACATTGCTTCAGCAAGGGCCTTATCTGATAAAACATTATCCATAGCATGGCTTAGCTCAACAGTATCCCTTGGATTAACAAGGATTCCGCCTGTTCCTATAATTTCAGGAATAGAAGCCGCATTTGATGAAATCACTGGAATGCCGCAGGCCATTGCTTCCACTGGGGGTAAACCAAAACCTTCATAAAATGAAGGGTAAACAAAAAGTTCTGCACCATTGTATAAAAAGGGAAGGTCCCTTGTTTGAATAAAGCCAGGAAAAACAACATCATTTTCTATATTAAGCTTATAAGACAGTTTTTTTAATGTATCATAAGATTTACCCTTGGTACCTGCTATTACAAGTTTAATTTGATGCTTATGTCTTATTAAACTGAAGGCTTCAATTAGCCCGGAAATGTTTTTTCTTGGGCCTAAACCTCCTACATAAAGTATATATTTATCTTTAATAGAATATTTTTTACTAATAAAGTACTTGCTTAATATTTTGTCAATTGGGTGATATCTGGATTCAGCGGCAAGAGGGGTAACTTTAATTTTTTCCTCTGGATAGTTGAACTCTTTTATTATATCCATTTTTGAAAAGTTTGAAACGGTTATTATACCACTGCAAAGTTTTATAATTTCCGGAATCTTTTCTGAAAATATCTTTAAGTATTCATAACTTACTGTTTCAGGCATTCTGCAGGGAATAACATCGTGAAGGGTTATAACAGAAGGGCAGTCTTTGCTTTTGGGAAGACCTACCCCGTTTTGAGGTACATGGTATAAATCCATTTTGTTATCCTTTAAAATGTTAGGGATATTAACTTCATCCCAAAAACATGTTTTTTTCTCACGGCATATATCTGCTAATTCAAAATTACTGCTTAGATGCAGGGGATGTTTTGAATCCTTTGGCATAAATATAAGATAATTATTTTTTAAATCTATAATGCTAAGGGCTTTTATCAGCTGGTATGCATATGTACCAATGCCGGTTCCCATGTACCATATTGCTGAACGGCCATCTATACCTATCCTCATTAAAACAATCCTTTCAAGTTAAATATATTTTATTATATTAATAGTAGTATTAAAGTGTTATTAATCTTCTAAATGAAGCCCTGGATTCATATAAATTATACTGGGGTGATAAACATGATGAGAGAATTTGAAATTGAAAGGCAGTTTGATATTAAAATCGAAAGCATTAAACCCAGTAGAGGAGTTTATATTTTGAAAACTGATCAGGGAATGAGATGTTTGAAAAAAATAAACTATGGTACTCAAAAGCTTCTTTTTGTATATGGAGCCAAGGAGCATTTGATAAATAACGGGTTTAAGAATGTGGATAAATATTTTTTAAGCTTGGAAGGGAATCCTTATGCAGTAGTAAATGAGGATATATACACCCTTTCAGAGTGGATTGAAGGCAAGGAGTGTGATTTCAGAAACAAAGAAGAAATAGTAAAGGCAGCTAAAAACCTTGCTAATCTTCATATATGCTCAAAGGGATATGAACCTCCTGAAAACAGCAAGCTTAAAACAGATTTGGGAAGATGGAGTCATTTAATGGAGAAGAGGGTTAAATCCTTTGAAAAAATGAGGGAAATGAGCAGAAAAAAAGGAGCAAGGGGAAAGTTTGACTTAAACTACTTTAAAAGCGTTGAATTTTATAAGGAACTGGGTTTTAAGGCTATGGAGGTGTTAGGTAATTCAAAGTACCTTGAACTCTGCCAAAAGGCGGAAGACGAAAAAGGTTTCTGCCATCACGATTATACTTATCATAATATAGTAATAGACAAAGATGATGTATATAATGTAATCGACTTTGACTACTGCAAAAGAGAGGTACGGGCTTATGACATATCTGCATTTTTAATAAAGGTACTAAAAAGAGTTGACTGGGAAATTGAATATGCTGAACTTATTATTGATGCATACAATGAAATAAGTACCCTAGAAGAAGAAGAGTATATGGTACTGTATGCGTTTCTTATATTCCCGCAAAGGTACTGGAGGCTTTCCAACAGATATTACTACAATGAAGTAAATTGGCCTCTGAATACCTTTAATAATAAAATGGAGGAGCTTATTGCAGAACAGGAAAATTACATGAATTTCCTTGAATTGTTTAAGAACAGGTATAATCAAAAATAAAAGCAGCTGACTTATACGTCAGCTGCTTTTGCACTTATATAGAATAGAATCATATAATATACGGTAAATTATTTTTAGGAGAATATGATGCAGATTGGTGATATAGTCGTAAGAAAATCCTATGGCTGTGATGTAACCTTTAAGATTATAGATATAGTTTATGGTGAAGGAGGCAAAACCTATCTATTAAAAGGAATTAAGCTTAGAATTCTTGCTGATGCTCCAGAGGATGATCTAAAGCCAGCTCCTGAAGATTTTTCATCAGAGAGCGAAATGTTTTTTACAAGAAGAGTCAACAGCTCAATAAAAAAGATATTAAGGTATCGGGAAAATCAGGAGGATATGTTTAGAAGCCCAAAGATTGAAAATGATAAGGATTTAATTTTCGGAAGACCGGGTAAAATACTCCACATTGATGGAGATGCCGACTACCTGGAGAACTGTCTAAAGGTATATAAGCAGCTAAAACTTAATGTAACAGGGAAAGTGGTAAGGGAAAGGGAACAGCCATTAAAGGCGGTGGAGTTTGTTAAGGAAATAAAGCCTGATATTGTAGTAGTAACAGGTCATGATTCAATTAACAAGGAAGCTAAGGATTATATGGATTTAAATAACTATAAAAATTCTTCATATTATGTAGAGACTGTAAATGCTCTTAGAAATTACAAATCAAATTATGATGATCTTGTAATATTTGCTGGAGCATGTCAGTCAAATTACGAGAAAATTCTGGATTCAGGAGCCAATTTTGCAAGTTCTCCTGGAAGGGTTTTGATTCACTGCTTAGATCCTGTATTTTTATGTGAAAAGATTGCCTATGCCAATATTGATAAAGTGGTATCAATACAGGAAGCTCTTGAAAACACAATAACGGGAACAAAGGGCATAGGTGGGCTTCAAACTCGTGGAAAGTACAGGGAAGGATTCCCAAAATCCTCTTACGCATAATATTTGTTTATAGTTGTATATTAACGTAATATTGAGGTAATAATATCTATTGCAGAAATAAATTTAATATTTGGGGTTGTTAACAAAAAATTAATATTGACAAAATGATTTGTTAACTGATAAAATATTAAGTTTGATTGACATAATTGGCAAAAGGATATATAATAGTAGATGTGGAAAGAGGGTGTTTAGTATTGGAAAGAACAAATGTATTGGCTTCAATTAAAAAAGATATTGAAAGCCATGTTGGAGATAAAGTGACCCTGAAAGCAAATGGCGGAAGAAGGAAAATATTCGTAAACAGCGGAGTTATTGAAAAAACCTATCCAAATATATTTGTAATTAGGCTGGAAAATGACACCCAAAGGAAGGTAACTTATAGTTATTCTGATGTACTAACAAAAACGGTTCAACTTGTTTTTTCAGCATAAAAACGACACAAAAAATGTGTCGTTTTTTTATTTAAAAAAAAGAAAGATGGTGGGTAGCCATCTTTCAACATGGTATAAAGGGTATTGAGAATTTTTGAGAGGTTATATGGTTAACAACCAATTTCATATTACGTTATTTTCAGAAAAAAGTCAATATTGAATGAATTGTGAAAATATATTTCAAAAATAAATCTTATAAATTTAACATATTTCCATTATATAAGATATATAAATTATTAGAAGGTATAATGGGAGGTAAAATAAAATGGACATGGAACTTGTTAAAGAGAATATAGAATGTGAGCAGCTGTTAAGTGAAAAATATTCAGATACTGTAGTAAGGGCAGAGTTTCTAATTCCGGATACCCATCCGGATGTGGCAAAAATTTTAACAATAGACACAAAGGCACATATTTTAAATAGTGAGGTTATAAAGGATAAGGTTTATGTGGAAGGTCAGGCTGAATATAATATTCTTTACCTTGGTATGGAGGATGGAGCCTTAGGGGTAAATAGTGTAAAATATATAAATAAATTTTCAAATTACATTGAAATAAAGGAAGCTGAGTATAAAATAATTTGCGAGGCAGGATGCTTTGTTGAGCATATGGAGTGTTCAATAGTAAATGAAAGAAAGGTATCAATTGAAGGAATAATAAAGCTTAAAGCAGAGCTTTATAAAAATTATAAATTTGATGTTGTTAAGGATATTCAGGGGTCTAGGGATATCCAAATGCTTAAAAATCATTCCTCAGTAGATAAAATATTTGGCAATTATTTAAATGATATAGTTGCAAAATCAAATATTAAGGTTTCCATTGATAAACCTCAGATTGGTGAGGTTTTGAAATGCGATACAATTATCAGGAACAGCAGTGTAAGGCTGTCTGGAGGCAAGATTAACGTTGATGGGGAAGCGGTAATATGGGTACTATACCGTGGAAAAGATATTAAAGATATATCATATTTAGAGGATGTTGTATCCTTTTCAAGGGAGTACGATATAGAAGGGGTTAACCCATCCATGGAAACATATTCTGATGTACTAGCAGAAGCAGTTGAATTTAGAATAAATGAAGACGATCTTGGTGAAAACAGGTTATTGGATGTGGAGACTCTTATAAAAGCAAATGTTAAGGTAATGTATAAGGAAGACATAGATATGCTTGAAGATGCATATTCACCGGAAAACTTAATGAAAATGGATAAAACAGAATGTGAATTGAATGTTATGCATGCTCAGGAAAGCTGCAGAACTGTAATTAAAGGTGATATTGAGCTGAGAAGTGAATATCCAAAGGTATCAAAGATAATTATGTGTTCCGGGGATTTAATGATAACAGATAAGAAGCTTGTGGAAGACAAGGTTTTAGCGGAAGGGGTACTAAATGTAAATCTCATCTGTAAGAACTTTGAGGAGGAAGTGTTTTCGATAAATGAAGAAATTCCATTCAACTCGGCAATTGATATTCCAGGATCTAAAATTGATATGCAGTGTATTGTAAGAGGAAAGCTTGAAAATATGGAAGCTTATGTGGAGGTTGACCATATTTCAGTTAAATCATCAGCTTTGCTTTATGCCAGGGTTGATTATGTAACACGGAAGGAATTTGTTGTAGATGTTGCAGTGCTTGAAGCTGAAGTTCAAAGGAAAAAGTCAAGCATAATAATATATGTGGTTCAACAGGGAGATACTCTTTGGAAGGTTGCAAAAAAATATGGCACCACAATAGAGGGTATTATGAATGTAAACAATATAGATAATGAAGATATGATAAGAACCGGGGATAAGCTGATTGTTCCGGGTAGGGCACTAATCTAAATTAAAGGTTCCAGTAATGGAGCCTTTTTATTATGTATAATATTAAAAAACATGGTAAAAATAAAAAATATATTTACGAAAGGATGGATTATTTTGAAAGAAAATTATCAGGGTAATCTTATTATAATTGGAGGTGCAGAGGATAAAAAAGGAGAGAAAAGTATCCTCAAGTATCTGTGCAGTATAATAAATAAAGAAGAAGACTTAATTTTAATAGTAACTGCAGCTTCAGAACTTCCAGTTGAGTCAGGGATTGAATATAAAACAGTATTTATGGAATTAGGTGTTAAAAACATTGATACTATGAGTATAAACAGCAGAAAGGAAGCCCAGGATGAGAAAAACGTTAAACTGTTAGATAGTGCAAATCTTGTGTTTTTCACAGGTGGAGATCAATTAAGGATAACAAGCCTCCTAGGAGGAACAAAACTGTACAAGAAAATTATAGAAAAATTTAATGAAGGTTGTATTTTTGCAGGAACCTCTGCAGGTGCTTCTGTTATGTGTGACACTATGATTATATCCGGGCCGGATGATGAATCTCCAAGGAAATGCACATTGAAAATGGCACCAGGACTAGGGGTTATTAAAGGAGCAATAATAGATCAGCACTTTGCCCAACGTGGACGTACAGGAAGACTGCTGGTTGCTGTGGCTGAAAACCCTGAAAGTCTTGGGATAGGCATAGATGAAGATACAGCAATAGTTGCCAACTCCAAGGGTGAAATAAAGGTTATTGGCTCTGGAGCAGTATATATATTTGATGGAAGCGGAATTTCCTACAGCAATATATCAGAACAGCATTTAAATGAAATATTTTCGATATATGATTTAAAGCTTCATATATTGATTGCGGGAGATGGATTCAATATGATTTCAAGATGCCCCGTATCCAGAGCATACATATAGCACAGGAGGCCTATTATGAAAATTGATGAACTAAGAATATTTGAAGGAAGAAACATATATTCCCACAGAAAATGTATAAGGATTGATTTAGATCTGGAGGGATATAGTGAAATTAAAAGCAGGGACATAGAAAATTTTAATGATATGTTGATAAGACTAATACCTGAATTAAAATACCATAAATGCTGCTTGAATTATGAAGGGGGATTTATGGAGAGGCTTCGAGAGGGGACCTATTTGGCCCATATCTGCGAACATATGGTTATAGCCCTGGAAAACATGGTTGGAATCGACGTTTCATATGGAAAAGCAAGGCTTATATCCGGAGAAAAATATTATATTGTTTTTGAATATTTATATAAAAATACAGGATTACAGTGTGGGAAAACAGCTGTTGAAATTATAAATTGTTTAATAAGGGGCATGGATTATGATATTGACCACGGATTAAATATTATAAAAGAAACTCTGAAAAACGAGACCCCTGGAGCCAGCACTGCTGCAATAATTAATGAGGCAAAGAGACGAAATATTCCATGCACCAAACTTGGAGAGGGGAGCATGTATCAGCTTGGGTATGGTAAAACAGGCAAAATGATAGAAGCCACGATTACCAGCAGAACTGCTGCAATTTCTGTGGATATAGCCTGTGATAAGCATGCTACAAGGGAAATATTAATGAAACATTTTATTCCAGTGCCAAATGGCGGGCTTGTAAAAGACTTAAATGATCTTTTGTACAAGGCGGAAAGGATTAAATACCCTATAGTCTTGAAACCAAGATATGGGAATCAAGGCAAAAATGTATATGTGAACATAGGTACTATGGAAGATGCTGTTGAAGTATATAAAAAGTTAAGTCTGGTAACAAATGACATAATAATCGAGAAACATATCCAGGGTAATGACTACAGGGTATGCATAGTTAATGGAAAGCTGGCAGCTGCATCACAAAGAATACCCGCATTTATAGTTGGAGACGGAAAAAATAATATTAGAGAATTAATACAAATAGTTAATAGTTCGGAAAAAAGAGGAGAAGGTCATGAAAAACCCTTAACAAAAATAAAAATTGATGAAAGGCTTATGCAGTACTTATCAAAAAACGGGTATTTCCTTGAATACATACCTTCCCCAGGTGAAAATATTAAACTGATTGAAAATGCAAACTTATCCACTGGAGGAATAGCCATTGACTGTACTGAAAAGATAGCAAAGGAAAATATTGATGTATGTTTAAGGTGTGCAGAGGCAATTGGATTAGATGTATGCGGAATAGACATTTGCTGTAGGGACATAGGAAAACCATTTAATAAAGAGGGTGCTGTTATTGAGGTAAATGCTGCCCCAGGAATACGAATGCATCATTATCCTGATTTGGGTAAGGAAAGAAACGTTGCATCTCAAATATTAGATATGGTATTTATGGATATTAAAGAGAATATCCCTGTAGTATCGGTTACAGGCACAAATGGAAAAACTACAACTACAAGGCTTATAAGTCATATTTTAAAGCTTAGAGGGCATTCAGTGGGAATGACTACAACTGGAGGTATATATATTCAAGGAAAGTGTATCGAAAAAGGTGATACTACAGGGTATGATAGTGCCGCTGCAGTACTTTTAAATAAAAAAATAGATGCTGCAGTGCTTGAATGTGCAAGAGGAGGAATAATACGAGGAGGTTTAGCCTATGATCTTGCAGATGTAGGGGTAATAACAAACATTACGGAGGATCACTTCGGAATTGATGGGGTTGAAAATATTGAAGATCTGGCAAAAATCAAGTCATTAGTAGCAGAGTCTGTTAAAGAAGAAGGTTATGCGGTATTAAATGGTGATGACCCTGTAAGTGTAACAATTATAGATAGAATAAATAGTAATTTGGTCATATTTTCAAAAGATAAATTCAATAAATATATGAGAAATAACATTTTTAAAGGCGGGATTGGGGTTTATTGTGATAAAGGAATAATTTACATTGAACAAAATGATCGATGCGTTCCTCTGATGAGAGTTGATTCAATAGGAATTTCATTAAGAGGAAAGCTAACTTATAACGTGGAAAATGCCATGGCAGCCTGTGGAGCCTGCGTTGCTCTTGATGTGGATATTAAAACCATAAAAAAAGGGTTAACAAGTTTTTTTGGAGATGAAGAGCAAAACCCAGGAAGATTCAACATATACAATGTAAATGGTGCTACCATAATACTTGATTATGGTCACAATATTGAAGGATACAAAGCTGTTATAAAAGGTGCAAAACAATTAAAACATAAAAGGTTTATAGGTGTAATAGGGGTTCCAGGAGACCGAAGCGACAAAAGTATCCAGGAAATAGGCAGGGTATCAGGAGAAAGCTTTGATTATATTTATATTAAAGAAGATTCAGACAGGCGAGGAAGAAAAAAGGGAGAGGTTGCTGACACATTAAAACTAGGGATACTATCTACTGGTTGTAAAGATGAAAAGATGGAGATTGTCCTAGATGAAAAAGCTGCTTTTAAGAAAGCAGTAGAAAATTCTAAACAAGGAGATCTAATAGTAATTTTTTTTGAAAAGAGGGAGCACCTTTTAAAAATAATAAACGAAAAAATACAAAAATCTCAAAATCCTGACCAATCTTCAAAAGTAGTATAGGTATAGATTTAATTAAAAACTTATATTATACTTATAAAAAAGATACTTGGGGGATTTAGGATGATAATAAAGGCTTATGCAAAAGTAAATTTGTCTTTAGATGTGGTGGGCAAAAGGGAAGATGGGTATCACCTTTTAAAAATGCTCATGCAAAGTATAGATTTATATGATGTTGTAAATGTTGAAGGATGTGCTGAAGGTATACACCTAAAATGTGATAAGGAGTATGTACCGGTAGATGGAAGAAATATAGCTTATAAGGCTGCAGAGCTTTTTATTAAAACATACAATATTAATTCCGGGGTTAATATAAACATAAGAAAAAATATTCCTGTTTCTGCAGGGCTTGCAGGAGGAAGTACAGATGCAGCTGCGGTTTTAAAGGCTATGAGAGATCTGTATAAACCTGAATTGGAGGAGGAAGCTCTCATGGAACTTGGAGTTAAAATTGGTGCAGATATACCTTATTGTATAGTTGGTGGAACAGCCTTATGTGAAGGAATTGGAGAACAGATTACAAAACTTAAGCCATTTAAAGATAAAATACTTGTTTTGGTGAAGCCATCCTTTGGAGTATCTACAAAAGAGGTATATCAAAAGCTTGATATAAAAAAAATTAACCTACATCCAAATACTGATGAAATAATTAATGCCATAAACCGAAATGATCTGATGGGTGTTTCGAAAAACATGAAAAATGTTTTGGAAAATGTTACAGTGAATAAGCACCCTGTAATAAGGCATTTAAAGAGTAAGATGATTGACATGGGATCAATTGGAGTACTTATGAGCGGCAGCGGTCCAACAGTGTTTGGTTTTTTTGAAGATATACTTAGTGCTCAGCTTTGTTATGACCATATGAAAGCAAAATATAAAGATACGTTTATTTCTAGAACTGTTTAGACGGGTAAATACCCGTCTTTTATTTTTTTGAATAATAATTACGATAATGTAGAAAATAGTTATAAGAATATTTTAGGGGGCTCATCATGAGAATAGTAGGTTTATTTGATTACTATTTTTTAATTTTAGTATTTATACAATTTTTAATCAGCAATTTTGTTGATGTTAAGGCTTTAATCCAAAAAGGTAACGAAAAGGAGGCCTTGGTTTTAAAATGGATAACCAGGGGTATCTTAGTAATAACCATAGGTATGACAATAATATCCTATGTATACCAATGAAATTCATAAGTTGGGATGTGATTAATTGCATGAGGTAATAAATGATGAAATATTTATTGAACAAAATAAGAATATTGAATATTTAAAAAGTGTTTTAATAGATAATTCAGATGTAGTTTATAGAAACTTTTATATAGGAAAAAACAGTTGTGCAATTGTATATATTGATGGAATGAGCGACAAGTTGCTGCTGGATGCCTATGTGCTTAAGCCAGTTATGCTTAGAGGGGAAAATTTAGATGTTAATAAAATAAAAGATGAACTATTAACAGTGAGTGATGTTAAAAGCACTAAAAGTATGAAGGATAGCATTAAGGCAATTCTTTCAGGCGATACAGTTATGTTTTTAGATGGGCTTTTGGAAGCCTTTGTCATAGGCACAAGGCTTTGGCCTGCAAGGAGCGTATCTGAGCCTTCTGGTGAGACTGTGTTAAGGGGTGGGAGAGATGGTTTTACTGAAACAATAAGATTTAATACTGCCTTGGTGCGAAGAAGGATAAGGGATACCAGGCTTAGGGTTGTGTCAAAGTCAATAGGAACCAGATCAAAAACTGATGTGGCGTTTATGTACATTGAGGACATAGTAAATAAGGATGTACTTGAAGAAGTTAATAAACGGGTGGAAAAGATAAATATTGATGCAATTTTGGATAGTGGATATGTGGAACAGTTCATTGAGGATAACAAAAACTCTCCATTTCCACAAACCCAAAATACTGAAAGACCAGATGTAACGGCAGCGGCGCTTTATGAAGGGAGAATAGCAATACTTGTTGACAATTCACCCTTTGCAGTAATTGTACCTGCAACACTTCCAAATTTATTTCAGTCTCCTGACGATTACTATCAAAGATGGTTGTTTAGCTCGGCTGTAAGAATTCTAAGGTTTTTTTCAATTTTTTTGAGTTTAATTCTTCCGTCCCTATATGTAGCAGCCACCTCCTTTAATCCCTCAATTATCCCAACAAGACTTGCGTATTTCATAGCGGCATCCAGGGAGGGAGTGCCTTTTCCAGCATTTATTGAAGCATTAATTATGGAGATAAGCTTGGCTTTCTTAATGGAATCTGTGGTTAGGCTTCCTAAACCTATAAGTGCAACCATTGGGATAGTAGGAGGTCTTATAATTGGGCAGGCGGCTGTAAGTGCAGGGGTTGTTAGCCCTATAATGATTATAATTGTTTCCGTTACTGCAATAACAAGCTTTACTGCTCCAAATTATGAAGTTAATTCAGCTTTTAGAATTGTAAGGCTTATCTTGATAATACTTTCATCAATACTGGGTCTTTATGGAATTATGATAGGACTAATTGTACTCTTAATTCACCTTTCAAGGCTTAAAAGCTTTGGAATACCTTATCTTTCACCAATTGTAAATCCAAATGGACATGATTATAAAGATTTATTTATTAGGGCTCCATTAAGTAGTTTAAAAAAGAGGCCGGAGTATATGAAAACGGTCGATAAAGTCAGACAGAGGTGATTTTAGTTGGAAAAAAAGATTTCCATAAATGAATTCGGTATATTTGCCAGTATAATAACTGCTACAGTTGGAATTGGAACATTTTCATACCCCGGGGAGCTTTCTTCTCTTGCAGGCACTGATGGGTGGATGGTTATTTTAGCTGGAGGAATATTAAGTTGTCTTATAATGCTTTTGCTTGTAACTTTAGTTAAAAAAAACAATTGGGACAGTTTTACTTCAATATTAATAAAAAGTTTTGGCAAATTATTCGGCTTAATTTTTGCTCTTGCTTTTGTTTTGTATTTGATATGTTCAATGTGTTTAGGGCTTAGGGTGTTTATTGAGGTAATGAAAATGTATCTTCTTGAAAAAACTCCTACGGAATTTCTTATAGTAATAACAATACTTACTGGTGTTTATATAATTCGAGGTGGAATTGAAGGGATTATAAGGTTTAATGAAATAGGATTTTGGTTAATGTTTGCCCCTGTAATATTTATACTGCTTTTACTATTAAGCAATGCGGACTTCACTAATATTCTTCCAATAATGTCTGAAAAACCAATAAACTATTTGAAAAGTATGCCTGTAAATATTTATATATTTAAGGGGTTTGAAATAGTTCTTCTTTTACTACCTTTTTTAAATAATAAGGAAAAAGTAAAAAAGATAAGCATTTTGAGCATTGTTTTTATAACATTATTTTATATGATTATATTCATATTTTCATTAGCTGTTTTCACGAAATATATGGATTCAAAGTTGTTTTGGCCTGGAATAACAATGATAAAAGCAATAAATATTCCTAGTACATTTATAGAAAGCTGGGATGGTGTGGTAATGGCCTTATGGATACTTTTTTATTTCACCACATTTATAAACAGCTTTTATTTTTCCTGTGATATTTTAAAGGAGATACTCAGTTTCACTAGTATTAAACAATCATCAGTACTTGTAGTTCCATTTATTTATCTAGGAACCCTGTATCCTGAAAACCTCCTTGAACTAAATAACCTAAGAGGAACTCCCTTTGAAATTTTAACAATAGTAATGGTTGTGGTTATTCCATTCATGGCACTATTAACCAGCCTAAAGAGAAAAAAAACTTTGGCTGCAACTATGTTGATTTGCATTTTATTCACAGGATGCTTTGACAGGGTGGAAATTGATAAGCGCAGCTTTATATCAACTATTGGTATCGATGCTGGAGAAGACATAGGCAACCTGGATGAGCTTAAGAAAATTGAGCAGAACAAATCAAGTAAAGAAGTTGATTTAAAGAGAATAAGTGTTACCTATGGGGCACCTGACATAAGCAAACTAGGACCTCAGAAAAGCGCAGCATCAAAAGATATATACGTTACTACAGATGCGGTTACAATGGAAGATGCTTTAGACAAGGCAGCTTCAAAAATAAGCAGAAATATAAATTACGGACATATAAAATTATTGGTTTTAAGCAGTGAATTACTTGAACACCCAGATGTTATGAGGGAAATAATTGATTATCTTCAAAGACAGCCTTCCCTTAATAAAATGATGTATGTACTTATAGCCCAGGGCAAGGCAGAGGAATATGTGAAGTTTAAGCCGGAAATGGAACAAAATATAGAAACTTATATTTCCGGACTTATTCAAAATGCAGATAGAAACAGCACCATACTACCTGTAACCTTAAATGAAATGCTTATAAAGTTAAATGAAAATGAAAATGCAATAATGCCATCTCTTAAATATGATGAGGATAAGAAAGAACTAATGCTTTCAGGAGCCGGCGTTATAAAGAACTATAAACTAATGGGATATTTATCACAAAACCAAACAACAATCATTGAAATGCTCCATGGAAAACTTAAGGGTGGTAAAGAGTCAATTTATATTGAAGGTCATCCAATTGATATATCCATTGAAGATGCAAAAAGAAAAATTACAGTTAATAATGAAAACAATAAGCTTAATTTTAATATTGATGTTTATCTTGAAGGTCAGGTAAAGGGATACTATGTTGGAGGGAAGCCAATTACAAAGGACTATATTAATTCAATTGAGGATAATTTAAGCAAGGGAATAAAGGATGAATGTGAAGAGGTAATAAAGATAACCCAAAGTAAATTTATGGTGGATCCAATTGGGTTTAGGGAAGCATTGGAAAAGTACCACCCAAGTATATGGAAGGAGAAAAAAGATAACTGGGATAAAGCGTATGAAGAATCAACAATAAATGTTAACGTGCATACAAAAATAAGGAGAATAGGGGTATCAAAATAAAGGTATATTATTTTAATTACTGTCAATAATCTAAATAATATATTATGGGGGGGTAAATATGAAAAAAATTATATTTATAATTTTTATTATTTTAATATCAGGAGGGATATACTTAAGCAATAGTGGGACAAGTGATATTTATCATAAAGTCATACGGTTTCATGTGATTGCAAATAGCGACACAGTACAGGACCAAGGTTTAAAATTAAAGATTAGGGACAAGATATTGGAATACATAGGGCCTAAATTAAAAAACTCAAAAAGTATTGAGGAGTCCAGGAACATTTTAAAAGAAAATGATAATGAAATTGTTGCCATAGCAGAAAATGTAGTTAAGCAAAATGGTTATTCCTACAAGGTGAATTCATCTTTGATTAGAGAAAATTTCCCAATAAAGACATATGGAAATATTACACTACCCCAAGGAAACTATGAGGCATATAAAATTGTTATTGGAAAAGGCCAGGGACAGAATTGGTGGTGTGTTATGTTTCCACCCCTGTGCTTCATAGATGTAACAAAGGGTGCGGTAGCATATAAGGAAACTGAAGAAAAGATGAAGATGGTTTTAAACAACAAGGAGTTTAGCGAAATAAACAATAATATTAAATTTAAATTTAAGATACTTGAAGTTTTTGAACAATTAAAGCAGAGAACCTCAAATTAGCAGGTCTCTGCTTTTAAATTTTTTTTTATAATTGAATTTATTAGATTGCAGATGTCTTCACCCGCGTGAGGTTTAGAATATTTTCTGCAGTTTACTTTCATTTTTATAAGTTTATTTTTATCATTAAGGAGCTCTTGGATTATATTGCTGCAACTATCTATATCAGATATATTAACCGCAAGTCCATGCTTTATAAGAAATTCTGCATTTTTTTCCTCCTGCCCAGGAATAGGAGAAAAAAGTACCAATGGAATTCCGCATATTAGAGATTCAGTAATTGTAAGGCCCCCGGGTTTTGTAAGAAGGAGGTCGCAGCACTGCATAAACATATTGACTTTATTTGTAAAGCCAATAATTTTTGTGTCTTTTGTTGAAGCTTCTTTCAGTTCCTGGAGCTCTGTATATAGTTTTTTATTATTACCAGTTATAACTACAATTTGAATATCTTCTTCTACTTTTATAAGTTCCTTATAAATTGCCTTTATTTTTCCCATACCAAGACTTCCTCCCATAACAAGTATGGTTGGTATATCTTCGTTTAATCCCATTTCCATGAAGGTTTCTTTCTTGTGGTAGGTTTTAAAGAACTCTGGTGCTACAGGTATTCCCAGATTATATATAGTATTTCTTTCTATACCCTTTAACACCATATCCTCAACCATATCAGAGTTTGATACAATGTACCCCTCAATATTTGGGTGAAGGCACAATGTATGTGGATAATAATCTGTAATTAAGGATAAACAAGGTATATCTAGTTTGTTTTTACCTTTTAATATGGAAACCATTTCCGTTGGAAAGGGATGGGTACATATTATTATATCTGGCTCCTCGCCTTCTATAAGGGGGAGGAGCTTGAAAGTCATAGCTTCATTAAAAATTGAACTGATGGCAGTTGCAATACCATCATCTGTTTCAGAATGGTTGTAGAGCTTTCCGTAAAGTCCTGGGGAGACCTTTAAACTTTTAAGGTAGCTACCTATTACTACTTTATCAATTATGGGGTTAATATATTTCAGTGTATCCACAATAATAATTTCTGAATCCTGATTTTTTAGCATTATATGTCTTCTGATGGCTTCTGCGGCATGCTCGTGTCCTCCGCCTGCCGATACAGAAAGAATCATTGCTTTCATTTAATCACCTCTGATTACGTATGTAATAATATTATATAGAATTAATATTAAATAATAAATGATTTACATGATAATTAATATAAAATTAATAACAAAAAACTAATACATCCTTTTTATTATATATTAACCACAACATAAAGAAAATATTTATTGAATCAGCGAATAGCAAATATGAAAACTTGAAACAATAATAATAATAAATTCAACAGGAGGAGGTATTTATGAAAACTGAAAGGAAAAGAATGATATATACTGGGCTGGTCACTCTGATTGTTGTATTTTCAAGTACATTTGCAATTTTGATGACACTGGAGAGAACTGACTACAGAAATTATCTTCAGTCTGAATACAGTAAAAATATGTATGGGCTAATTGATAATGTTGAAAATATTAGAGTTAACCTTGGAAAGTCAGCAGTTACAGGCTCTAGAGAGCAAAGTATTGTTGTATTCGAGGAAATATTCAGGAATTCAGCTATGGCTGGTGATAAACTGCATTCCTTGCCTGTTTCTGAAGAGTTAACAGCAGAAACTTCCAAGTTCTTATCACAAGTAGGGGATTTTTGCTATACTTTAGCGAAAAGTTCATCTGAAGGCAAGGAACTTAAAGATGAGGATTATAAGACCATAGAAACTCTTAAGCAGCAGTCCTTTACTTTAGAAAGCTCACTAAAAACTGTCTCAGAGGATATAAACTCAGGGAATGTTAAATGGGGTGAAATAAGAAAAAAAGCCTCAGGTGTTTTTGCTATGGGAACAGAAGCAGATATATCTGACAAATTCAAAGGTATACAAAAGCAAGTAGTTCAGTATCCTTCCCTTATATATGACGGACCTTTTTCAGACAATGTACTTGAAATTTCTCCAAGGATAAACTCTGAAAAACAGGTATCTGAAAGTGATGCTGAAAAAGCAGCAAGAACTGCTATAGGAAATGAAAGAATAGAATCAATAGAACTTCAGCCTGAATCTGGAAGTTCTCGTATAGAATCTTATAGATTTATTGCCAGTATTAAAGGGAGAACTGATAAAAATGAAAAAATAACCTGCGAAATAAGCAAAAGAGGGGGAAGGGTTGTCTATCTTATTGACAGCAAAGCTCCCATGGAACCAACCATAGATGTGAATAAGGCTGTAGATATAGGTGCCAGGTATCTAAGCGGCATAGGTTATAAAAATATGAAATCAACCTACACCCTTAATTATGAAAATACTGCTGTTATAAGTTTCGTATATATTAAAGACAATGTGACTATATATCCAGATCAGATTAAACTTAAGGTTTCTTTAGGGGATGGAAGTATAACCGGTATAGAGTCAGAAAAGTACCTAATAGCTCACTATGACAATAGAATCATACCAAAACCCCAAATAAGCTCTAATGATGCAAAAAAGAGAGTTGGCAAAAAACTTAACATTACTTCTGTTAAACTTGCCATTGTGCCATCAGAAGGAAATAAGGAAGTATTGTGCTATGAGTTTACAGGAAATTATAACGGAGATAATTTCATAGTATATATTAATGCAGAAACTGGTTATGAACAAAAAATAATACAAATTATTAATACTCCAAACGGAGAGCTTACCATTTAGATTCAATAATTAACCATAAATCTCTTTGAGTTTGTGGTTAATTATTTTTTATTTGTATTGATAAAATAAAATTATTTGATAAACTATAAGTTGTAATATAAATATGATATAGAAGGTGAATAGATTGACTAAGGCGCTGGCAATGATATCAGGTGGACTAGATAGTACACTTGCTGCAAAAATAATAAAAGATCAAGGTATTGAAGTTATAGGATTATGTTTTAAATCATATTTCTTTGGGCCAAGTAGTGCAATAAGAATGGCAAAGCAAATAGGAATCCATTTAGAAGTTATAGATTTTTCAAAAGAACATTTAGAGATGCTGAAAAATCCAAAACATGGTTTTGGAAAAAATATGAATCCGTGCATTGACTGTCATGCAATGATGATGAATTATTCTGGAAAACTACTTGAGGAATATAATGCGGATTTTATTATTACTGGTGAAGTTCTTAATCAGAGACCTATGTCTCAAAATCGTTCTGCTTTGGATGTGGTTAAAAGAGAATCTGGTTTTAGTGATAAAATATTAAGACCTCTTTGTGCAAAAAATCTTGTTCCAACAAAAATGGAGCTTGAAGGATTAGTAGACAGGGAAAAGCTACTTAATATATCTGGAAGAAGCAGGAAAATTCAAATGGAACTTGCAGATAAGTGGGGTATAGTAGATTATCCATCACCAGCGGGAGGCTGTAAACTTACTGAGCCTAATTTTGCAAAAAGGTTAAAGGATTTATTTCAGCATCAGGATTCATTTTCCGAGGATGAAATTGAAATTTTGAAATACGGAAGGCATATGAGAGTTTCTGATAATGCTAAGATTATTTCAACAAGAACAGGAGAGGAAGTAACTGAAATTAAAAAATATCTTAATGAAAAATATATGGTATTTTTAGCTGAGGATTATAAAGGAACTATGGTTATATTGGCTGGAAAACCTGAACTTAAGGATATTGAGTTTGCAGCGAAGGTAACAGGGCGATACAGCAAGGGTAAGGATGAGGATGAAATTAAGGTGAAATATGGAATGTACAAGAAACCTTTTAACAATACCATAAGTGTAAAGCCAGCAACAGATAAGGAAATTGAGCAATATTTAATTTAAGGAGAAGGTTATGAAGAAAAAAGCTATTATTTCAGTATCAAGTAGACAGATTGGAGACGATGAAGATATAGAAGTGGTAACACCGGGAGTATTTTATAATGAAAATGGAGAATTTTGTGCAGAGTATGCTGAAACTGAAATATCCGGCATGGAAGGAACCACTACAACTTTAAAAATAAATCCAGAAAAATTTTCTTTAATAAGATCCGGCAGCACTAATGCAAAAATGGATTTTGACAAGAAGGCAGATAGTGTATCCATGTACAACACCCCATATGGAACATTAGAACTTAGAATTGAAACAAAGAAACTTGATATAAGTGTTGGAGAAAAAGGAGGAGATATTTACATAAAATATCTGCTCAGTGTATTAGGTCAGGAACCACTAGACACAACCCTTAAAATAAACATTAAGACACAGGAATAAATTCCTGTGTCTTTTATATTAAAAAAATTGTAGATAAAATTATAAATTTGTGGTATTATAAATAGTATGTTTTTAAACACAATTATAGCATTATAATAATTGAGGGTAATTTCTATTGTAAGCTATTATGATACTTTTGTCAACAAAATAAATAAAATTTTTGAAGGGTGGGTAATGCATGAGCACAAAGTACATATTTGTTACAGGGGGAGTTGTTTCATCCTTAGGAAAAGGAATTACAGCAGCATCCCTTGGCAGACTACTAAAGAATAGAGGTCTTAAGGTTTCAATCGAAAAATTTGACCCTTACATAAATGTTGACCCGGGAACTATGAGTCCATATCAGCATGGGGAGGTTTTTGTAACTGATGATGGAGCTGAAACTGATCTTGACTTAGGACATTATGAAAGGTTTATAGATGAAAATTTAAGCCAAAACTGCAATGTAACCACTGGAAGAATATATTGGTCTGTTATATCAAAGGAAAGAAAGGGAGATTATCTGGGAGGAACTGTTCAGGTAATACCACATATAACTAATGAAATAAAATCCAGAGTTTATAAGGTTGCTAAAGAAAGAGAAGTTGATGTGGTAATAACCGAAATAGGCGGTACTATCGGGGATATTGAATCACTTCCATTTCTAGAAGCAATAAGACAGATAAGATATGATGTGGGACAGGACAATGTATGTTTTATCCATGTAACTTTAGTGCCTTACCTTGGAAAATCAGGTGAATTGAAAACAAAGCCAACCCAGCATTCAGTTAAAGAGCTCAGAGGAATCGGTATTCAGCCGGATATAATAGTATGCAGAAGTGAAAAGCCCCTGTCAGATGATATGAAGAGCAAAATAGGACTATTCTGCAACGTGGATAAAGCTGCAGTAATTCAAAATCTTGATGCTGAAAATCTTTATGAAGTTCCGCTAATGCTTAATAAAGAAGGCCTTGACTCACTGGTTTGTAAAAAACTTGCATTAAACTGCAACCATAGTGATAATTCAGAATGGGAAAAGATGGTTCATGATATTAAAAATTTAAAAAACAATGTAACTATTGGATTGGTAGGAAAATATGTGGAACTTCATGATGCTTATATTTCCGTGGTGGAAGCTTTAAATCATGGAGGTTATGCCAATGATGCTGCTGTAAAGGTAAAGTGGATTAATGCTGTGGATATAACGAAAGAAAATGCCTTTGAATATTTACAGGATGTTGATGGTATTCTTGTTCCAGGAGGTTTTGGAGACAGAGGAATAGAAGGTAAGATTGAGGCAATCAGGTATGCAAGAGAAAACAAAAAGCCTTTCTTTGGAATATGCCTTGGAATGCAGTGTGCAGTAATAGAATATTCAAGAAATGTTTTAGGCTTTGAAGGTGCACATAGTTCTGAAATAAATCCAGATACAAAATATCCTGTAATTGATCTAATGCCAGACCAAAAAGATGTTTATGAAAAAGGCGGCACTATGAGACTTGGTTTATATCCTTGTGTGCTTAAATCAGATACTAATGCTGAGACGGCATATGACAGTGAAATAATATATGAAAGACATAGACATAGGTATGAGTTTAACAATGAATATAGAAAG
Source organism: Solirubrobacterales bacterium (assembly GCA_050261915.1). Taxonomy (GTDB): domain Bacteria; phylum Bacillota; class Clostridia; order Clostridiales; family Clostridiaceae; genus UBA699. Next base: position 99,095 of record JBLNDT010000006.1, read on the forward strand.
CAGCTTGAAGAAGCTGGTCTGATAATTTCAGGTACAAGCCCTGACTCAAGGCTTGTTGAAATAGTTGAAATAAAGGAGAATCCATGGTTTGTAGGAGTTCAGTTCCACCCTGAATTGAAATCAAGACCAAACAGACCACATCAGCTTTTTAAAGATTTTATTAAAGCATCACTTGAAAATAGTAAGTAACTTAATGGTCAGGATTAATTCCTGGCCATTTTCAATTGTCGAATGAAAAAAATTATTTTCATGAAGGAATTTGACGATTTTTATAGAAATATTATATACAAGGTGGTGAGAAAAATGATATTGAAAACAGTGAAAACTATAGCTTTAAAAAACAGCAATGGTGGTTATGATATAAAAAATATTTCTATATTCAGGGCTGAGGATTTCAATGTTTGTTTTTCTTTAACACATTCAAAATCCTGCAAAGGAAAGAAAGTTATAATAAAAGTAAAATGCCCTTTGTGCGGAAACGACCACAGCTATACCTACTGCACTTCTGATTTTATAAGACGTGATTTAATAATAGGGGGCTGCGAAATAATGGGAACACCTTTATTTTATCTTGGTGATGAGAATAAGGTTAAAGATAAAATAAACAGGATAAACAAATATGAAAAAAAGATATATGCTTATATTTAGGAATAAAACGTGGCTTTTATTCCTTTTTATTTGCTTTTTTTTTATTGATATTATAGAATGATATATAATCTTAAATGCATTTCGAAAAATTTTCATTTAAATAAATTCCCAAATAAAATAATTTAATAAGGAGAGGTGTTGTTGTTTTTGAACAAAGATTTAGAATCTATGACCATTGTGGAACTCAGAAATGCCGCAAAGGAACTAGATGTTAAAAGCATTTCTAAATATAAAAAGGCTGAGCTAATTGAAGAAATAAAAAAGGTATCCCCTGCATTTATTGAAAAAGAGGGTATAATATTAAGAGAAAAAATAAGCCAAAAACCCGAAGAGGAATTGAAAGATGAATCGGAAGAGAAAAAAGAAAAATTCAAAGTTATGGTAAATGAATCTGGAAGTGCCAAGGGAGTTCTAGAGATTATTGAAAACAATAATTATGGCTTCTTAAGGGGAACAAATTATTTAACAAGTCCGGATGATATTTATGTTTCTCCTTCTCAAATAAGAAGATTTAACTTAAAAACCGGAGATGAGGTTGAGGGTAAGGTAAGGACTCCAAAAGAAGGCGAAAAGTTTAAAGCCTTACTTTATGTTGAAAGAGTAAATGGAGAAAATCCAGAACGAGCTGTGGGCAGAAAACCATTTGAAACTTTGGTTCCAATATACCCTGATGAAAGGATAATCCTTGAAACTGAAAATGGTGAATTATCCATGAGGATGATGGATATTATATCACCTATTGGTAAGGGACAAAGAGGAATAATTGTCGCACCTCCAAAAGCTGGGAAAACAACTTTATTAAAGCAAATAGCTCAAAGTATTTCTAAAAACTGCAAGGATGTAAAACTTATTGTTGTGCTTATTGATGAAAGACCTGAAGAGGTTACGGATATGCAGAGGTCAATAAGCGGGGAGGTTATCTATTCAACCTTCGATGAGGAACCGGATCATCACACAAAGGTAGCATACATGGTCCTTGAAAGGGCAAAAAGAATGGTGGAACAAGGTCAGGATGTAGTAATACTTTTAGACAGCATTACAAGACTTTCTAGAGCATACAACCTTACAATTACTCCAACAGGAAGAACATTATCAGGAGGATTGGACCCTGGAGCTTTGATTATGCCTAAGAAATTTTTTGGAGCTGCAAGAAATATAGAAAATGGTGGAAGTCTAACAATACTGGCTACTGCTCTAGTAGAAACAGGAAGCAGAATGGATGACATGATATTTGAGGAATTTAAAGGTACAGGTAATATGGAGGTTCATTTAAACAGAAGGCTTCAGGAAAGAAGAATTTTCCCTGCAATTGACATATATAAATCAGGAACTAGAAGAGACGACTTGCTTTACAATGGTCAATCTGAAAAGGATGCTGCATTTAATATTAGAAAGCTTCTTTACACTGATAATGTTGAAAATGTAACAGAGCAGCTTATAGGTTTTCTTTCTAAGTCAAAAAACAATGGGGAACTCATTGAAATATTAAGTAAGATTCAAATTAAGAAAAATCAAAATAACAGGTAAAGTAAAAAACCCATTCTTGATTCAAGAATGGGTTTTGGTAAACACGCAATATTATTCTTCGTTGCTTATGTTGAATTTCTTCATAAACTTTTCTACTCTTCCGCCTACGTCAACGATCTTCTGTTTACCAGTGAAGAATGGGTGGCATTTTGAACATATTTCCACTTTAAGTTCTTTTTCTATTGAACCAGTTGTAAAAGTGTTTCCACATGCACACTTAACTATCGTATCATGATAGTACTCAGGATGTATGCCTTCTCTCATATTTTTCACCTCTTTCAAGTTTGCAGCTTACTGCAATTATAACTTCTAAATTATATCACAGTAAATATATGTAGTCAAATTAATTATCTTCTTTATTATAATTGTTTAATTTGATAAAATGAATCTGTACTATATAGAATTTGAGGTGTAAAAATGACTAAAAAAACTTCTGTCGGTGGACAGGCAGTAATTGAAGGGGTAATGATGAGGGGCTCTAAGGGGATAGCTACTGCTGTCAGGAAAAGTGACGGTGAAATAGCAGTTACTGTGGAACCATTTATTCCATATACAAAAAGGTATAAGTTCTTATCTATTCCAGTTATTAGGGGTTTTGTTTCATTGGTTGAATCCCTGGTTATAGGTATAAATACACTTAATAAATCAGCAGAGTACTTTGAAGATGACTATGAAACATCTAAATTTGAGTTATGGCTAAAAGGCATTTTTAAGGAAAAAAGCGGAAGTGTTATAACTGGATTTACATTGCTTGTTTCAATGAGCATTGCAGTGCTTTTGTTTTTTATATTTCCCACATTTGCAGCTAATATTTTTAAATATGCGGGAATAAAAAATTCTTTCAGTTTTAATATCATCGAAGGTGTCATAAGGGTTGCAATATTCCTGCTTTACGTTTATCTAATAGGGAAGATGGATGATATTAAAAGGGTTTTTCAGTACCACGGGGCAGAACATAAGACAATATTTTGTTATGAAAATGAAGTACAACTTACTGCTGAAAATGCAAAAAACTTTGATAGGCTTCACCCAAGGTGCGGAACAAATTTTTTATTTCTTGTAATGATTGTGAGCATTATAATATTTTCTGTTACTGGATGGGATTCACTCCTTGAAAGAATAATATCAAGGTTATTACTCCTTCCACTTGTTTCAGGGATTACATATGAACTTATAAGATGGATGGGAAAAAGTAAAAGTAATCTTTCTCATATTCTTGCATATCCTGGGCTTATGCTTCAAAAGCTAACTACTAAAGAACCGGACAATAGTCAGCTGGAGGTTGCCATAGCCGCCCTAGAAGCAGCGGAAGGCATAGAAGGTGGATATGTGTAGCAAAATAACAATAGGGAATCTTTTGGTTCAGGGGTATAAAATATTGAAGGAAGCTGGAATAGAGAGCTATCAGCTTGATGCACAGCTTCTATTGGGAAAGGTTTTAAACAAAGATAGAATATATGTTTTAACAAATAGGGAGAAGGAAGAAGGACAACAGCAGGCTGAGGATTATTTTAAGCTTATAGACCTTAGAAAAAACAATATGCCTGTTAAGTATATACTTGGGGAGTGTGAATTTTTAGGAAGAAATTTTATTGTACGGGAGGGAGTTTTAATACCAAGACCTGATACTGAAGTATTAGTTGAAACTGCCATCTCATATATAAGGGAAAAAGAGTATAGGAAAATCTGTGATGTTTGCTCTGGCAGTGGGATAATAGGTTTAACCATTGCAGCGGAGTGCGTTGATACAGAAGTAATCTGCCTCGATATTTCTCCTGTTGCCGTAAGTGTGACAAATGAAAATATAAGTGCCTTGGAACTTGAACAAATGGCAGTAGTCCATAGCAGCAATCTTTTGGAGTATCCATTAAAAGAAAATATAAAATTTGATGCAATTATATCTAATCCCCCATATATAAAATCAGAAGAAATACCTAATCTTATGGAAGATGTGAAAAATTACGAACCTCATCTGGCTCTTTCAGGAGGGGAGGATGGTTTGGATTTTTACAGGGAAATCACAAAGCAAAGCAATTTAGTTTTAAATTCTGGGGGGATGCTTGCCTTTGAAATTGGCTGGGATCAAGATGAGGCGGTTAGAAATATTCTCAAAGAAAACAAGTTCATAAATATATGCAGCTTTAAAGATTTGGCAGAAAAAGACAGAGTTGTTTTGGGGTTTAAGAATAATATTTAGTTGATAATAATTAAAAAAATATGGTATAATAGTTAATTGTGAAAATATATAAATGGAGAGGTTAAATAATGTTACAAAGACTTAATTTTATAGAGAATAAATATGAGGAGCTTTCAATAAAAATCAGCGATCCAACTGTAATGGCTGATCAGAAGGAATGGCAGAAGCTTTGCAAGGAACATGCAGAGCTTGAAGTAATTGTTATGAAATTCAGGGAATATAGAAAAGCTCAGGAAGACCTTGAAAATGACAAGGAAATGTTAAAGGAAGAAAATGATAGAGAATTGAAGGAAATGATTCAGGAGGAGATAAAAGAACTCACTGAAAGAATTGAGTCAATCTATCAGGAAATAAGAATATTGCTTCTTCCAAAGGATCCTAACGATGAGAGAAACGTTTTTATAGAAATAAGAGGAGGAGCTGGTGGAGAAGAAGCTGCTTTATTCTCTGCAAACTTGTTCAGAATGTACACCAGATATGCTGAAAGAAAAGGCTGGAAAACTGAAGTTATAAGTGTTAATGAAACTGATCTTGGAGGCCTTAAGGAAGTTGTATTTATGGTTAAAGGAAATGGTGCATATAGTAAATTAAAATACGAAAGCGGAGTGCACAGGGTTCAAAGAGTACCTGATACTGAATCAAGTGGAAGAATTCATACCTCCACAGCTACTGTAGCGGTGCTTCCTGAAGTGGATGACGTAGATGTTGTAATAAATCAAAATGATATAAGAATAGATGTTTTTAGAGCTTCTGGCCACGGTGGACAGTGCGTTAATACAACGGACTCAGCAGTTAGAATAACACATCTTCCAACAGGGCTTGTAGTTTCCTGCCAGGATGAAAAATCCCAGCTTAAAAACAAGGAAAAAGCAATGAAGGTCTTAAAGTCAAGGCTCTTTGATTTAGCTCAGGCAGAAAGAAGTGCTGGAATAGCAGAAGACAGAAGAAGTCAGGTAGGTACAGGGGATAGAAGTGAAAGAATAAGAACATATAACTATCCTCAGGGAAGAGTATCAGAACATAGGATTGGTTTAACTCTATACAGGCTTGAATCCTTCTTAGACGGAGATATTGATGAAGTTATAGATGCGTTGATTACTGCAGATCAAGCTGAAAAAATGAAGGCTATGGGAAGCAGCGACTAGATAGAAGTTTAAAGGGTAGGTGCAGCATATGAATATAAACAGAGCCATCAGGAAGCAAAATAAATCTTATAAAAGATTTGTGCTGTCCATGTGCTTTGTTTTTTTTGCAATGCCTGTATTTCCTATTGTTTATAAGAAAACCACTCCTTTTTATTTAACATATCTGGCAATAATTGAAGTTTTAATACTTCTTTCAATTATTATCAAGTCAAATAAGGAAAGGCTTTATTTCACTTATAAAACAGGAAAAATAATATTGAAATCTGGATTGGTCCTGGAACCTGTGAAAATATTATGCAGCAAGGTACTTTATGTTGATATTGAAAAAACAGAAGGAGATAAATCTAAATTTCAAGATTTTAAAATAATACTTCTTTCAAATTCAAGATTTAGAACAAAAAAATCGAAGATCATTAGTAATGATTTTTTAAAAAGGCATACTCTGGCTGCATTTCATTACAAAAAGTTTAAAGAGAGACAGCCTGAAAATGAATATTACTATATTATTATAAGTTCAGGAGGACTTGGAAAGTATTCACTTTTGAATACTATATACAAAGGTTGTGTTAATGCAGGGTTTTCTGAAGAAGCTATAGAAAAAATAAAGTTGTACAGAGACAATATATAAGAATAATAAATATTTTAAATAAATAAACATCATATAAAGCAATATATATGGTGATATTTTGGAAAATAATTTAACATTTCTTATTTTGGCAGGAAGTCTTATTTCAATGGCAGGTACCATAGCAGGTGCTGTTTTTGGAGTTCTTATCAAAAGACCATCTAAGAAGGATCTTTCCATTATTACAGGTTTCGCAGGGGGGATTATGCTTTCCGTAGTGGTTTGTGATTTACTTCCTGAAGCTATAAATCAATGGAATGTTCAAGGTACATTGCTATTTTGCATTATTGGCACTGGGTTTGTTATGCTGGTGGACTCAAAATTAAATAAATTTCAGAACACTCAGGTTAAAATTGCAAATATTACAGCCTTGGCTCTTATGATTCATAATTTCCCGGAAGGAATTATTATGGGGTGCGGCTTCGCTGCAGGGACTTCCCTTGGTATTAAAATGGCATTAATAATTGGTATTCATGATGTACCGGAAGGAATAGCTGTATCTGCTCCGCTTTTATCTACTGGCTCAAGAAAATTTAAAATTATAATTTATGCAGTAATAACAGCACTGCCCACAATGGCAGGGGCACTAACCGGAGGCTTTGTTTCAAATATATCTTTAGATGTGCTTGGAATCTCTCTTTCAATAGCATCGGGAATAATGCTTTATGTGGTTTGCTTTGAAATGATTCCCGAGTCCTTAAGGCTGCATAGTTTTAAAACAAGTACTGTTGGTGTCCTTGCAGGAATTGCAGCAGGGCTAATAATAACAAATATTTTATAAAGGAGGGAACAAATTGAATACAAAAATCTACAGGGTTTATGAAGAGGATATAAACATTGATATTATAGAGGAAGCTGGAGATGTAATAAAAAATGGAGGTCTGGTTGTATTTCCAACAGAAACTGTGTACGGTCTTGGTGCAAATGCCCTTGAGGAGGATGCTGTAAAAAAAATATTTCAGGCTAAGGGAAGACCTCAGGATAATCCGCTTATAGTCCATGTTTCAGACTATAATGAAATAAAACCGCTAGTTAGGGAAGTACCGGAAAGCGCAGAAAAATTAATGAAAAAATTCTGGCCTGGGCCTATGACTATAATACTCAAAAAGTCAGATTTAATACCATCTGCAACGAGTGCGGGTCTTGATTGTGTGGGTATCAGAATGCCTTCTGATAAAATTGCAAGAGCGTTAATAAAAGCTGCCGGTGTTCCTATAGCTGCTCCTTCTGCAAATATATCTGGAAGACCAAGTCCAACTGAAATAGAAAGCTGCATTGAAGACCTTTCAGGAAAGGTTGAAATGATAATTGGGGGTAAGAAGTGTGATGTTGGGGTTGAATCTACAGTAATTGACTGCACTGTTTCGCCTAGCTGCGTTTTAAGGCCGGGGGGTATAACCCTGGAAATGATCAAAACGGTGGAAGAGGATGTTTATATAGACCCTGCCATAATGAAGAAACCTGAAAAAAATTTAATTCCAAAAGCGCCAGGGATGAAATACAGGCATTATGCACCTAAGGCACCAGTTAAGATAATCCAGGGTGATATTAAAAAAACTGTTGCAAAAATTAATGAAATGGTGCAAAATTATATAGATGATAACCAAAATGTAGGGATTATAGCAACAGATGAAACCAAAGACCTGTACAAGAATGGTATTGTTGTTTCTTTAGGAAGAAGAAGCAATATGGATGAAATAGCTAGAAATCTTTTTGAAACCCTAAGGAGCTTTGATGATAAGGCTGTAAGTGTTATATTGTCAGAAGCCTTTGAAGAAAAGGGAGTAGGAATAGCTGTTATGAACAGACTTAAAAAAGCGGCAGGTTATGATATATTAAAGGTTTAACGGAGGTATTTATGAAAATACTTTTTGTGTGCACAGGAAATACCTGTAGAAGCTGTATGGCAGAAGCTATTTTTAACAATATAAGCAGTTCTAAAGATTTAACCTCTTCTTCCTGCGGCATAGCTGCTTTGGAAAATAGCAAGGCTTCCTTAAATACTGTAAAAACTTTAATAAAGAATATAGGTGTAGATATTACCGGGAGAAGTGCGGTTCAGCTCACACCTGGCCATTTGGAGGATTCAGATTATATATTGGCTATGACTTACGGGATAAAAAATATTCTTATAATGAATTTTCCTGAGTTTGAACAAAAGATATTTACCTTTAATGAATTTGCTGAGACTTTTGAGGAAATTCGGGATCCTTATGGTATGGATATAGAAGCATATTATAATACCTACCTTCAATTGGAGGAAGGCATTAATAAAATGTTGAAAAAATTATAAGAAGATAAACGCATTATCATGGGTATCTTCTTTTTTTGCGATTATTAGTATAAACTTAATGGAGGTGTTTTTATGAAAATAGCATTAGGCAGTGATCATGCAGGTTTTCAGTTGAAAAATGAAATTATTAACCATCTAAAGGACAAAGGGATTGAAACTTTTGACTTTGGAACACATAGCAAGGATTCCGTTGACTATCCTGATTATGCAGAAATCGTTGCTAGGGAAGTAGCAAATAAAAATTACGACTTTGGAATACTCATATGCGGTACAGGTATAGGAATAAGCATAGCAGCAAATAAGGTAAAGGGCATAAGAGCTGCGCTTTGTGGCGATACCTTTAGTGCTCATTCCTGTAGGGAACATAATGATGCAAATATCCTTGCCTTAGGTGAAAGAGTTGTTGGTGCTGGTCTTGCCCTTGATATTGTGGATACATTTTTAAAATCGGAATTTTTGGGCGGCAGACATTTAAATAGAATAAATAAAATTAGCAATTTGGAGGGAAAATAATGAGCAAGGTAACACAAATAGCACATCCGTTGGTACTTCATAAACTGGCATTTATTAGAGATAAGGAAACTGGCTCAAAGGATTTCAGAGATCTTGTTCAGGAAGTGTCTATGCTTATGGCATATGAAGTAACTAGAGATTTTCAGCTTGAAGAAGTAGAAATTGAAACTCCAATATGTAAAACAAGATGCAAGATGCTTGCAGGAAAAAAAGTTGCAATAGTTCCTATATTAAGAGCTGGTCTTGGCATGGTGGATGGTGTTTTAAGGCTTATTCCGGCTGCAAAGGTTGGACATATAGGCCTTTACAGGGATGAAAAAACATTAAAGCCTGTGGAATATTTCTGCAAACTGCCTCAGGACATTGGAGAAAGAGAAGTAATTGTTACTGATCCTATGCTGGCTACAGGGGGTTCAGCTTCCGATGCTATAACAATGTTAAAAAACAGAGGTGCAAGAAATATAAGACTTATGTGCCTTATCGCAGCACCTGAAGGGGTTAAGACTGTTATGGATGCGCATCCTGATGTTGATATATATGTAGCATCAGTAGATGAAAAGCTTAATGAACATGGATATATTGTTCCAGGCCTTGGAGATGCAGGAGACAGATTGTTTGGAACAAAATAGTGCTTAAAGGCAGGTAACATTTATGGATAGAAAAGATAAAAACAATTACTATTTGGACATAGCTGATACTGTGCTTATCAGAGGCACCTGCCTCAGAAGAAATTATGGGGCCATTATAGTAAAAAATGATGAAATTATATCCAGTGGATATACTGGAGCACCAAGAGGACGGAAAAACTGCAGTGACCTTGAAAAGTGTCAGAGGGAAGAAATGAAGGTTCCAAGAGGAACCCACTATGAACTTTGCAGATCAGTACATAGTGAAGCCAATGCAATAATCAGTGCATCTAGAAGGGATATGCTTGGCTCCACCCTTTATCTTGTAGGCAGGGACGCTAAAACAAATGAAATAGTTGTTAATGCAAATCCCTGTGCTATGTGCAAAAGAATGATAATTAACGCTGGAATATGCAATGTTATAATAAGGGATTCGGATTTGAAATACAGGGAAATTGATGTGAAATCATGGATAGACGAGGATGATTCCCTGAAAGGTGAATTGGGGTACTAAAAAATATGGATAAATTGTACATATTAGCAGGAATTTCAGCGGTTTTGTCCTTTCTTTTTACACCCTTGGTAAAGAAGGCAGCCGTTAAATTCAGGGTATTGGATATACCAAAGGATAAAAGAAAAATCCATAAAAAGCCAATTCCTCTATTAGGAGGACTAGCAATTTATGCTTCCTTTGTGCTGACCTTGATTTTCAAAACAGGGGCGCTCAGTAGCCAGGAAAAAGGAATAGTAATAGGTGCAACAATTATTGTAATAGGTGGAATAATTGATGACAAGTATGATATGAGACCGAGATATAAGCTTATATTTCAAATCCTTGCAGCTATTGTGCTGATACTTTATGGGGTTAATATTACATTTATTACAAATCCAATGCTAAATTCAAATCAGTATTTATTTATAGGCTGGCTCTCAGCTCCATTAACAATATTATGGGTGATAGGAATTACTAATGCATTAAATCTTATAGACGGGTTGGATGGACTTGCTGCGGGGGTTGCGTTGATATCTTCAGTAACAATATTTATTATAGCTATAATAAATAGTAGAGCAGATGCAGCAGTGCTCACTGCAATATTAAGCGGTGCAATTCTTGGATTCCTTCCATACAATTTTAATCCTGCTTCCATCTTTATGGGAGATACCGGAGCTCAGCTGTTAGGCTTTTTATTAGCGGCTATTTCAATGGAGGGAACGATTAAATCTGCAGCAGCATTTGCTATTGCGGTGCCTATATTAGCCCTTGGTATTCCTATATATGATACCTTGTTTGCTGTTATACGAAGAAAGGTAAATGGACGCCCGATAATGCAGGCAGACCGGGGTCATCTTCATCACAGGCTTATAGACATGGGTTTAACCCAAAGGCAGACAGTAGTTATAATGTATTTAATCAGTGCCATATTAGGGAGCTTTGCAATAATTGCAATGCAGATAAGCAATCAGAGAGCATATATGATGCTTACCTTAGTTATGCTTTGTCTTGTTTTTATTGCTTGGAAGTGCGGTTTTTTTCAGCACAGGGGTTAAAAAATTCGTAATTTGGAGGATGCATATGAAGAAAATAAAAGTTATAACAATATTTGGTACAAGGCCTGAAGCTATTAAAATGGCCCCTTTGGTAAAGGAGCTTGAAAGCTGCGGTCTTATTGAAAGTAAGGTATGTGTAACAGCACAACACAGAGAGATGCTGGATCAGGTACTTTCTCTTTTTAATATCACTCCGGATTTTGATTTAAATATTATGCAGTCAAAACAAACATTAACAGGAATTACAAACAGGGTTCTAGAAGGCTTAGAAGAAGTATTTACTGACGAAAAACCAGATATGGTTCTTGTTCATGGGGATACTACCACAACTTTTGCAGGTGCTTTAGCTGCATTTTATAAACAAATAAGGGTTGGGCATGTAGAGGCGGGTCTAAGAACTTTTGATAAGTATTTTCCTTTTCCTGAGGAAATGAATAGAAAATTAACAGGTGCAATTTCAGATATTCATTTTGCACCTACCCTAGGCTCTAAAAACAATCTTTTAAGAGAAGGTATAGATGAAAGCCAGATATACGTTACTGGCAATACGGTTATTGATGCAATGCACTATACTGTTTCAAAGGAGTATATATTTGAAACACATGAGCTGAACGAAATTGATTATGAAAACAAGAAGGTAATCCTGGTTACTGCCCATAGAAGAGAGAATTGGGGGGTCGGAATAGAAAACATATGCAATGCATTAAAATCAATAGTCACTAATAATAAAGATATTGAAATTGTTTATCTTGTCCATTTAAACCCTGTAGTGAAGGATGTGGCTCATAGAATATTAGGTGGAGTTAAGGGAGTTCATCTTCTCTCTCCGTTAGATACTAAGGAAACCCACAATCTGATGGATAAATGTTACATGGTAATGACAGATTCAGGTGGGCTTCAGGAAGAAGCTCCACACCTGGGAAAACCTGTACTTGTTTTAAGAGATGTTACTGAAAGGCCGGAAGCTGTTGAGGCTGGAACAGTAAAGCTTGTAGGAACTGATATGGTTACAATTATTGAATCAGCTGAAGAACTTATAAATGATGAAGATTTTTATAGTCAGATGAGCAGAGCTATAAATCCTTATGGGGATGGTAAGGCATCAAAAAGAATAGTAAATGCCATTTTAAATTATTTTGAAGCCATGGATGTGACTATAAACGAATTTAAATAAAAAATCAATTGTCATTTTCATTAGAGGTTAAGTCAATTTTCTCGTCAAAAATTGACTTAATAATTTTTTTTATAACAAATTGAACAAATATTATGAAGATTATAAGTGTGTTTTTGATATTATAAAGAATATTCTTAATTTTCTATATAGTCAAAATTATGAAAAGGCATTTGATAAATAATTTAAAATTAAAGCAATTACGAAAAAATACAAGAAAAATAGACAAAAACCTATATTATTTGGACAAAATGATGTATAATGAACACACAAGGGGAATAAAGCCAGAATGCGGGAGTTTATTAATGCCCCTCTTAGATTATATAATAAGGTATCATAATATGTTTCGGAGGAACTTAAAGTGAACGATGACGTTAAGGGAATGCTCAAAAAAATTCTAGTGCTTGATCTAATAGTAGGTGCTTTTTTATCCGTCATTGTTTGTGTATTTTTTAGCAAATACCTTGTGGTATTTATGCTAGGAATAATTGTTTCTCTTGCAAGTTTTGCAATAAACAGTTTTATGACCCAATACGCCTACAACGGCTACAAAAAGAATCCTGCACTAATAACTCTAGTTGGTTTTTTTATTAGAGTTTTGTTAGTATGTGCAATTGGATTCTTTATTTATCAGAGAAACACCATTAATGTGCTTGCTTATATGTTAGGGTATAGCTCTCATTTTATATCATTAACATTATATGGAATATTAATTAATAAAGAAGGGAAGTGATGAATTGGAAAAGTTAGAACCGTTATTTAGTATAAACATATTCGGGTACAGTTTTGGAGTTACAGACAGTTTCCTGGTTATGTGGATAATTACCTTGATAATTGTAGTTGCTGCCATTATTTTAGGTAAGAATTTAGAGAAAATTCCTAGCAAGAAGCAAAACAAAGTTGAGATGGTTATTGAATTAATTAATGGCCTTGTCAACGACAACATGGGACCTGGACATAAAGCATTTATTCCATACATAGGTACACTAGCAATATTTCTTCTTATAATGAATCTTATTGGACTAATAGGTATAGAACCGCCTACAAGAGATTACAATATAGCTCTTGGATTGGCATTAATGAGTTTTGTACTTGTTCAGGCAAATGCAATTAAGAAGATAGGATTTGGACATTATTTAAAAGGATACCTACATCCATTCGCTTTTTTACTACCACTGAATCTTATAGAAAGATTTGTTCTGCCAGTATCATTAAGTCTGCGACTTTTTGGTAACATGACAGCTGCAGTTGTAGTAGTAGGATTAGTTTACGATGGACTATCCAAAATTGGATGGTTTGCACAGCTGGGTATTCCGCTGCCAGTACATATGTTTTTCGATGTATTTGACGCGGGAATGCAGATGTTTATCTTTGTTATGTTGACTATGATTAACATAAAAGTAATTGAAGAACACTAAAAATTAATTTTTGAAGAAATTAAGGAGGAAGAAACATGGGTATTGATTCACAATCATTTATACAAGGTATGGCATTATTAGGAGCAGGTGTTGCTGCAATAGGTTGTTTAGGCGGAGGAGTAGGCTGCGGAACTGCTGCAGGAAAAGCTGTTGAAGGAGTTTCAAGACAGCCAGAAGCTAGAGGACAGATAATCAGTACAATGATTATAGGTGCTGCTCTTTCAGAAGCAACATCAATATACGCACTCTTGGTTGCATTATTATTAATAGCTAAAGGTTAAATAGTACATGGTACTATTAAATCTGGGCCTGAAGGGAGGCTTTGTGTAGATGGAAATAAACATTCCTAAGATTATAGCAGTTATAATTAACTTCTTACTTTTGTATTTTATCTTAAGGCATTATCTGTTTACTCCAGTTAATAACGCAATAGATAAGAGACAAAATGATATTGTTGACAAAATAAACAAAACCGATGAAGACCTTAAAAAGGCTGAAGCCTTGAGATTAGAAAACGAAAGTATTCTATCAGGGGCTAAAGATGAAGGTAAAAATATAGTTGAAAACTATAAAAACAAAGCTGAAAAACTATCCTCTGATATAGTGCAGGAAGCTAGAACTGAAGCTGATGACATAATTAAAAGAGCAAAGGTTGAAGCTGAAAGACAGATAGAAAAATCTGCAGATGAAATGAAGAACCAGATTGTAGACCTTGCTGTATTGTTATCATCAAAAGCACTTGCAGAAGCTATCGATGAAGAACAGCACAGAAGACTTATAAAGGACTTTATAGTTAAGGTAGGTATCTAATATGTATGAGTACTTAGATAGAAGATACGCGCTGGCTCTATATCAAGCTGCAGAGGAAAAAGGGAAAGTAGATCAGTTTTTAGCTGAGTTAAAGCGGATTGTGGAACTTATTAATGGCGATGATGATTTCAAGCTTTTAATAGAACATCCACATGTAAGCACTTCAAATAAGAAAAAGTTGTTTGAAGATCTTTTCAAAGGCAAAATTGAAGATGACATACTTTCATTTTTAAATTTATTGATTGAAAAGAAAAGAATACTTGAGCTAAGCAACATGCTTGTTCAGATGGAAAAGATCTATCTTGAAAAACATGATACTAGTATAGCTGAAGTAACAACTGTTCTTCCGCTTGCTGCGGATGAAAAAGACGAGTTAATCAATAAACTTCAGAAAAAGTTCAACAAAAAGATTATACTTCAGGAAGTAATAGATAAAGAGATACTTGGTGGAGTTTATGTAAAGGTTGACAATGAAGTTATTGATGGGACTATTAAGTCAAAGCTCGAAGAAATGAAAAAATTAATGCTTAAGAGAGAATAGAGGTGAGCCTATGAACATAAAACCTGAGGAAATTACTTCGATTATAAAACAAGAGATTCAGAAGTATGAGAAAAAGATTGAGTCAGTAGATTCAGGTACAATAATAAATATAGGTGATGGTATCGCCAGAGTATATGGTCTCGATGAATGTATGGCAGGAGAATTGCTCGAATTTCCAAACAATGTAAAAGGAATGGTTTTGAATCTTGAGCAGGATAACGTTGGATGCGTTCTTTTAGGATCAGATAAAGGTATAAAAGAAGGAGATATTGTCAAAAGAACAGGTGAAGTTGTTGAGGTTCCTGTAGGAGATGCTCTTATAGGAAGAGTTGTAAACTCACTTGGTCAGCCAATAGATGGCAAAGGCCCTATGAACACTACTGAAGTTAGACCTATAGAGCTTATCGCACCTGGAGTTATTACAAGACAGTCAGTTAACCAGCCTCTTCAGACTGGAATAAAGGCTATCGACTCAATGATTCCAATAGGAAGAGGACAAAGAGAACTTATTATAGGTGACAGACAGACAGGTAAAACTGCAGTTGCTGTGGATACTATAATAAACCAAAAGGGACAAGACGTTATATGTATATATGTTGCTATAGGACAGAAACAGTCTACAGTAGCTCATATAGTTAATACCCTAACAGAAATGGGAGCTATGGATTATACAATAGTTGTATCATCTGCAGCATCAGACACAGCACCATTACAGTTTATAGCACCATATGCAGGCTGTACGATGGGTGAACATTTCATGTGGCAGGGAAAACATGTACTTATAGTATATGATGATTTGTCTAAGCACGCTGTTGCTTATAGAACAATGGCACTTCTTCTTCGTAGACCACCAGGAAGAGAAGCTTATCCAGGAGACGTATTCTACCTTCACTCAAGACTTCTTGAAAGAGCTGCAAAGCTTTCCGATAAGTTAGGCGGGGGTTCATTAACTGCGCTTCCTATTATTGAAACATTGGCTGGTGACGTTACAGCATATATACCAACAAACGTTATATCCATAACAGACGGACAGATATTCCTTGAGTCAGAATTATTCTACGCAGGACAAAGACCAGCTGTTAACGCTGGTATATCCGTATCCAGAGTTGGTGGTAGTGCTCAGATAAAGGCTATGAAACAGGTTTCAGGATCCTTGAGACTTGAACTTGCACAGTACAGAGAATTGGCTGCGTTTGCTCAGTTTGGTTCTGACCTTGATAAAGAATCCAAGAGAAGGCTTGAAAAAGGTAAGAGATTAACTGAAATATTAAAACAGCCACAATACAAGCCAATGCCAGTTGAAAAGCAGATAATGATATTATTTGCTGGAGTAGAAAACCATCTTATGGATGTACCTGTAGAAAGAATTAAGGAATTTGAAGTTAAATTCTTTGAATTCATGGATACTCACCATAGAGAAGTTGCTGCGTCAATTTTAGAGAAAAAAGCTCTTAATGATGAAATTAAGGCTAATTTGGCGGGCGCAATAGCAGAATTTAAAAAAGTATTTTTAGCAGAGGAATAAAAGTTT
>JBLNDT010000007.1:0-63520 GCA_050261915.1 Solirubrobacterales bacterium
AAGTAAGAAACATAGGTATAATGGCGCACATTGATGCTGGTAAAACAACTACTACGGAGCGTATATTGTTTTATACAGGT
This sequence comes from Solirubrobacterales bacterium, assembly GCA_050261915.1. GTDB lineage: Bacteria > Bacillota > Clostridia > Clostridiales > Clostridiaceae > UBA699. The sequence continues at coordinate 81 of JBLNDT010000007.1, forward strand.
AAAACACATAAATTAGGCGAAGTTCATGATGGAGCAGCTACGATGGACTGGATGGTGCAAGAGCAAGAAAGAGGTATAACAATTACTTCAGCTGCTACTACAGCACAATGGAAAGGCCATACAATAAACATCATTGACACGCCGGGGCACGTAGACTTCACAATAGAAGTTGAAAGATCACTCCGTGTTCTTGACGGTGCTGTTGCAGTATTCTGTGCTAAGGGTGGGGTTGAACCACAATCAGAAACTGTATGGAGACAGGCGGACAAGTACGGTGTTCCAAGAATGGCTTATGTAAATAAGATGGATATCATGGGAGCTGATTTCTACAGAGTTATTAAGATGATGAAGGAAAGACTTGGAGCTAATGCAGTTCCAATACAACTTCCAATTGGTAAGGAAGAAACCTTCATAGGAATGGTAGACCTTATTAAAAATGATGCCATAATTTACAAAGATGACTTAGGAACAACTTCAGAAGAATCTGAAATTCCAGAAGACATGAAGGACCTTGCTGCAGAATACAGAACAAACCTTATGGAAGCTATAGCTGAAACTGACGAAGAGCTAATGATGAAGTATCTTGACGGTGAAGAATTCACTGAAGAAGAAATTCATGTAGCTCTTAGAAAAGCAACTATTGCAAATGAGATTGTTCCTGTAGTTTGTGGATCATCATACAAGAACAAGGGTGTTCAGCTTATGCTTGATGCTGTTGTTGCTTACATGCCATCACCACTTGACATTCCTGCTATTAATGGAGTTGATCCAGATTCAGGAGAAGAAGATGAAAGACATGCAAGCGATGAGGAGCCAATGTCAGCATTAGCATTTAAGATAATGACAGACCCATTCGTAGGCAAGCTAGCTTTCACAAGAGTATACTCAGGAGTTATGACTGCAGGTACTTATGTTCTTAATTCTGTAAAGAATAAGAAGGAAAGAATAGGAAGACTTGTTAGAATGCATGCTAACCACAGAGAAGATATTGATGAAGTAAGAGCTGGAGATATTGTTGCGATAGTTGGTCTTAGAGATACAACTACTGGAGATACACTATGTGATCCAGATCATGCAATAATACTTGAAAGAATGGAATTCCCAGAGCCAGTTATCAATATAGCTATTGAGCCAAAGACTAAGGCTGGACAGGAAAAGATGGGCATAGCCCTTTCAAAGCTTGCCGAGGAAGATCCATCCTTTAAGACTTACACAGACCCAGAAACAAACCAGACTATAATAGCTGGAATGGGTGAACTTCATCTTGAAATCATCGTTGATAGACTTCAAAGAGAATTCAAGGTTGAATGTAATGTTGGTAAGCCACAGGTTGCTTATAGAGAAAGTGTTAAAAAAGCTGTTAAGGCTGAAGGTAAGTTCGTTAGACAGTCAGGTGGACGTGGACAGTACGGTCACTGCTGGATAGAACTTATTCCACAGGAACAGGGCAAGGGATACGAATTTGTTAACAATACCGTTGGTGGTTCAGTTCCAAGAGAATATGTTTCACCAATCGATAATGGTATTAGAGAAGCAATGACAAGTGGTGTTATTGCTGGATATCCAGTTGTTGACTGTAAGGTAATTCTATTTGACGGTTCATACCATGATGTTGACTCATCAGAAATGGCCTTCAAAATAGCTGGTTCCATGGCATTCAAGAACGCTATGACTAAGGCTGACCCAACTCTACTTGAGCCAATTATGAGAGTAGAAGTTACAATGCCTGAAGAGTACATGGGAGACGTTATTGGTGACCTTAACTCAAGAAGAGGAAGAATTGAGGGAATGGAGCCATTAGGCGGAGCTCAGCTTGTTAGAGCATTCGTTCCACTATCAGAAATGTTTGGTTATGCAACTACTCTACGTTCAAGAACACAGGGTAGAGGAGTATATGTAATGGTATTTGATCACTATGAGAGTGTTCCTAACAACATAAAGGAACAAATCATAGGAGCTAAAAATAAATAATTAATCTTTTATATAAAGAGGAGGAATAAAAAATGGGAAAGGCACATTTTGAGAGAAATAAGCCACACGTTAACATTGGAACAATAGGTCACGTTGACCACGGTAAGACAACATTAACAGCAGCGATCACAACAATACTATCAAAGTATGGTAGAGCGCAAGCAACAAGATATGATGAAATAGACAAGGCACCAGAAGAAAAAGAAAGAGGAATCACAATCAACACTGCACACGTTGAGTATGAAACTGAAGCAAGACACTACGCACACGTAGACTGCCCAGGACATGCTGACTATGTAAAGAACATGATTACAGGAGCAGCTCAGATGGACGGAGCGATACTAGTAGTATCAGCAGCAGACGGTCCAATGCCACAGACAAGAGAGCACATTCTTCTTGCAAGCAGAGTTGGAGTTGAGTATATAGTAGTATTCATGAACAAGTCAGATATGGTTGACGATCCAGAACTAATTGAATTAGTTGAAATGGAATTAAGAGACCTACTTAGCGAATACGAATTCCCAGGAGACGATATTCCAATAGTAGTAGGATCAGCACTTAAGGCACTTGAGTGTGGATGTGGAAAAGACGACTGTGAATGGTGTGGAAAGATTCTTAACCTTATGAAGACAGTTGACGAATACATCCCAACTCCAGAAAGAGCAACAGATAAGCCATTCCTAATGCCAGTAGAAGACGTATTCACAATCACTGGTAGAGGAACAGTTGCAACTGGAAGAGTTGAAAGAGGTATCCTTAAGGTTGGAGACGAAGTTGAACTAGTAGGACTTTCAGAAGAAAAGAAGAAGACAGTTTGTACAGGAGTAGAAATGTTCAGAAAGCTACTTGATCAGGCACAAGCTGGAGACAATATAGGAGCACTACTTAGAGGTGTTCAAAGAACAGACATCGAAAGAGGTCAGGTTCTATCAAAGCCAGGTTCAGTAAACCCACACAATCATTTCGAAGGACAGGTATACGTTCTAAAGAAAGAAGAAGGTGGAAGACATACTCCATTCTTCAATGGATATAGACCACAGTTCTACTTCAGAACAACAGACGTTACAGGTTCAATCAAATTGCCAGATGGAATGGAAATGGTTATGCCAGGAGACCACATCGACATGAGAGTTGAATTAATAACTCAAGTAGCAATGGATGAAGGATTAAGATTTGCTATAAGAGAAGGCGGAAGAACAGTAGGTTCAGGTGTTGTTACTAGCATAATAGAATAATTTATAACAAAAGGAAAGAGGCTTCTCTTTCCTTTTGTAAAAATATAAAAAAATACTTGTCAAATGCAGTATTGTAATGTATAATTAAATAGTTGCGATGTAATAACAGCGATGACGCAGGAGGTTGCCGGACTTCCGGGGGAATTCCTTGCTGAGTATGCTCGGGTCACGAACCTGGCGACGGTTATTTTGTGATCTGTTTTTGTTGTTTTGTGTTATAAGCGATGAAACACCCGGAACAGTTTACAGGATATATCCGCTGTTGTGCGTAAGAAGTAAAAGCGTGCATGAAAAGGAGGGAAATTATTAATGGCAAAGCAAAAAATCAGAATCAGACTTAAGGCTTTCGATCACAATATATTAGATCAGTCAGCTGAAAAAATCGTTGAAACTGCAAAATCAACAGGAGCAAAGGTTGCAGGACCAGTACCTCTTCCAACAGAGAAGGATGTGGTAACAATACTTAGAGCTCCACACAAGTACAAAGATTCAAGAGAGCAGTTCGAAATCAGAACTCACAAAAGACTTATAGACATAATAAGTCCATCACCAAAAACTGTTGATGCTCTAATGAGATTAGACTTACCAGCAGGAGTTGACATTGAAATAAAATTATAATTGTAATAGATAACTATTACTGGCTATTATGACCACGAAAGTGATCCGCTAATATGTTGAGGAGGTGCAAGATATGAAAAAGGCTATACTAGGTAGAAAACTTGGTATGACTCAAATTTTTGATGAAAATGGGAAGGTAGTTCCTGTAACTGTAATAGAAGCAGGCCCATGTGTTGTTACACAGAAAAAGACTATTGAAAAAGACGGATATAACGCAATTCAGGTTGGTTTTTCCGATATAAGAGAAAAGTTGGTTAACAAACCACTTAAAGGACAGTTCAAAAAAGCAGGTGTTCCTTTAAAGAGAATCATAAGAGAATTCAGACTTGAAGATATCGCTGCATATGAAGTTGGTCAGGAAATAAAAGCTGACTTATTTGAAGCAGGAGAACAGGTTGACGTATCTGGAGTTTCAAAGGGTAAGGGATTCCAAGGCGTAATTAAGAGATGGAATGCACACAGAGGACCAATGACTCACGGATCTAAGTTCCACAGAGCAGTAGGTTCAATGGGAGCTTCATCAGACCCATCAAGAACATTCAAAAACAAAAAAATGCCTGGTCATATGGGTAATGTAAATACAACTGTACTTAATCTTAAAGTTGCAAAGGTAATGCCTGAGAAAAACATTATTTTAATAAAGGGTGGAGTACCAGGACCAAACAAAGGCTTTGTAGTAATAAGAAATACAGTAAAAGCTTAAATTTCGTAGAAAGGAGGATACAGAATGCCTACAGTAGGATTATTTAATAAAGAAGGACAAAAAGTTGGAGATATGGAATTAGCTGAAAGCGTATTTAATGCTGAAGTTAATCCTTATGCACTGCATCAGGTAGTTGTTGCACTGCAGAACAATAAAAGACAAGGAACTCAAAGCGCTAAGACAAGAGCTGAAGTTTCCGGAGGCGGTATAAAGCCTTGGAGACAAAAAGGAACTGGAAGAGCTAGACAGGGTTCAATAAGAGCACCTCAGTGGATTCACGGAGGAATGGTTTTTGCTGTTAAGCCAAGAGATTACAGAACTTCAATTCCAAAATCAATGAGAAGAGTTGCGATGAAATCTGCTTTAACAAGCAAAGTGCTTGAAGGAGAAATGGTTGTACTTGACACTCTTTCGCTAGATGCACCAAAAACAAAAGAAATAACAAAGATGTTGAATGCGTTAAATTTAACTGCTAAAACATTGATCGTTACAGCTGAATCAAATGAAAATGTGTACAAATCAGCAAGAAATATTGAAGGAATAGCAGTACTTCCTGTGAACAATATTAATGTATATGATTTGTTAAAATATGAAAACCTCGTTATCACAAAGGATGCTGTATCAAAAATTGAGGAGGTGTATGCATAATGAAGTTAACTAATCATGATATCATAAGAAGACCAATAGTTACTGAAAAAAGCATGTCTTCAATGGGCGATAAGAAATACACCTTTGTAGTAGACATCCACGCTAACAAAGTTATGATAAAAAGAGCTGTAGAAGACGTATTCGGTGTTAAAGTTGAAGACGTTAAGACAGCAAGATACATTGGTAAAACAAAAAGAGTGGGCGTACACGTAGGAAAAAGACCTGATTACAAGAAAGCAATTGTTAAACTTACAGATGATAGTAAGTCAATTGAGTTCTTCGAAGGAATGTAATTAATAAAGCAGTTATTGGTTGAATACCAGATAAGCTGAAAGAAGGAGGGAATTCAAATGGCTATAAAAGGTTTTAAACCTACCACACCTTCTAGAAGAGAGATGACTGTGTGTACTTTCGAAGAGATTACTACAGATATTCCAGAAAAGTCTCTGCTTCAACCTAAAAAAAGAAGTGGTGGAAGAAATGCTAATGGTAAAATAACAGTTCGTCACATAGGTGGCGGTGCTAAACAAAAATATAGAATAATTGATTTCAAGAGAAACAAGGACGGTATCACTGCTAAGGTAGCTACAATCGAGTATGATCCAAACAGATCTGCATTTATTGCACTTGTTGTATATGCTGATGGTGAAAAGAGGTACATAATAGCTCCAGCAGGATTAAAAGTTGGAGATAAGATTGTATCTGGTGCTGATGCAGATATCAAACCTGGTAACTGTCTGCCAATAAAGAATATACCAGTAGGTACAATAATTCATAACATTGAATTATCTGCTGGAAAAGGAGCTCAGCTCGTTAGATCAGCTGGTAACTCAGCTCAGCTAATGGCTAAGGAAAGCGAATATGCTCAGGTAAGGCTCCCAAGCGGCGAAGTTAGATACGTAAGAATAGAATGCAGAGCAACAATAGGAACAGTTTCAAACCTTACACATGAAATTGAAAACATCGGTAAGGCTGGAAGAAAGAGACACATGGGCGTTAGACCTACAGTAAGAGGTTCTGTAATGAACCCTTGCGATCACCCTCACGGTGGTGGAGAAGGTAGATCCCCAATAGGTCACGCTGGTCCATTAACTCCATGGGGTAAACCTGCTCTTGGATACAAAACAAGAAAGCATAAGAAATACTCAGATAGATTTATTGTTAAGAAGAGAAATGCAAAATAGTTTGAAGAGAATTACAAGTTCTCTTCAAAACTAAAATTTCATTTTGTGAAGGGAGGCAAATTAATTGAGTAGATCCGTTAAAAAAGGACCTTTTGTCCAGGAAACACTTTTAAAGAGAATCAACGATATGAACAAAAATGGTGAGAAGAAAGTTGTTAAGACTTGGTCTAGAAGTTCAACTATTTTTCCACAGATGATAGGTCACACTATAGCAGTTCATGATGGAAGAAAACATGTGCCTGTGTATATCTCCGAAGACATGGTAGGACATAAATTAGGAGAATTTGCATTAACTAGAACATTCAGAGGACATGGTGACAAAACTGAAAAATCAAGCGGCTTGAGATAATCCAGAAAGGAGGTAACATATCATGGAAGCTAAGGCTATAGCTAAATACGTAAGAATGTCCTCAATGAAGATTGGGGTGGTTCTTGATTTAATCAGAGGGAAAGATGTTAATGAGGCTTTTGCCATTTTAAAATATACCCCTAAAGATGCAGCTGAAGTTATATATAAAGTACTAAAATCAGCTGTAGCAAATGCAGAAAATAATTTAAACCTTGAAGCAGGTAATCTTTATGTTGCAGAGGCTTATGCTTGTCAAGGTCCAACTTTAAAGAGATTCAGACCTCATGCTCAAGGAAGAGCGTTCAGAATAAAAAAGAGAACTAGCCACATAACTCTAGTAGTTAAAGAAAGAGCTTAAGAAGGAGGGAAATAGATGGGACAGAAAGTACATCCACATGGCTTAAGAGTTGGCATAATCAAAGAGTGGGATGCTAAATGGTATGCGGACGACAAAAATTTTGCAGACAACTTAATTGAAGACAACAAAATAAGAAAGTTCATAAAAGAAAAATCTTTTTCAGCAGGTATTTCTAGAATACAGATAGAAAGAGCTGCTAAAAGAGTGAAAATAAACATTGCCACTGCTAAGCCAGGTATGATAATTGGTAAGGGTGGAAAAGGAATTGAAGCTTTAAAAGCTGAAATTTCAAAATTAGTAACAGATAAGAATGTTTTAATCAACATAGTAGAAATTAAATCTGTTGATGGAGATGCACAGTTAATGGCTGAAAATATAGCTGCTCAGCTTGAAAAGAGAATTTCTTTCAGAAGAGCTATGAAACAGACTATACAGAGAGCTATGAAAACTGGAGTTAAGGGAGTTAAAACTGCTTGCTCTGGAAGACTTGGCGGTGCAGAAATCGCAAGAACAGAACAGTACCATGAAGGAACAATTCCACTTCAAACATTAAGAGCTGATATCGACTATGGATTTGCTGAAGCAGATACAACCTATGGAAAGATCGGAGTTAAAGTTTGGGTTTATAAAGGAGAAGTTCTTCCTACAAAGAAAGTTGTAGAGAAACAGGAAGAAGTTAACGCATAGGGAAGGAGGAATATGACATGTTAATGCCTAAAAGAGTTAAACATCGTAAGGTACAGCGTGGCAGAATGAGAGGCAAGGCTACAAGAGGTAACTTCATTGCTTATGGAGATTACGCAATTCAAGCTACTGAATGTGGCTGGATTACAAGCAATCAGATAGAATCTGCCAGAATAGCTATAAATAGATATATAAAAAGAGGAGGAAAACTTTGGATAAAGATTTTCCCAGATAAGCCAGTAACTGAAAAACCAGCAGAAACTCGTATGGGTTCCGGTAAAGGATCACCTGAGTACTGGGTAGCAGTTATTAAACCAGGCAGAGTGTTATTTGAATTGTCTGGAGTTGATGAGGAAACAGCAAGAGAAGCAATGAGACTTGCTTCACACAAGTTACCTGTATCAACAAAATTTGTTACAAGAAGAGATTTTGAGGAAATGGGTGGTGAAATCAATGAAGGCTAGAGAGTTACAAGATCTTAGACAAAGCAGCCCTCAGGATTTGCAGGTAAAGTTAACTGATCTTAAAACAGAATTATTTAACTTAAGATTTCAGCTTGCTACTGGTCAATTGGAAAACCCAATGAGAATTAGAGAAGTTAAGAAATCAATAGCCCAAATCAAAACCATCCTTAGAGAAGAAGAGCTAAGGGCGTTTGAACAGTAATACTGGAAAGGAGGTACGTCCTGTGGAAAGAAATAATAGAAAAACTAAAATAGGCAGAGTTGTTTCAGATAAAATGGATAAAACAATCGTAGTTGCTGTTGAAACTAAGGTTCGTCACCCATTGTATGGCAAAACAGTTAACAGAACTACTAAATTTAAGGCACATGATGAAAATAACGAAGCAAATCTTAATGATAGAGTATTAATAATGGAAACAAGACCTTTATCCAAGGAAAAAAGATGGAGAGTTGTAGAAATTATTGAAAGAGCTAAATAGTCAAAAAGCTGAAAGGAGGTATTTTTAATGATTCAGCAACAAACTTTGTTGAAAGTTGCAGATAATTCCGGTGCTAAGGAAATTATGTGTATTAGAGTAATGGGTGGATCCAAAAGAAAATGGGGAAACATTGGAGATATAATAGTTGCTAGCGTTAAAAGTGCAACACCAGGCGGTGTTGTTAAAAAAGGTGACGTAGTAAAAGCAGTTATAGTTAGATCAGTAAAAGGACTTAGAAGAGCAGATGGTTCTTATATAAGATTTGATGAAAATGCTGCAGTAATTATTAAAGATGATAAGCAACCAAAAGGAACTCGTATATTCGGACCGGTAGCAAGGGAGCTAAGAGATAAGGAATTTACAAAAATATTATCATTAGCACCAGAAGTTCTATAGGAATAGGAGGTGGCTATAATGGAAGTAAAGAAGGTTCACGTTAGAAAAAATGATACGGTTATGGTAATATCCGGTAAAGATAAAGGAAAAACTGGTGAAGTTCTAGCTGTAATGCCTAAAACAGGTAAAGTAGTTGTTAAGGGTATTAACGTAGTATCAAAACACCAAAAACCAAACAAAGCAAATATGCAGGGCGGAATAATAAAAAAAGAAGCACCTATTTATAGCTCAAAAGTTATGTTGTACTGTGCGAAATGTAAGGCTGTTACAAGAATAAGCCATAAAATGATGGATGACGGTACAAAAACAAGAGTATGTAAAAAGTGTGGAGAAACATTCTAGTCTTTGAAAGGAGGTTCAACTGATGAGTCCAAGATTACAGGAAAAATACGAAAAAGAGGTAGTTCCAGCTTTAATGGAGAAATTCGGATATAAAAGCATTATGGAAGTACCAAAACTTGAAAAAATAGTTATCAACATGGGCGTTGGTGAAGCAAAGGATAATCCTAAGGTTTTAGAAGCTGCTGTAGCTGACTTAACTCTTATAACTGGACAGAAGCCAGTTCTTACTAGAGCTAAGAAATCCATCGCTAACTTTAAAATAAGAGAAAACATGCCAATAGGCTGCAAAGTTACATTAAGAAAACAGAAAATGTATGAATTTGCAGATAAACTTATGAATATTGCATTACCTAGAGTTAGAGACTTCCAAGGAGTTTCAGACAAAGCATTTGATGGTAGAGGAAACTATTCACTAGGTGTTAAAGAGCAGTTAATGTTCCCTGAAATTGAATATGATAAAATAGACAAAATAAGAGGTATGGATATCATCTTCGTTACAACTGCTAAAACAGACGAAGAATCAAGAGAATTTTTGAAATTCCTTGGTATGCCATTTGCTCGTTAATTTAAGGAGGGAAAAACGTGGCACGTAAAGCTTTAATAGAAAAATGGAAAAAAGAGCCAAAGTATGAAACTAGAGCTTATACAAGATGTAGAATTTGTGGAAGACCACATTCTGTATTAAAGAAATATGGAATCTGCCGTATTTGTTTTAGAGAATTAGCATATAAAGGTGAAATACCTGGTTGCAAGAAGGCAAGCTGGTAACCTAAGTAGTAAATGAAAGGAGGCACAAACAATGGTAATGACTGATCCTATCGCGGATTTATTAACCCGTATAAGAAATGCAAATATAGTTAAACATGAGATCGTAGAAGTACCTTCATCAAATATAAAGAAGGCTGTTTCAAATATATTACTGCAAGAAGGATATCTTAAGGATATCGAAGAATACACAGATGGTTCAATTGAAATGTTAAGGCTTACTATGAAGTATGGCCATAACAAGGAAAGAGTTATAACTGGTTTAAAGAGAATATCAAAACCAGGCCTTAGAGTTTACTGTAGAAAAGAAGAAATTCCTAAGGTGCTTAACGGACTTGGAGTTGCAATAGTTTCTACTTCTAGAGGTATTGTAACAGATAGAGATGCTAGAAAATTAGGAGTTGGCGGAGAAGTTCTTTGCTACATTTGGTAAGAATATTACAGGAGGTGTAATTGATGTCAAGAATAGGAAAATTGCCTGTAGCTATACCAAGTGGCGTAACTGTAACAGTAACACCAGACAACGTTGTTACTGTAAAAGGTCCTAAAGGCCAGCTTGTAAAAGCTATGAGTGATAAAATTAATATAGCTCTTGAAGATAATGCAATAGTTGTAACAAGAGATAGTGATGTAAAAGAAAAGAGAGCATTACATGGGTTAACCAGAGCATTAGTTAACAACATGGTAATAGGTGTTACTCAAGGATACCAGAAAACTTTGGAGTTGGTTGGTGTTGGTTACAGAGCTCAGCTTCAAGGAAAGAAACTAGTAATGAACCTTGGATATTCACATCCAGTTGAAATAGAACCAGTTGATGGTATCGAGTTCGAAATTCCTGCTACAAACAGAGTTATTGTTAAGGGTATCGACAAAGAAAAAGTTGGTGCAGTAGCAGCAGACATAAGAACTTGGAGAAAACCTGAACCTTACAAGGGAAAAGGAATTAAATACGATAATGAAGTTATAAGACGTAAGGAAGGTAAGACTGGTAAGAAGTAATAGAAAGGAGTGAATACTATGTTCAAAAAAGAAGATAGATCAGTAGCAAGAGTAAAACGTCATTTAAGAGTACGTAAAAAAGTTTCTGGTACTGCTGAAAGACCAAGACTTGCAGTTTTTAGAAGCGAAAAGAATATATATGCTCAGATTATAGATGACATAAACGGAGTAACTTTAGCTGCTGCTTCAAGTTTAGATAAAGGATTTGAAGGAGCTGGAAGCAATAAAGAAGCTGCTAAAATGGTTGGCGAACTTATTGCAAAGAAGGCAATTGAAAAAGGAATAACAGAAGTTGTTTTTGATAGAGGCGGATTTGTATATCACGGAAGAGTACAAAGTCTTGCTGAAGGAGCTAGAGAAGCTGGCTTAGAATTCTAGAGAAGGAGGAAAATAAATGAGAATTGATCCTAGCAATTTAAATCTTAAAGAAAAAGTAGTATTTATTAATAGAGTTGCTAAGGTTGTTAAAGGTGGAAGAAACTTCAGATTCAGCGCACTTGTTGTTGTTGGAGATGAAGCAGGACACGTAGGTGTTGGTACTGGAAAGTCCATTGAAATACCTGAAGCAATCAGAAAAGCAATCGAAGATGCTAAGAAAAATTTAGTTGAAGTTCCAATCGTTGGTACAACAATACCACATGATATAGAAGGACAATTTGGAACTGGAAGAGTACTTTTAATGACTGCTTCAGAAGGTACTGGTGTTATAGCTGGAGGCCCTGCAAGAGCGGTAATAGAACTTTCAGGATTAAAGGATGTTAGAGCTAAGTCATTAGGTTCAAACAATCCAAGAAATATGGTTAATGCAACTATAGACGGTTTATCTAGATTAAGAACAGCTGAAAAAATAGCTGCACTTAGAGGTAAAGCAGTCGATGAGATTTTAGGTTAGGAGGGAATGACCTTGGCTAAACTAAAAATTACTTTAAAAAAGAGCTTAATAGGCAGAAAACAGGATCATATAGCAACAGTTAATGCTCTTGGTTTAAGAAAAATAGGAAAAACTGTAGAACACGAGGATACTCCTCAGATAAAAGGCATGATAAACAAAGTAAGCTATCTTCTAGTAGTAGAAGAAGCATAGTAAGAGGAGGTGTAAGTTATGAAACTTCATGAATTATCTCCAGCAGAAGGATCCAGAAAGGCTCCTAAGAGAATTGGTAGAGGTACTGGTTCAGGCCTAGGAAGAAATGCTGGTAAAGGTGAAAAAGGACAGAAGGCAAGATCTGGCGGTGGAGTAAGACCAGGTTTCGAAGGTGGTCAGATGCCACTTTACAGAAGACTTCCTAAGAGAGGCTTCACAAACATATTCGCAAAAGAATATTCAACTTTAAATATCGATAGATTAAATATATTTGAAGATGGAACAGAAGTGACACCTGAACTTTTATTAGAAATGAAAATCGTTAAAAAAGCTAAGAATGGTGTTAAGATTCTTGGAAACGGCGAGTTACAAAAGAAATTAACTGTTAAAGCAGCAAAGTTTTCAAAAGTTGCAGCTGAAAAAATTGAAGCAGCTGGAGGAAAAGTTGAGGTGGTATAATGTTAGCGACCCTACGTAATGCCTGGAAAGTTCCAGACCTCAGAAAAAGGTTATTATTTACCTGCTTTATGATTGCACTTTTCAGACTAGGAAATTTTATTCCTGTTCCTGGAATAGATACTGCAAGATTAAGCGAATTAACCGGTGGCAGCTCGCTGTTTGGATTTTATGACATGATAGCGGGTGGTGCTTTCAGCAGGTTCAGCATATTTGCAATGGGAGTAATGCCATATATTAATGCCTCAATAATTATGCAGCTGCTGCAAGTAGCAGTTCCTTCATTTGAACAGCTTTCTAAAGAAGGCGAAGATGGCAGGAAAAAGTTACAGCAGTATACTAGATATGGAGCAGTTGTTTTAGCAGCGTTTCTATCATTTGGATCATATGCTACTATTGTAAAAGCAGGCGCAGTTACAAGTAGCAGTAAACTTAGTGTTTTTCTAATAATACTAACTCTCACCACAGCATCAACATTTTTGATGTGGTTCGGTGATCAGATAACTGAAAAAGGGATTGGCAATGGAATGTCTTTACTTATATTTGTAAATATAGTATCAAGATTTCCATCCACACTTAATACAATGGCCAGTCTTCAATCAACAGAATCAGTTAATTTTGTAGAAGTTATAATGCTTCTTGCAGCTATTTTAATACTGTTTGTTGCAGTTGTTATAATGAGTCTTGCGGAACGTAGAATCCCAGTACAGTATGCAGGTAAAACTGCAGGTGGAAAAGTATACAGAGGTCAATCAACGCATATTCCAATAAACGTAAATGCATCAGCAGTTATAGGTATTATATTTGCAGTCTCTGTTATGCAGTTTCCATCAACTATTGGTCAATTCTGGCCGAATTCTGCTTTCAACCTGTTCTTAACAGGAAGCCAATACAGTCCGTTTAAGGCTAGCAGCTGGCAGTATGCACTTACTTATTTTGCACTTACCATATTTTTTACATGGTTTTATACTCAGGTTACTTTTAAACCTGAGGAAATGGCAGAAAATATGCATAAGTCTTCAGGGTTCATACCTGGAATAAGACCAGGTGATCCTACAGCTGCACACATAGAAAAAGTTCTTGGCAGGATTGCTGTAATAGGCGGTGCCTTTGCGGGGATAGTTGCTATAACTCCAATACTTGCTGAGGGCTATACAAGCTTCAAAGGTATATATTTTGGCGGAACAGGACTACTGATAATGGTTGGTGTGGCACTGGATACGTTGAGACAAATTGAATCTCAGTTAGTAATGCGTCATTACCAGGGATTTTTAAAATAAGGTAATTGGAGATGATGCTAATGAAATTAATATTATTGGGTCCTCCTGGAGCAGGAAAAGGAACCCAGGCTAAGTCAATCAGCGAAGCATATAAAATACCTCATATATCCACTGGAGATATCTTTAGAAAGAATATTTCTGAAAAGACACCTCTTGGAGTTGAAGCAAAGGGATATATGGATAGAGGACAGCTTGTACCTGATGAACTTACAATAGACCTGGTTACTGACAGGCTTCAAAATGAGGATTGTAAAAATGGATTTCTTCTGGACGGTTTCCCAAGAACAGTTAAACAGGCTGAATCTTTGGATAATTTCCTAAATAAAAATGGAAACAGCATAGATGCTGCATTACTCATAGATGTTCCGTTTTCATTTATACTGGAAAGAATGACTGGCAGAAGAGTTTGCAGCAGCTGTGGAGCTAGTTTCCACGTAAAGAACATACCTCCAAAGGTTGAAGGAATATGTGATTTGTGCGGCGGCAGTTTAATTCAGAGAAAAGATGATTGTGAACACACAGTCAATGAAAGATTAGATGTATATGAAAAACAGACTCAGCCACTTGTTGAATACTACAATAAAAACAATATACTTAAAACTGTAGATGGATCTAAGCCAATCAAAGTTGTTTTTGATGAAATAATCGATCTACTGGGAGCTGCTATAAATGATTAACATTAAAACAGACAGCGAAATTGAGTATATGAGGCAAGCGGGTAAGATTGTTGGAGAAACTCTTGCAATGCTGCAGGAGGTAATCAAGCCTGGAATAACGACTGCGGATTTGGATATAATTGCAGAAGAATACATTAGAAAATGTGGAGCTGTACCATCCTTTAAAGGATATTACGGATTCCCGGCTTCACTATGTACATCTATAAATTCAGAAGTAGTGCATGGAATACCTTCAAAAGATGTGATACTGCAGGAAGGCGATATTATAAGCGTTGACTGCGGAGCAATTTGGAATGGGTTCCATGGAGATGCAGCTAGGACCTTTCCTGTTGGAAAGATATCAGCTGAAGCTGAAAAATTAATAAAAGTTACTAAAGAAAGCTTCTTTAAGGGAGCAGAGAAAGCTGTTATAGGAAATAAACTTACAGATATATCTTATGCTATTCAAGAATATGCGGAATCATTCGGATATTCAATGGTAAGAGATTATGTGGGGCATGGAATAGGAAGAAATATGCATGAGGATCCTGAAGTTCCAAACTTCGGAAGACCTCATAGAGGACCAAAGCTTTTAAAAGGTATGGTTCTGGCTATTGAACCTATGGTTAACCTTGGAGACTATCATGTTAAAGTGTTGCCTAACGATTGGACTGTTGTAACTGTAGATGGCAGTTTATCAAGTCACTATGAAAATACAGTGGCAATAACAGAAAATGGACCTGAAATACTAACATTAGTTTAATTGAGGTGAATTTATTGGATAGAGAAACCCTTGTAGGTAGATTGGTATATTCAAAAGCTGGCAGGGATAAAGGTAAACCGTATATAATAGTAAAAGTTCTGGATGAGAAGTACGTATTTATAAGTAATGGAGTCCTGAAAACCGTTGAAAAACCAAAGCTGAAAAAGCTTATGCATTTAAATATATCAAATGCAGGTATTTCTGGAATTTCCATAGATAATTTGATTATAGAAAATTTTTTGCAGTCTTACGACAAGAATGAGGAGGTTTGATTACCTTATGTCAAAAGATGATGTTATTGAAATGCAGGGTATTGTTTTAGAATCATTACCTAATGCTATGTTTTTAGTAGAGCTAGAAAGTGGGCATAAGATATTAGGACACATTTCAGGAAAATTAAGAATGAATTTTATTAGAATTCTTCCAGGTGATAAGGTAACAGTTGAACTATCTCCGTATGATTTAACTAGAGGACGAATTACCTGGAGGGCAAAGTAATTAAGGAGGGTTAGCTATGAAAGTTAGACCATCAGTTAAGCCTATATGCGAAAAATGCAAAATCATAAAAAGAAAAGGAAGAGTAATGGTTATTTGTGAAAATCCTAAACATAAGCAGAAACAAGGCTAATATGTTTTAGGGCGGCTGACAATGATTGTAGATTAAAACTATAGTTTATTGGCCTAAAACTTTAATTATATACTTATAATCCTTACAATAGTTATCAGGAGGTGTAAATTTTAATGGCAAGAATATCAGGTATAGACCTACCAAAGGAAAAAAGAGTTGAAATAGGTTTGACTTATATATACGGCATAGGATTACCAAGCTCACATCAGATTCTTGATGCTACTGGAGTTAATCCAGACACAAGAGTTAAAGACTTAACCGAAGAAGAAGTTAATGCTCTTAGAGATTATATCAATAAGAACTTTAAAGTTGAAGGTGACTTGAGAAGAGAAATTGCATTAAGTATAAAGAGACTTATGGAAATTGGATGCTACAGAGGAATAAGACATAGAAGAGGTCTCCCAGTTAGAGGACAAAAGACTAAGACAAACGCAAGAACAAGAAAAGGACCAAAGAAAGCTATCGGCGGTAAGAAGAAAAAATAATCAGCGATAAGGAGGGAATTAAATGGCAGCTGGATCAAAGGTTAAAAAGACCAGAAGAAGAAAAGAGAGAAAAAACGTTGAACATGGTTGTGCACATATAAAATCAACTTTCAATAATTCAATAGTTACATTAACTGACGCTGTTGGAAATACTCTTTCATGGGCTAGTGCAGGCGGATTGGGCTTCAGAGGCTCAAGAAAAAGCACTCCATTCGCAGCTCAAATGGCAGCAGAAACTGCAGCTAAAGCAGCTATGGAACATGGTTTAAAGAGCATTGAAGTTTATGTAAAAGGACCAGGAGCTGGAAGAGAAGCAGCTATTAGGTCACTTCAAGCTGCTGGTTTGGAAGTTACATTAATAAAAGATGTTACTCCAATTCCACACAACGGATGTAGACCACCAAAAAGAAGAAGAGTATAGTTATAGAAACAGGAGGTGTAATTAAATGGCTAGATATACAGGAGCCACTTGCAGACTTTGCAGAAGAGAAGGCTTAAAACTATTTCTTAAAGGAGATAGATGCTATACAGACAAGTGTGCGTTCTCAAGAAGAGGATATGCACCAGGACAACACGGCCAGGGCAGAAAGAAATTGTCAAACTATGGTATGCAGTTAAGAGAAAAACAAAAAGCTAAGAGAATTTACGGCATATTAGAAGGCCAGTTCAGAAAATACTATGAAGAAGCTGAAAGATTAAGAGGAATAACAGGTGAAAACCTTCTTAGACTTCTTGAATTAAGATTAGACAGCGTAATATTCAAATTAGGTTATGGTAACTCAAGAAGCGAAGCAAGACAGTTAGTTAACCATGGACATTTCTTGGTTAATGGACGTAAGGTTGACATAGCTTCATATGAATTAAAAGTTAATGATGTTGTTTCCGTATGCGATAAAAGCAAAGCAACTGAAAAGTTCAAAGCTTTCGCAGAAAATCCAAAAGCTTTACCAAGCTGGATAGAAGGAAATGCTGAGAATTTTTCAGCTAAAATCGTAGGAGAACCTTCAAGAGCGGATATTGATGTACCTGTTAACGAAACATTAATTGTTGAGTTATATAGCAAGTAATTGTAATAGAATCGGTTGCCCTCGAAATAGAGAAACAAATTAATAGAAGGAGGGTTATGTATGTTAGAAATAGAAAAGCCAAAAATAGAATGTGTTGAAATTAAAGAAGATGGTTTCTACGGCAAATTTGTTGTAGAACCTCTTGAAAGAGGATATGGTATCACTTTAGGTAATGCGATGAGAAGAATTCTTCTTTCATCCTTACCTGGAGCTGCTGCCAATCATGTTAGAATTGATGGAGTTCTTCATGAATTTTCTACAGTTAGTGGAGTTAAGGAAGATGTTACTGAGTTAATAATCAATATTAAGTCATTAGCGTTGTCTATGAATGGTGATGGAAACAGAACCATATACATAGATGCCAAAGGCCCTGGTGAAGTAAAGGCAGGAGACATAAAAACTGATGGAGACATTGAAATAATTAATAAAGATCTTCATATTGCAACTCTTGACGATAATGGAAGATTGTATATGGAAATTCTTGTTAATAGAGGAAGAGGATATGTTTCACAGAATAAGAACAAAAGTGAAGAAATGCCTATAGGAACCATTCCAGTTGATTCAATATATACCCCTGTAAAAAGGGTTAACTTTAATGTTGAAAACACAAGAGTTGGTCAGATTACAGATTATGATAAACTGACCTTGGAAGTATGGACTAATGGTACCATTAAACCTGAAGAAGCAATCAGTCTATCTGCAAAGATATTGATAGAGCACTTCAAGTTATTTATGACATTAACTGATCATGCAAATGATGTTGAAATTCTTATTGAAAAAGAAGAAGACAAAAAAGAAAAAGTATTGGAAATGACCATTGAAGAACTGGATCTTTCTGTTAGAAGTTACAATTGCCTAAAAAGAGCAGGTATAAATACTGTTCAGGAATTAACTGAAAGAACCATGGATGACATGATGAAAGTTAGAAATTTAGGTAAAAAATCCCTTGAAGAAGTTGAACAAAAATTGGAAGCTCTCGGATTGGGATTAAAACAGACAGAAGAATAAAGTTCGGTTAACCTGATTATAGGCAGGCATTTAAAGTAAGGAGGTATAGTGATGGCAGGATATCGTAAATTAGGACGCCCTACTGATCAGAGAAGGGCTATGCTTAGAAATCTTGTTACTAGTTTTTTAAAGCACGGTAAGATAGAAACTACTGAAACAAGAGCTAAAGAAACAAGAAGCTTAGCAGAAAAAATGATTACTCTTGCAAAAAGAGGAGATCTTCATGCAAGAAGACAAGTTCTTTCATTCGTAACTGAAGAAGAAGTTGTTAAGAATTTATTTGATAATGTTGCTCCAAAATACTCTGAAAGAGAAGGCGGTTATACAAGAATGTATAAGGTTGGACCTAGAAGAGGAGACGGTGCTGAAATTGTTATACTAGAGTTAGTATAAAGGTTTAAGGGGATTAAGTAAGCTAGCTTAGTCCCCATTTTCATACACTTTAAATGTACATATATGAGGTGGTTCAATGTTGGAAAAAATGATAGAATGCAAAAATGTAACATTTAAATATGATACAGGTGATGAAAAAAATATGAAACTTGCTTTGGATGATGTATCACTGGATGTCTACAAAGGTGAGTTCCTTGTAATTCTTGGAAGAAACGGCTCAGGTAAATCTACTATTGCAAAGCATATGAACTCTATGCTTATGCCTTCAAAAGGCAAGGTGTATGTAGATAATCTTGATACAGCCAATGAAGAAAATACCTGGAACATAAGAAATAGAGCAGGTATGGTATTTCAAAATCCAGACAACCAGATTGTAGCAACAATTGTAGAAGAAGATGTAGCTTTTGGACCAGAAAATCTTGGAGTAGAACCTGCTGAGATAAGGAAAAGGGTTGATGACTGCCTTAAAAAAGTAGATATGTACAGCTATCGCAAACATGCACCACATCTATTATCAGGAGGTCAGAAGCAAAGAGTAGCTATTGCCGGAGTTTTGGCTATGATGCCTAGCTGCATAATATTTGATGAGGCAACAGCAATGCTTGACCCATCAGGCAGAAGAGAAGTAATAGATACAATATTAGAGTTAAATAAGAAATACAAAATTACAATTGTACTTATTACTCATTACATGGAGGAAGCTGTAGAGGCTGATAGAATAATAGTAATGGATGAGGGGAAGGTAACCCTTCAGGGAAAACCAAGAAATATATTCAGCAACGTTCAGCATATGAAAAAAATTGGCCTGGATGTTCCTCAAATGACAGAGCTTGCGTATGAACTCAATAAAAGTGGTATTAAAATTAAACATGATATATTAACAATTGATGAGATGGTGAATGAATTATGTCAATTATAATAGAGAATCTTACCCACATATATATGAAGGGTACCCCCTTTGAAAAAAAAGCTATAGACAATGTTTCTATTAAAATAAATGATGGGGAGTTTGTTGCTTTAATTGGCCACACCGGCTCAGGAAAATCAACTCTTATACAGCATATTAACGGGCTGCTTAAAGGGGATAGCGGAAAAATTTTTATTGATGGGGAAGACATTACTGCAAAAAAGGTTAACTTAAATCATATTAGAAAAAAGGCGGGACTTGTTTTCCAATATGCAGAATATCAATTATTCGAAGAAACAGTTGAAAAAGACATTGAATTTGGTCCAAGAAATCTTGGGTTAAGCGATGATGAAATAAATGAAAGAGTCAAAAATGCAATGAACATTGTTGGCTTGGATTATGAAAAATATAAGGATAAGTCTCCCTTTGAGCTAAGCGGGGGGCAAAAAAGAAGAGTAGCCATAGCAGGAGTAGTTGCCATGGGGCCTAAGATATTAATTTTGGATGAACCTACTGCTGGACTTGACCCTAAGGGAAGAGACGATATTTTATTTCAAATTAAGGAGCTTCATAAAAGGTTTAATATCACCATAATATTGGTTTCACATAGTATGGAGGATGTAGCTAAAGTAGCGGACAGAATACTTGTAATGGACAACGGTAAATGTATAATAGACGGAAAGCCTTCGGAGGTTTTTAAAGAAGTTGATACATTGGAAAGCGTTGGTCTTGCTGTACCACAGGTGACTTATCTTATAAAAAGGCTTAGAAGCTTGGGGTATAATATTTCTGACAGTGTATTTACAATAGAACAGGCAAAGGAAGAGATATTAAAAAATTTCTTTTAATAAGTAACAAGGTTAGGTGAACAGCCATGATTAAGGATATTACCATAGGCCAGTATATACCTGGAGATTCATATGTACACAAATTGGATCCTAGAATTAAAATATTGATATCCTTTGTTTACATTATTGATTTATTTATCGTAAATAATTTTACAGGTTATATATTTATTGTCCTATTTACATTTTTGTGCATATTGATTTCCAAGATACATTTAAGATACATATATAAGGGCTTAAAGCCCATATTTGTGTTAATATTAATTACTGCATTATTAAATATTTTTATGACACCGGGAACGGTGCTCATATTTAAATGGAACTTTCTAACAGTCTATAAGGAAGGATTAATCTTAGCAGCTTTCATGGTGTTAAGATTGGTATTTTTAATCATAGGAACATCCCTTCTTACATTGACTACATCACCTATTGAGCTTACAGACGGCATCGAAAAACTGCTTAAACCATTTTCTAAAATGGGAGTTCCTGCCCATGAACTTGCAATGATGATGACAATAGCATTAAGGTTTATACCTACTCTTATGGATGAAACTGATAAGATAATGAAAGCCCAGACTGCTAGGGGGGCTGATTTTGAAAATGGAAATCTTGTTAAGAGGGCCAAAAACCTTATTCCAATACTGGTTCCTTTATTTATAAGTTCCTTCAGGCGTGCGGATGAACTTGCTATGGCAATGGAGGCTAGATGCTACAGAGGCGGGGAAGGAAGAACCAGAATGAAAGTTTTAAAGCTTACTTCAAGGGACTTTGGTGCATCATGCATTACAGCAATGCTGGTAGTAATGTCTGTTGCTTCAAGATTTATAAAGCTATGAGAAACATAAGGCTTACTTTGGAATTTGAAGGAACAAACTACGCAGGCTGGCAGAAACAGATAAACGGAATATCGGTTCAGCAGAAAATCAATGAGGCTGTTTTTAAGCTTACTAACGAAAAAACTGAAATTATAGGCTGCAGCAGAACAGATGCTGGTGTCCATGCAAAAAAATATGTTTGCAATTTTAATACGGAATGCAGCATACCGTCTGAAAAATTTAAATATGCATTAAATAACATATTGCCATTAGACATTGTAGTCCTTGAATCTACTGAAGCAGCACCAGATTTCCATTCAAGGTTTCATGCCAAGAGTAAGAGATATGTATATTCAATTTGCAACCGGGAAATACCAGCAGCTATTGGCAGAAATTATGTATGTCATTTCAAAAAGAAGCTTGATGTAGATAAGATGACAACGGGAGCCGCATATCTTATAGGGCAGCATGATTTTTCAGCATTTAAGAATGCAAATTCAATAGTATATTCAAATGTTAGAACTATATATGATATTAAAATCACTTCCTTAGGGGATATGATTTATATATCTGTTTCAGGTGACGGTTTTTTATATAACATGGTGAGAATAATAGCCGGTACCTTGATTGAAGCAGGTATTTGCAAAATTGAACCAGAAGAAGTATCAAAAATACTTGAATCAAGAAATAGAAAAAATGCAGGTAGGACAGCTCCAGCTTCAGGCTTGTGCCTGGAGGAAGTTTTCTACTAAATAAAGCTATTGACACACCAGGCTGATTGTATTATAATAATTATGTTTGTAATTTAAATGTATAAAAGATCCACTAGCCCCGGGTCTTTATATAGAACGTACAATTTTATGTTAAAGAATTCAGGGAGGTAAAATGATGAAATCATTCATAGCAAAACCACAAGAAGTTGAAAGAAAATGGTATATTGTTGACGCTGCTGGAAAACCATTAGGTAGAGTTGCAAGCCAGGTTGCTTCAATATTAAGAGGAAAGAACAAACCGACTTTTACACCACACGTAGATACAGGTGATTATGTTATAATAATCAATGCAGAAAAAGTTGTTTTAACAGGAAAGAAATTGGACCAGAAGATGTTAAGACATCACTCATTCTATCCAGGCGGATTAAAGGAAACTCCATATAGAGAAGCTCTTGCAAAGAAGCCTGAATTTGTATTCTCAGAAGCTGTTAGAAGAATGCTTCCAAAAGGAGTATTAGGAAGACAGATGTTAACAAAGCTTAAAGTATACAGAGGGGCTGAGCACAATCAACAGGCTCAGAAACCTGAAGTATTAGAGTTAAAATACTAATTGGAAGCTGGAAGGAGGAAATTATAAATGGCAAAAGTTCAATATTTCGGAACAGGAAGAAGAAAGAAATCAATCGCTAGAGTAAGACTTGTTCCTGGTGAAGGAAAAATAACTATAAATAATAGAGATATAGAAAACTATTTTGGTTTAGAAACTTTAAGAGTTATCGTTAACCAACCATTAGTTTTAACTGGAACTAAAGAAAGATTTGACGTTTTAGTAAGCGTATGCGGAGGCGGATATACTGGCCAGGCAGGTGCTATAAGACATGGTATATCAAGAGCATTACTTAAAGCTGACCAGAACTTAAAACCAGAATTAAAGAAAGCTGGATTCTTAACAAGAGACCCAAGAATGAAGGAAAGAAAAAAATACGGTCTCAAGAAAGCAAGAAAAGCTTCACAATTCTCAAAGAGATAATATTAACGATTTACATAACCCCCAAAACCATTGCGGTTTGGGGGTTTGTTTTATGTCAAAAATTTAAGAAAAATGTTGAAATTATTAAATTTATGTTACAATATAGAATTTATTAAATCATTGTAGTAGTATATATAAGTACATAAACATTAAAGTAGAACGGCGATGATTTATATGATTGAAAGAAGGAAATCACCTAGCAGAATAGAAAAGAACAGGACTAAAAGAAATAATATCATTATGATAAATGTTCTAGTTGTTATTTTAGGATTAGGTGTATATTTTGGTAGCTACTATTATTACAGCAGGAAAAATGAGGCCAATGTAAAGGTGGGCAGGAAAGATTCAGATAATAATAATGAATCTACAAAGAGTGATAAAGCAGATCAACGTGAAAGCACTGTTATAGCGGATGAACCTTCTACAGATCCATCAAAGGTTAATATTTACGCCCCTGATGGTAATAAAATGGCATATATTACTTTTGATGACGGCCCATCTGAGAATATTACACCTGAAATTTTAAATATTTTGGATAAATACAATGTTAAGGCAACATTTTTTATAGTTGGAAGCATGGCCACAAAATATCCTGACTTGGTTAAGGAAGAATACGATAAGGGACATGCAATTGGGAATCATACTTATTCCCATAATTATAAGTATATATATTCAGATGTAAATACTTTTATAGAGGATGTTAATAAGGATGATATGGTACTTAAATCGATAATAGGTACAAAATATGAGAGTAAACTTGTTAGGTTTCCAGGAGGTTCCTTTGGGGTTAAAATGAAACCCTTCAGAGATGGACTTACAAAGGCTGGATACCATTATGTTGATTGGAATGACTTAACAGGGGATGCTGAAGAAAAAAATGTGACCGTAGATAAGCTGCTGAGCAATCTGAAGAAATATACTGAAAATAAAGAGCATGTGGTTATTCTTATGCATGACGCACCTGATAAAACAACAACAGCAGAAGCATTGCCTATGGTAATTGAATATTTAAAATCCCAGGGGTATTCCTTTGGAAAATTAAAATAAACACTTTACACCAGACTATCCGTTTGGTGTTTTTCGTTTTTTGACATGATTTAATAGTATTACATATATATAGGCAACATGTTTAAATGGAGTGCATATCCTATAATAACAAAGAGAAGGTGATAAAGTGAGGATATCAGGAAGAGGCGGACATTCACAAGATGTTCGGGGAGCAGTTGGAATAGTTGATGAAGTAAGCGTTAACAGAGTAATCACACCAAGGGTATTTGAATATTTGAAAATTGCAGGTTGTGAGGTTTATGATGTTACACCTGAAAAATCAGGAACATCGGAAGCAGATTTAAGTATTCCGGTCAATAAAGCAAATCAATGGCAAGCAGATTATTTTTTTTCAGTACACCTAAACTCATCAAGGGGACTAGGACATGGTTGTGAGGTAATATATAAAAGTCATGCAGGTAAAGAATATGCAGAGCAAATTGTATCCAAGCTTGCAGCCTTAGGGTTTATTAATAGGGGAGTAAAATATGATACAAGGGGCTTATATGAATTTAACCATTGTGTTATGCCAAATAATATAATTGAATGTTTCTTTTGCGACAATGCAGAGGATATTAAGATTTATAATAAGATAGGCTGCAGCAATATAGCAAAAGCTATAGCAGAAGGAATAATTGGAAAAGAAATTGTAAATACGGGGATATGGCTAAAAGGAAATGATGGATTTTGGTATTATTATGAAAATGGATATAAGGTTAAAAATACATGGAGAAGAGATAGTAAGGACTGGTGCTATCTCAATGAAAAAGGAGAAGCCATTGTAAATGGTTGGGCTCAGGATAGCACAAAAAAATGGTTCTTTTGTGGAGATGACTGCCGAATCATTAGAAGTCAATGGATAGAATGGAAGGGGAAACAA
Source organism: Solirubrobacterales bacterium (assembly GCA_050261915.1). GTDB lineage: Bacteria > Bacillota > Clostridia > Clostridiales > Clostridiaceae > UBA699. Next base: position 25,333 of record JBLNDT010000007.1, read on the forward strand.
TACTATTTTAATGAGGATGGGGCTTGGGATGGAAAGGAAAAATGATAATTTATTTTCCAAGATTATCGTGCTGCTGGTGGTTATTATGAATGTTGGCTTTTCTGCAGCAGTACTATATATATCAAATGCAGGAAGAGTAGTTCCGGATTCTCTTATAGCAGCTTGGTTTAGTTTTACAACTGGAGAACTATGGATACTCTCAGGAATAAAGAAAACAAAATTAAAAAATAAAGACCAATAATTAGTTAAGGGAAAATTTTAAATTTTGTTATAGTTTGTTAATATTTATAAGGTATCATATAATTATAAAAGTAATATATGTGTCCCTTAATTACATGGGCAGCAGCACATAAACGAAGACAGCTTTGGCGTCATTTAGCCGGGGCTGTTTTTATGTATAGGATTATCTTATTAACAAATAATAATAATGTAATTATTGAGGCGGTGGTTTAAATGTGGCTGATTGCATTAGGAGGTATAAGTTTAAATTTAATACTGTCTTTGGCATTATGCAAAGCGGCTGGCAAGTATTAAAAATAAACTTAATACTTCTGTAACAACAATAACATTAAAGTAACATATTATATAAATATAATAATAATTGTCCTAAGATAGAAAGTCTTAGCGGAATTTTTAATAAATGGGGTGCCTATCGGTAAAGATAGGACCCCATTGCCAATTGTAAAGTAATTCACTATTATACCTTAATAAAAATAAACTATAATAAAACCTATTATTTTTATTAAGGAGATTAATTATGAATAAATTTATATATAATTTAAAAAAAGATATAGAGGATAAGAGAGATTATAATTTCAGCAAGTTGGTAAACAAAAAGGAGGAAATTCCATCAGATGCCGATCTAAGATCAGGATACGCAGGAGTTAAGGACCAAGGCAGTCTTGGGGCATGTACAGCCTTTTCTGCATGTTCTGTAATGGAATATATACTTGATAAAAATATGGATTTAAGCGAATTGTACTTTTACTATAAGGAAAGAGAAGCAGATGGAACTGTGGAAAAAGACAGTGGAAGCAGCATCAGGCAATCTGCAAAAACTGCTAAAAACAAAGGCAGCTGCAAGGAAATAATTTACCCTTATGACATTAAAAAATTTTCCGACATACCTCCCGAAAAAGCAGAAAATGATGCTGAGAACCACAGGGTGAAGGCATATTACAGACTTGGCACCATAGAAGAAATAATGTACACAGTAGGAATACTTTCCGTACCGGTACTAATCAGGGTCAATGTTTATGAGTCATTTGAAAATACAGGAAGTGACGGCTATATTAAGATGCCGAATATAAATAAGGAAGAGCTTCTTGGATATCATGCTGTTAATATATGCGGATATTTTTGGAATGAGGATGAAAAGCTGCCTAAGGAAAGCTGGATTCAACGAATTATTAATATTATATTTAGAAAGGAAAAAATAGAAGATAAATACAGAGGATTGTATTTTATAATTAGAAATTCCTGGGGAGATGAATTTGGAGACAAAGGTTATATGTACGCACCAGCTGAATTTATAATTAGATATTCAAATGACTGGTGGTATCTAGAAGCATAAAAGGGATATAAAATAATTATTTGAGAATACTATTTTATATGCTTAATGCAAATTCATTCTAACAGGAGGTAAGAATAATGGGAAACGAAAAAAATGAAAATCGTGAATACTCTGGAGGAAGTTCTGTCCTCAGGTGGTTAGGGAGATTGATTTTAATAGCAGTTATATTAGGAATAACATCATTTTTTACGCCAGGGTTTTCAATAAACGGATTGTGGTCATATCTTATTGCTGCAGTGGTGATTACAGTTCTTGATTCCTTGGCAGAGGGTCTCATGGGAATCGATGCATCTCCCTTTGGAAAAGGTATAAAGGGTTTTGTTATCGCAGCAATAATTATTTATCTTACTCAATTCCTAGTTCCAAATATGAGAGTGACCATAATTGGTGCTATAATGGCTGCAGTAGTAGTAGGTATATTAGATGCTGTATTCCCGGGAAGAGCTATGTAATAAAAGACCTTGGAAATTCCAAGGTCTTCTGCTTTATTAAGGAGGAATTTTATGAAAAACAGAAGAACAGCTTTAATATTTGCAGTTTTCCTGCTGATTTTTAATTTATATATTCCTGTTTCAGGAGAATCCGACAATGTGCATCAGAAAACAATACTTATAGACCCTGGTCACGGAGGCTTTGATGGTGGTGCAGAATCTGCAACCGGAACGGTAGAAAAGGATTTGAATTTAAAAATAAGTCTAAAATTAAAAGCAAAATTACAGCAGAGCGGGTATAAGGTGGTTCTTACAAGAGAAGATGACAGAGCTTTATGTGAAAATGACAAAAAAATTAAAAACAAGAAAAGGATAGATTTAAATAATAGATGTAATATGAAACAAACATCAAATTGTGATTTGTTTTTAAGTATCCATATGAATAAATTTCCTGAATCCAAGTATTACGGTGCACAGGTATGGTACTCGGAAAATCCCAACAGTATGAAGCTGGCTCATTTAATTCAGGAAAATTTTAAATCTGACTTGGATGATACTAATAATAGACAAGAAAAACCTGCTAAGAGCCAATTTAAAATATTAAGAAGTTTTGATACCATGCCATCAGTCATCATTGAATGCGGCTTTTTATCCAATCCCAAGGAAAATGAAAAGCTAAAATCAGATGAATACCAGGATAAAATTGCAGAAAGCATAAAAAAATCAGTAAATATGTATTTTCAGAATATTTAGACCCTACAAAAGCTTATATATTTCCCGGGAAATATATAAGCTTTTACAATTTTAACGCCTAGTTATATTTTAATGTTGAACAGTTTAGGGGAGTATGATACTATATAAATTAAAATGGACTAATCCATTGAACAATTGGATTTTGGAGGGATTAATATAGACATTAAAATTAACAAGGAAAGCGGTGTACCCCTTTATTTGCAGGTAAAAAAGCAAATTATGGATTTGATAAAAAGCGGAGCTCTTAAGGTTGGCAATAAAATGCCTACTGAAAGGGAGCTTTCAGAAAAGCTAAAGGTCAGCAGAAATACAATAAGTACTGCCTATAATGATCTTGAGCAGGAAGGTGTTTTGAAATCCTATCAGGGAAGAGGTACTTTTGTTGCAGAAGAAGCAAACCCATGGAAGGCACAAAATATAAAAGAGAAAATTGTAAAATTTGTTGACCTTGGTTTTGAAGAAGCTTTAGAAGCTGGAATGGATGCTGATGAATTTATTGAAATAGTTTTGAATAGAGTTAAAGAAAAAAAGGAATTGATGAGCAAAATTACAGCAGTTTATGTAGAATGCAATCAAGAGCAATCCAGGATGTTCAGCAAACAGTTAAGCATAAGTACAAATATGAACGTTGTTCCACTTACTTTAAATGATATAAAGGAAATGGACAAGGAAACTGAACAATTACTAGAAAGAGCCCAGGTTATTATTGCAACCTTTAACCATGTTAATGAGATAGTAGAGCTAATAAAGGATTACGACAAAGACATAATTGGCGTTGCAATTAATCCTGATTTAGAGACTATTGTTAAAATAGCAAGATTTCCTGAGGACACATCCTTTGGTTTTATATGCATGTCAAAGGAATTTATGTTCAAAGCTAGAGGAGCATTGGAAAAAGCAGGTCTTGGAAATATAAACATAGAGTATTCAAACAGTAATGACAGAAATGATATTAAAAGACTAGTTTCAAACTCTGAGGTCATGATTGTTTCACCAGGTCGATATAGAGAAATACGAGATATTGCAGGAGAAAACAAAGAGATAATAAAATTCCTTTATGGTTTGGATGAAGGTTCCGTTAAAGCATTAAAATCTAAAATAGTAGAACTGAAGGGTAAGCGGTAAGACGTGAATTTTGGGAATATATCTCTAAACTATAAATAAAATGTTATAATAAAAAAAAGCTGAAGGAGATTAATATATGAAGGAAATACATGTAGAGAGAGTAATAGATGCGATCAAAAAATTATGTATAGATACGAATTATTATCTTCCAGAAGATGTTAAAAACGAACTGGAAAGCGCAAGGAAAGCTGAAACCTGGCCTATGGCCCAGGATATCCTGGATAAAATAGTGGAAAATGTTGATATAGCCAGGGAAGAAAAGATGCCAATGTGCCAGGATACAGGTATGGCTTGTGTTTTTGTAGAGCTTGGCCAGGAAGTGCATGTTGTTGGAGGGAACCTAGGGGATGCAATTAATGAGGGGGTAAGACAAGGCTACACTGAAGGTTATTTAAGAAAGTCGGTAGTTAGAGACCCTATAGTAAGGGAAAATACAGGTGACAATACTCCTGCAGTAATATATTATGATTTAGTTCCAGGGGATCAATTGAAAATTACTGTGGCACCAAAGGGATTTGGTTCTGAAAATATGAGCAGAATAAAAATGCTTAAACCTGCAGATGGTATAGAAGGGGTTAAAGACTTTATAATTGAAACAGTTAAAAAAGCAGGTCCTAATCCATGCCCTCCTATGGTTATTGGTGTTGGTATAGGTGGTACTTTTGACAGGGCAGCAGTGCTTGCAAAAAAAGCTCTCACCAGGTCTCTTTCAACTAAAAATAAAGATTCCTTTTATGCAAATCTTGAAGAGGAGCTCCTTTATAAAATAAATCTTTTAGGTATAGGGCCTCAGGGTTTTGGAGGAAAGACTACAGCTCTTGCAGTAAACATTGAAACGTATCCAACCCACATCGCAGGGCTTCCGGTAGCAGTTAATATAAACTGTCATGTAACAAGACATTCTGAAATTGTATTATAAGGAGATTAAAAGCATGGAGAAAGTTATACACACTCCCTTAACCGAAGATAAAGTTAAGGAGCTTAGAGCAGGGGATAAGGTTTTTATTTCAGGGGTTATATATACAGCAAGGGATGCAGCACATAAGAAAATGGTAAAGCTACTAGATTACGACAAAAAACTGCCTATTGAAATAGAGGATGCAATTATTTATTACGTAGGACCAAGCCCAGCAAAACCTGGTATGGAAATAGGTTCTGCAGGACCTACTACCAGCTACAGAATGGATCCATACGCTCCAAGGCTCATGGATAAAGGGCTTAAGGGGATGATAGGGAAGGGGTCTCGATCAAAGGAAGTAATAGAATCCATGAAAAAAAACTGTGCTGTATATTTTGCAGCCATAGGCGGAGCTGCAGCTCTCATGGGAAAGGCAATTAAAAAGTCTGATATTGTTGCATACGAGGAGCTTGGTTCAGAAGCAATACGAAGGCTGGAAGTTGAAAACCTCCCCGTATTTGTAGTTATAGATTGTTATGGAAATAATTTATATGAAATAGGTCAACAAGAGTACCTTGATTCTTTATTATAGTTAGAAAGGATACGTTTTTATGGGGAGTATTATGAAAAGCGGCATTTCAGCTTCTGCGGGATATGCAATAGGTCAGGCGCAAATTCGGGGCAGCTATCAAGCTAAGATAATTCAGAAAAAAATAAGCAATGTTATATTAGAAAAAGAAAGATTATACAATGCTATTGGAAAGGCAAGAACTGAAATTATAGCAATAAGGGATAATGTTGAAAATCACATTGGTGAGGACAATGCAGCGGTATTTGAAGGTCATCTTCTTTTACTTGATGACCCTGAATTTATTGGTGCCGTAGAAAGTACTATTGAATCCAATATAGTGAACGCTGAAAAAGCTATGCAGGAAGTAATGGATATGTACATATCTATATTTGACTCCATGGACGACCAATATATGAAGACAAGGTCTGCAGACATAAAGGAAGTTGGCAATAGAATTATAACGAATCTTCTGGGAGTAAACCAGGAGGGAGTAAATACTTCAGGAAAAAATACAATTGTTGTTTCACATGACTTAACTCCATCAGAAACAGCCATGCTCAACAGGAAAAATGTGGTTGCATTTTTAACCGACATTGGAGGAAAGACATCTCATAGTGCCATTATGGCAAGAAATTTGGAAATTCCCCTTATTGTGGGTTTGAATGATATAACTACCTCTGTTAAAAATGGAGATATATTAATAGTTGACGGCATTTTAGGGAATGTTATTATTAACCCGGATAAAAAGACATTGGAATTATATCAGGAAAAGCAGAGAGAATACGAAGAAGAAAAGGAAACTTTAAAGCGTTTAAAAAATGTTACTGCTGTTACTAAGTCTGGAAAAGTAATTAAAGTTGCAGGAAATATTGGAAAAGCTGATGAGGTTAAATATGTCATTGAAAACGGCGGGGACGAAGTAGGTTTATTTAGAACTGAACTTTTATATTTAGACAGAGACAGACTTCCAACTGAATTAGAGCAGCTTGAGGCCTATAGGTCAGTACTTGAAAAAATGCAGGGCAAGGCTGTAATTATAAGAACTTTGGATATTGGTGGAGATAAGCCACTTCCATATCTTAATATACCTGAAGAAACAAATCCTTTTCTTGGCTATAGAGCCATAAGACTTTGTTTGGACAGAAAGGATATATTTAAAGTTCAGCTAAGAGCACTCCTAAGAGCATCAGTTTACGGGAACCTTAAAATTATGATTCCGATGATATCTTCATTGGAGGAATTTTTAGAAGTTAAAGCACTTATAAATGAGTGCAAAAAAGAACTTGATGAGCGGTATTTTGCATATTCAGACAATTTAGAAGTGGGGATAATGATAGAGGTTCCAGCAGCGGCAATATGTGCTGATGAACTGGCAAAACATGCAGATTTCTTCAGTATTGGAACTAACGATTTAATCCAATATACCCTAGCAGCAGACAGGGGTAATGAAAAGGTATCATACTTGTACAATCCAATGCATCCCGCAGTATTAAGGCTTATTAAAATGACCATTGATGCTGCTCATAAGGAAGGAAAGTGGTGCGGAATGTGCGGTGAAATGGCTGGAGATGAAAATGCTGTTAAAACTCTTGTGGAATTTGGACTTGATGAATTCTCAACAAATTTTTCTTCAATGTTAAAAATTAAAAAGAAGATACTTGAACTATAAAATATCAATTAATAATTATTATTAATAACTATTGACTAAATTTTAATGCTAAGGTAGTATTTTATTATAATATATTATTTGGATAAATGGAGGTAATATTATGGTTAATGTAGTTAATGATGCAAGTTTTGAGCAGGAGACAAGTAAAACTGGTATACCGGTGATAGTTGATTTTTGGGCAGCATGGTGTGGTCCTTGCAAAATGTTGTCACCAGTTATTGATGAGTTATCCGAGGAGTATGGAGATAAAGCTAAATTTTTAAAGCTGAATGTGGATGAAAACCCTGTAACTTCCATGAAGTACAGTGTTGCAAGCATACCAACAGTTTTGATATTTAAAAATGGGGCTTTGGTTGAAACTATGGTTGGTTTCAAACCAAAACAGGCATTTAAATCTGTTATTGATAAATACATCTAAGGATATAGGTATTTTTATGGAAGAAAGATACGATATTGCCATTATTGGCAGCGGTCCTGCTGGATTATCAGCTGCTATAAATGCAAAGATAAGGAATAAGAATATAATAGTTTTTGGTAATGCTGATTTAAGCAGGAAGTTGGTTAAGGCACCAAAGATTAACAATTACCTAGGTTTTTATGATATACCCGGGGAGGAACTTAAAAATAATTTTCAAAATCACATCAACTCCATGGGGATTGATATAAAACTTGAAAAGGTGAACGCCATATATGCAATGGGGGATTACTTTTCAATAATGGTAAATGAAAAAATGTATGAGTCAAAAAGTATTATAATTGGAACAGGAATTGAATTTGACAAACCTATTGATGGTGAGAATGAACTCCTTGGAAAAGGAGTAGGTTATTGCGCTACTTGTGATGCACCTCTTTACAGGGATAGGGTTGTATCAATTATAGGTTATAATAAGGATGCAGAAGAAGAAGCAAACTTTGTTAGTGAGCTTGCATCAAAGGTATATTACATTCCAATGTATAAGGGAGACTATGATATTAAAGCGGAAGTTGAGATAATACAGGATACTCCAGTTAAAGTAGTTGGCAGCAATAAGGTGCAGAGTTTGCAGCTTAAAGAAAGACTAATAGAAACAGATGCTGTTTTTATTCTGAAAGACAGCGTTTCACCGGAACAACTTGTGCCTGGACTCTTGATTGAAGAAGGACATATTAAGGTGGATAGGAATATGAGGACTAATATTGAAGGGTGTTTCGCGGCAGGAGACTGCACAGGTAAACCATATCAATATCTTAAGTCCGCTGGGGAAGGTCAAGTAGCAGCACTAAGTGCAGTAACATATCTTGATACTAAAAAAGGGTGATAACACCCTTTTTTTACGCCTTGAAGAATACATGGTTCCCTATTTTAATAATGCATTTTTTAGATACATTTTTCATCCATTTTGAAGTTGCAGTTTTTGGATTGTAAAAAAACACTGCTTTTTCAGTAGGATCTTTACCTTTAAGAGCCTCAAGAACCGCATTATAGCTGCTTTCATCTGGTACCACGTTTATACTGCCGTTTTGAACACATGAGAAGGCATTTTTCTGCATAATAACTCCCCTTATAGACTTTGGAAATTCAGGATAGCTTACTCTGTTAAGAATTACAGATGCCACTGCAACTTTACCTTCAAAGGGTTCTCCTTTGCTTTCTGCATGGACTATCTGAGCCATCAGATAAATATCATTTTTCGAAAGAGTAAGGTTATTTGCTTTAAATACCTGGGCAGTTTCTGAGTTTTGATTGAACAACTCTGTATCCAGGCTGTCAGCCTTAACACTTAGATTGGCTGGATTAAAGCATAGCAGACATGCTATCAATAATCCGTTTAAAATATTCTTTTTCAATTTCAACACTCCTTTTGCCGACGGGGTTAGCTGTCGGGTTCGGTAAAGGCGTAACCTACGCAAAAAGCGATTCACCCCAATTTTGGGTTCCCCGTGTATAAATACTTTGGCTTTTTTTATTGTGCCCACAAACAAAAAAATTATTAATAATTTCAAAATTTTTATTATTATAGATATTAAGCTTTATAAATGGTGTATAATTATAATGTAACTTTTGATTTAAGGGGTGTAGCGGGTGGAACTACTAAACGTTTTAATAAATTCAATAAAAAATATAAGTGTGGCTTCTATTATGGACATATTAGTTGTAACGTATATTTTTTATAAGATATATATGCTTATACGGGAAACCAGAGCAGAGCAGCTGTTAAAAGGTATAATCCTTATCGTTTTTTTAATACCTGTAAGCAGCCTTTTTAATTTAACAATGCTTAACTGGATATTAACAAAAACAATAACAATAGGAGTGCTTTCATTTATTATCATATTTCAGCCAGAAATCAGGAGAGCACTGGAGCATTTGGGGAGGTCTTCATTTCTTGATAAACATATATTTGAAAATGATGAAGTTCTTGATGAAATAATAGGAGAAATAACTAATGCAATTGATGCTCTTTCAAAATCAAAAACCGGTGCCCTGATTATTATCGAACAAACTACCGGTTTGGAGGATATTGCAAATACAGGAACAAAGTTAAATGCAGATGTAAGCGCTGCACTACTGGAAAATATATTTGTTGTTAATACACCTCTGCATGATGGTGCTGTAATTATTAGAAATAATAAAATACTTTCAGCTGCGTGCATACTTCCATTAACAAACAACAATACCATAAACAAAAAACTTGGAACAAGGCATAGGGCGGCTATTGGTATATCTGAAAACTCAGATGCTTTTATTATTATTGTATCAGAGGAAACAGGAACAATTTCCCTTGCAGTAAATGGGAGCATAACAAGAAATTATGATAGCGAAAAATTAAAGGATATACTCCTTAGAATAATAAGAAAAAGAAATTCTAAGAAATCAACAATCAGAGAGCAGGTGAAACTGTGGAAAGAAAAAGTAAACAAGAGCAGTTAATAATTAAGATATGCTGTTTTGTGGCGGCTTTCATATTGTGGCTTTACATATATAATGTAGAAAATCCTTCAAAGGATAGGATTGTAACTATTCCAGTAAAAATAGTAAATCAAGAGGCATTAGCTGCATCTAATCTTGCTCCAGTATTGGAAAACGACGTTAATATGAAAATTACCATAAGAGGAAACATTTCAGAGATTTACTCTGTAAAGCTTGACGATATAAAGCTTGAAGCAGATCTTAGCTCCCTTGCATTAAAAAAAGGAGAAAATACAATACCAGTTGTTGTTAAGAGTACCCCTTCTGGTATAAGGGTGCTGGGCTCTGAAAATCTTAATGTTCAAATAAATGTGGATGAGCTGGTTAAAAAAACAGTACCTATAAAAGTAGTTATTAAGGGAGCAGCAAAATCTGGGTTTTATGCCATAAGCCCGGAGCTTGGGAATAAGCAGGTCACTGTTAAAGGACCTTCAAAAATCGTGGATCAGGTTAAATATGTGGCTGCTGTATGTGATGTAAGTGGTGCAGCTGAGGATGTTACCCAGAAGGCATCTCTTCAGGCTGAGTCAGAAAATGGAACAAAATTTAATTATTTAATTATTGAACCAGATAATTTAAATATAACAATACCTGTGAGGAAGGTTAAAACTGTAGGAATCAATGTAAAATTAACAGGAAACCTTGACAGTAGTACCTTGGTTAAATCTGTGCTGCCGGTATCTCCTTCTATTGAAATTGCTGCAAATGATGAAGTTTTAGGAAGCGTTTCCTCTTTAGATACTGAACCGGTTAATATTAAAGCATTGAAGGGTGACCAGTCTATAGAAGCAAAGCTAGTTATACCCACAGGAGTTACAGTGGTTAACAATGCAGCTACTGTAAAATTAAATGTTACCTATAAAACTGCAGTCTCTAAAGTTCTCACGGTGCCAATCAGGGTAAGGGATTTATCACCAGATTTACAAGCATCTTTAAGCAGCGGCAGCATTTCAATTAATGTATCAGGACCAGAGGGGCTGATAAACAATTTAAATGGGGACAATATTGACTGTTATATTGAGCTTCAGGGGGTAGCTGAAGGAACAAATGATTTTCAAGTGAATGTGAAGCTTCCAGATGGTATTTCAAGCAGCGGTATAAATCCTTCAAAGGTAACTGCAGTTATAAGCAGTAAAAATACAGGAGGTCAGTAATGTCAATCAGAGTAAACAATTTAGTACTAAGTCTCGAGGAAGATACTTCAAAGCTTTTGGATAAGGCAGCTGAAAAACTTAAGATATCAAAGGAGCATATTTCTAAAATTAATATATTGAAGCAGTCCATTGATGCTAGAAAAAAAGATAATATTAGATTTAACTATTCAGTGGAGGTTTTTTCTGAAAATGAAAAAAAGATAACTTCAAAATTGAAGGATAAAGATATTTTGTTATATAGTTCTGACATAGAAGAGGATATAGTTTTTGGAAGTAAAAAATTAAATTCAAGACCCGTGGTGGTAGGAATGGGTCCTGCTGGTATGTTTTGTGCTTTAGAGCTTTCAAAAAGAGGTTATAGACCTATTGTAATTGAAAGAGGAGAAGCTGTGGAAGATAGAACCGAAACAGTAGAGAACTTTTGGGAAACCGGTGTATTAAACCCAGAGTCTAATGTACAGTTTGGAGAAGGGGGAGCCGGGACCTTTTCTGATGGCAAATTAACCACCAGGATAAAAGATAAAAGATGTGACTATGTGCTTAAGGAGTTTGTTAGGTGCGGAGCCCCTGAAAATATAATTTATTCAGGTAAACCACATATTGGTACGGATATTTTAAAGATTGTTGTTAAGAATATAAGAGAAGAGATAAAGAAGTTTGGAGGGGAAATACTTTTCAGCCACAAGCTGGAAGATATTTTGATTAATAACAACAGCATTAAATCAATTATAGTAAACAACACTGAGATGCCATGTGAAGTATTGGTACTGGCCATAGGGCACAGTTCAAGGGATACTTATGAGATGCTGTATAAAAGAAATATTTTTATGGAGCCTAAGCCATTTGCAATAGGCCTTAGAATAGAACATTCACAAAAACTAATAAATATAAATCAATTTGGAAAATATGCAGATCATCCAAGACTAGGGGCTGCAGACTACAGGCTTGCTCATACATGTAAATCCACAGGAAGAGGTGTATATAGTTTTTGTATGTGCCCAGGAGGAACAGTAGTTTCTGCCTCTTCTGAAGAAAATCGTTTGGTTACCAATGGTATGAGTGACTACAGCAGGGATAAGGATAATTCAAATTCTGCAATAGTTGTAACTGTAAATAAAGAAGATTTTCTAAACGATTCTCCTTTATCAGGAGTTGAATATCAAAGACATTTCGAAAGCCTTGCTTTTAAAACCGGGGGTGGAGGGTATATTGCACCAATTCAGCTTGCCGGTGACTTTATAAATGACAAGGTCAGTAAAAAACTTGGAAATATTGAACCAACCTACAAGCCTGGGTATGCATTTGCTGATCTCAAAAAATGTCTCCCGGAATACGTTTCTACTTCCTTAAAGGAAGGTTTAGTTGAATTTGATAAAAAAATAAAAAATTTTTCTGATAATAATTCTATACTAACAGGGATAGAAACACGAACATCTGCACCTGTTAAGCTCACAAGGAATGAAAAGCTTCAAAGTATAAGCCTTGGTGGATTATATCCAACTGGGGAAGGCGCTGGTTTTGCAGGGGGTATTATCTCTGCAGCTGTGGATGGAATCAAGTGTGCGGAATCAATTATGACAGATTTCTCAGCATAATATTAAATTTTCTGAAAAACAGGCTTTTTCATTTTTTTTTTGATAGAATATGTATGTAGCCAATATTATTTATGGGGGTATTTTATGACCAGGAAAAATTTAATTCTAGTAATCAATCCCGGATCAACTTCCACAAAAATAGCTCTTTATAGTGATGAAGAGTGCTTAGCTTCAGAAAACTTATCTCACAGTACCGATGAGATAAAAAAGTATTCCACAATTTATGACCAAAAGGACATGAGGACAGAAGTAATCATGAACTGGTTGAAAGGCTTAAATTACAATGTAACTGATTTAGCCGCAGTTGTTGGAAGAGGCGGTCTTTTAAGACCAATGCCAGGTGGTACATACAAGGTAACAGACAAAATGCTTGAAGACTTGAAAATCGGTTACCAGGGACAGCATGCTTCAAATTTGGGAGGCATAATAGCTGACAACATTGCAAAGCAGGCAGAGATACCAGCATTTATTGTTGATCCTGTGGCTGTGGACGAATTTGAAGATGTAACCAGAATATCCGGCTTGCCGGAAATCCCAAGAGCATCTCTTGTGCATGCTTTAAATATTAAAGCAGTTACAAGAAGGGTCTGCTCGGAAATGAACTTAAAGTTTGAGCAAAGCTCATTTGTAGTGGCACATATCGGAGGGGGAATTTCGGTATCGCCAGTGAAGGACGGAAGGATACTTGACGCAAATAATGCCAATGACGACGGCCCATTTTCACCAGAAAGGGCAGGAGGACTTCCATGCGGGGCATTAATTGAACTAGCCTACGGCGGAAAATATACTTATGCGGAACTTAAGAAGAAAATCGTTGGTACAGGCGGATTGACAGCGTATTTAGGAACAAATGACGGAAGAGAAGTCAACAGAAGAATAGATGAAGGCGACAAGGAGGCTGAGTTTATTCTTAAGGCAATGGCTTACCAAATCAGTAAAGAAATCGTATCCATGGCAACAGTGCTGAAAGGAAAAATTGACGCAATAATTTTAACCGGAGGAATGGCCTACAATAAGAAGCTTACTGATTGGATTACAGAACGTGTAGGTTTTGCAGCACCTGTTAAAATAGTGCCTGGAGAAGACGAGATGCTCGCCTTGATGCAGGGTGCGCTCAGAGTTCTTAGAGGGGAAGAAACTCCGAAAGTTTACGAAGAAGAGGTGCATGTATGATTAAAAATTTTGATGAAGTATTAAACCTTGCCCAAAGTCAAAGGACAAAAAAGGTAGCAGTAGCTGTAGCACAAGATAAACCAGTTTTAGAAGCAATTAAGGATGCAAAAGAAATTGGTCTTGCTGAAGCAGTATTAGTTGGTGACAAAGATAAAATAGCAGAAGTTGCAAAAGAAATAGGACTTGACCTTGGCGGCTTTGAAATTATTCATGAGCAAGATGCTGCAAAGGCTGCTCTTATAGCTGTAGAACTTGTTTCTACAGGAAAAGCTGACATGGTAATGAAAGGCCTTGTGGACACTGCTAGTTTCTTAAGAGCGGTACTTAACAAGGAAAAAGGACTTAGAACAGGAAAATTAATGTCACATGTTGCGGTATTTGAAGTACCGGGCATAGACAGATTATTATTCCTTACAGATGCTGCATTTAACATGTATCCTGAACTTAAAGACAAGGTTGACATTGTTAGCAATGCAGTAACAGTTGCTAAAGCAGTAGGAATCGACACTCCTAAAGTAGCACCTATTTGTGCTGTGGAGGTGGTAAATCCAGCAATGCAGGCAACTATGGACGCTTCAATTTTGACACAAATGAACAACCGGGGACAGATAAAGGGATGCATAATTGACGGACCTTTGGCTCTGGATAATGCGTTAAATGAAGAAGCAGCACATCACAAAGGAATTACCGGCCCAGTTGCAGGAAAGGCAGATATACTGCTTATGCCTAACATTGAAGCAGGAAACATCATGTATAAGACATTATCTTATACAACTAACAGCAAAAGTGGTGCATTACTAGTTGGAACTTCTGCACCAGTAGTACTTACTTCAAGAAATGACAGTCATGAGACAAAGATGAACGCAATAGCATTGGCAGCATTAGTTGCTGAACTTTTAAAAAAATAATTGTATGCAGGAGGGGAAAAATGTCATATAAATTATTAATTATAAACCCAGGTTCAACTTCAACTAAAATAGGTGTATATGAGGACGAAAATCCAATTTTAGTTGAAACACTAAGACATTCAGCAGAGGAAATAAACAAATATGAAACAATATTCGACCAGTATCAGTTCAGAGAAGATATAATACTTAAGGTATTAAAGGATAAAAACTTTGATGTTAAGGAACTAGATGCTGTTGTTGGAAGAGGCGGACTTTTAAAGCCTATAAAAAGTGGTACATATGCTATCAACGAAACTATGCTTGAAGATTTAAAAGTTGGTGTTTTAGGACAGCATGCATCAAATCTTGGTGGTATAATTGCAAATGCAATAGGCAAATCATTAAATATACCAGCCTTTATTGTAGACCCTGTGGTTGTTGATGAAATGGATGATGTAGCAAGAGTATCAGGATTACCTGAAATAGAAAGAAAAAGCATATTCCACGCATTAAACCAAAAGGCAGTTGCAAAGAGGTATGCTAAGGAATCAGGAAAAAAATATGAGGATCTTAATCTTATAGTTGTACATATGGGTGGAGGGGTTTCTGTTGGTGCCCATAAGGATGGCAAGGTTGTAGATGTTAACAACGCTTTAGATGGAGAAGGTCCATTTTCACCAGAAAGATCAGGAGGACTTCCTGTAGGCGGATTACTGAAAATGTGTTACAGCGGCAATTACACTCTTGATGAGATGAAAAAGAAAGTTACAGGAAAAGGCGGAATAGTAGCTTACCTTAATACAAATGATTTCATCGAAGTTGAAAAACAGGCTTTAGCAGGAAATAAAGAATTCAAACTTATATTTGACGCATTCATATATCAGGTTGCTAAAGAAATAGGAAAAAATGCAGCAGTACTTTCAGGAAAGGTTGATGCAGTAATATTAACTGGAGGAATTGCTTACAGCAAGCCTGTGGTTGAAGGAATAAAGGAAATGGTTTCCTTCATAGCACCTGTTATAGTATACCCAGGGGAAGATGAACTTCTTGCTTTAGCTCAAGGTGGCCTTAGAGTGCTTAAAGGCGAAGAAGAGGCTATGGTATACTAAAAATTAGTTAGATATATTTAAGCAGCTGTGTTATAATAGTATGGCAGATATGATATACAAGTATGTTTTTGTATCTGCTATATTATTGTATGGCAAAAAAATGAATACGATTTCAATTTTCTTTTCGCAAATTATGAGGTGGAAATTTGAGTAGAATAAAAATATTTTCAGGACATTTTGGAAGCGGTAAAACAGAGATATCAATAAATTATGCAATTTACTTAGCAAAAATGGGTAAAAAGGTTGCCATTGTTGATATAGATATCGTGAATCCGTATTTCTGTACCAGAGATGTTAGAGAAATGCTGGAGGAGCATGGGATAAGAGTTATATCAGCAGACAGGAATTTATCCAATGCAGAACTTATGGTAGTACCTGCTGAGGTATTGGCAGTATTTAATGACAAAAGTTATGAAGTTGTTATAGATGTAGGGGGAGATGACCAGGGGGCTATTGTACTTGGTCAGTATAACAGGTATTTTAACGAGGAACCTTATGACATGTATTTTGTTGTGAACAACAACAGACCATTCACATCCGATATTGAAGGAGTTGAAGAGTACATGCGTTCAATTCAAAGGGTTTCCAGGCTTAAAATTACCCACTTCATATCTAATACAAATATGTCCTATGAAACAACAGCAGAGGATGTATTAAGAGGGGACAGGGAGATGGTTAAACTATCTCAAAAGACTGGAATACCATATGCCTATACTGTGTGCGCCACTGAGTTTGCTCAGGATTTAAAAGGAAAGGTTCATGGGGATATATTTCCAATAGACATATACATGAAACCACCTTGGAGAATTAAAGGTATATAATAAATTTATTATATAAACATTTATGGTATTGACTAAATTTATCACTAAATTTAAGGAGGGGTCAATTATGCCAAAGGTAACTTTTAGAGAGGAATTATGCAAAGGTTGCGGTCACTGCATCGAAGCATGTCCTAAGAAAATTGTAAGCTTTGCTGAAAGACTGAATGCTAAAGGCTACAAGCCAGCAACAGTTGTTGATGACAAAATGAAGGATTGCATAGGTTGTGCTTCATGTGCAAAAATGTGTCCTGACTGTGTTATTACAGTAGAAAAATAATATTAGAGGAGGGGTTTTTCTATGGGAGAAAAAGTATTAATGAAGGGTAATGAAGCCATAGGTGAAGCAGCGATTAGAGCTAATTGCAAAGCTTTCTTTGGTTATCCAATTACCCCACAAACTGAAGTTGCTGCCTACATGGCAAAGAAAATGCCTAAAATAGACAGAGTGTTCTTACAGGCAGAAAGTGAAGTTGCAGCTGTAAACATGGTTTACGGAGCTGCAGGAACTGGAGTTAGATGTATGACATCATCCAGCTCACCAGGAATTAGTTTGAAAGCTGAGGGGGTTTCATACATTGCTGGTGCTGAATTACCATGCGTAATTATCGATATAGTTAGAGGTGGCCCAGGACTTGGAAGTATCCAGCCTGCACAGTCTGATTATCACCAGGCTACAAAAGGATTAGGACATGGAGACTACAACATGCCTGTATATGCTCCAGCATCAATACAGGAAATGGTTGATTTAATACAGGACGCTTTTGAAGTGGCAGATATGTACAGAACTCCAGTTATGGTTATGGCAGACGGAATGATGGGACAGATGATGGAGCCAGTTGAGTTCAAAGAAAAACCTGCAAAAGAACTTCCTGCAAAAACATGGGCTGCAAACGGATTAAATGGAAGAAAAGAGCATAATGTAATAAATTCATTATATCTTGCTCCAGAAGCTCTAGAATTACACAATATACACCTTCAGGAAAAATATAAAGCAATAAAAGAAAATGAAGTTAGATGCGAAATATACAACTGTGAAGGCGAATGTGATTTAATAATGGTTGCATATGGAACAACATCGAGAATATGCAAAAACGTTATTAAAATGGCTGCAAAGGATGGAATTAAGGTTGGTATAATAAGACCAATAACTTTATGGCCATTCCCAGCAGATGCAATCGAAAAGACTGTAGGCTTAACTAAAAACGGATTCTTATCAGTTGAAATGAGCTGCGGACAGATGGTTGATGACGTTAGAATGTACGTTCAAGGAAGAAAACCTGTTGAATTCTACGGAAGATCAGGCGGAATGATTCCTGAACCAACAGATATATATGATAAAGTTAAAGAATTAGTAGGGGGTGTAAAATAATGGCTGTAGTTTTTGAAAAACCAAAAGCATTAATTGATGTATCTACACATTATTGCCCTGGCTGTACTCATGGAATTATCCACAGACTAGTTGCAGAGGTAATAGATGAATTAGGAATACTTGACAAGACAATAGGTGTTGCTCCTGTTGGATGTTCAGTACTTGCTTATAACTATTTTGCATGCGACATGTTTGAAGCAGCTCACGGCAGAGCACCTGCTTGTGCTACTGGAATAAAGAGAACAAACCCAGATAAAGTTGTATTCACATATCAGGGAGATGGAGACCTCGCAGCTATAGGTACTGCTGAAATAGTACATGCGGCTACTAGAGGTGAAAACATCACTACTATATTCGTAAACAACTGTATATATGGTATGACTGGAGGCCAGATGGCTCCAACTACATTACCAGGACAAAAAACAGAAACATCACCTTATGGAAGAAATGTTAAAACTGAAGGATTCCCTATAAGAGTATCCGAAATGTTATCAACATTAACTGGAGCAGTTTATGTTGAAAGAGTTTCAGTTGACACAGTTCCAAATGTTATGAAAGCTAAAAAAGCTATAAAGAAAGCATTTGAAGTTCAGTTAGAAGGAAAAGGTTTCTCTTTAGTTGAAGTATTATCAATATGCCCAACTAACTGGGGATTGTCTCCAAAAGAGTCAATGCAGTGGTTAAGAGACAACATGATCCCATATTATCCTCTTGGATTAAAGAAGGATACAACAACTGAGGAGGTGAAATAAATGGCATCACAGCAGATAATATTTGCAGGTTTTGGTGGACAGGGTATTTTATCAATGGGTAAGTTTTTAGCTTACGCAGGAATGGATGTTGATTTAAACGTTTCATGGTTGCCATCATACGGGCCAGAAATGAGAGGAGGTACTGCTAACTGCTCAGTTATTCTTACAGACGAAGAAATAGGATCACCTATCGTTACTAAGGCTGACACAGTTGTAGTTATGAACAGACCTTCCCTAGACAAATTTGAAGATATGATCGAGCCAAATGGCTTACTAATAATGGATTCTGACTTAGTTGACAGAATGCCTGTAAGAACAGACCTTGATGTTATTTCTATACCTGCTCAGACTATAGCAGCTGAAATAGGAAGCAAGACTATAGCAAACATGGTACTTTTAGGTGCTCTTGTTAAAAAGACAGGAATAGTTTCAATGGATGCTCTATTAGCTTCATTAAAAGATCATGGTAAAGAAAAGTTCTTTGAATCAAATAAACTTGCCATTGAAAAGGGAGCTTCTTACGTAAAATAGTAACATTCTACACCCGGAGAAATCTCCGGGTGTTATATTTTAAGAGCATAAATATATTTATGTTGTTACAATATATTAATTATAATATAATAAGGTGTAAATTTATTTTTTGTGAGGTAGCATATGAGTAGAATATTTGGAACTGATGGAGTTCGAGGAATTGCAAATAAAGAATTAACTGCAGGGCTTGCTTATGATCTTGGCAGAGCTGGTGCATTTGTATTATCAGAAGGTACACATAAACCAAAAATATTAGTTGGAATGGATACAAGAATATCAGGTGATATGCTTGAGGGAGCATTAGTTGCAGGAATATTGTCAGTTGGAGCAGAAGCAGTGTGCTTAGGAATAGTGCCTACTCCAGCAGTAGCTTACTTAACTAGAAAATATGGTGCAGATGCAGGTGTTGTAATATCTGCTTCTCATAACCCTGTGGAATATAACGGAATTAAATTTTTCAACAACAAAGGATACAAGCTTTCTGATGAATTAGAAGATAAGATTCAAAGTATAATAGAAGGTGGATTTAAAGATGTGCCCCTTCCTACTGGTGAAGATGTTGGAAGAAAAAGAGTTGAAGAAAGTGCATTAGAAGACTATATGAATTATTCTAAGTCTGCTGTAAATGGAAATCTTAAGGGTCTAAAAGTTGCACTTGATTGTGCCAACGGAGCATCTTACATAAGTTCACTTCAAACCTTCAGGGATTTAGGTGCAGAGGTTGTTGTAATAAATAATGATCCTGATGGAGTAAATATAAATAAGAACTGCGGATCAACACACCCAGAGGAGCTAATGGAGTATGTTGTTAAAAAAGGCTGTGATATTGGATTAGCCTTTGATGGTGATGCAGACAGATGCTTAGCTGTGGATGAAACAGGAAAGCTTATTAATGGTGATTTTATCATGGGTATATGCGGAAAACACCTTAAAGAACAAGGGAAATTAAATAAGAATGTTATAGTTGGAACTGTTATGAGTAATCTTGGGCTTCATATAGCACTAAAGGGTGAAGATATTAAATTAATAAGTACAAAGGTTGGAGACAGATATGTACTAGAACAGATGCTTACTGAAAACTACAGCTTAGGGGGAGAACAATCAGGACATATAATTTTCCTTGACTACAACACCACTGGAGATGGACTTTTAACAGGTCTTATGCTTGCATCAATAATAAAAAGCTCAGGAAAGAAATTGTCAGAGCTTGCATCAATGATGAGAGAACTTCCACAGATCCTTGTTAATGCAAAAGTTCCAAATGGAAAGAAGGACATATATATTACAGATCAGGATATTGTTAATGAAATAAATAAAATTGAAGCTAAACTTGATGGCTGCGGCAGGGTACTAATTAGACCATCTGGCACAGAGCCTTTAGTAAGAGTTATGCTTGAGGGTGAAGATCAAGCGGAACTGGACCTACTAGCTCATAGTCTGGCGAAACTGATTGAAAAGAAAGCAAATAACTAAGGATAAAGACATGAGATTTTCTCATGTCTTTAATATTATAACTGGTTGAGGCGGTATAAAATGATGAAATTGCCAAATAAACCTATAATTCTGTTGATTTTTGTTATTACCCTTGGATTTTTTTGTTTTTGGCAAAATAATAGCATAGTAACATCAGAATTTGTTTATGTAAACTCAAAGATCCCTAGTGAATTTAGTGGTTACAAAATTGTCCATATATCCGATCTTCATAATAAAGAATTTGGAAAGGACCAAAAAGATATATTAAATAAGATTAAAAGCGAATCACCAGACATAATTATTATCACTGGAGATTTAATAGACAGGCGAAAATATGATTTAGATACAGCAATGACATTTATATCAGGTGCTATAAAAATTGCACCAGTATTTTATGTTTCAGGTAATCATGAAGCATGGTCAGGGGAGTTTTCATTAATTAAAGAACGGTTGAGAATTGAAGGAGTCCATGTCCTTGATAATGAAGAGTTTGAAATTATTAAAGAAACTGGCAAAATAAAATTACTAGGATTAAGTGATCCAGCATTTCTTACAGATAATTATATGGAGAGTAAAGACTATAGTAAGTTGAATATACAATTAAAAGGATGGGCTAAAGAGGATAGCTTTAAAATACTTCTTTCACATAGACCAGAACTTTTTAATATGTATTTGAAGAATAACATAGATTTGATTTTTTCAGGTCATGCCCATGGTGGACAAATAAGGATTCCATTTTTAGGAGGCATTTTTGCACCAGACCAAGGCCTTTTTCCTAAATATACAAGTGGCAGTTACAATAAAGATGCTACAACAATGTTTGTAAGCAGAGGTCTAGGCAATAGTATTGCTCCGGTAAGAATTTTTAACAGACCTGAAATTATTGTAGTTACCCTAAAAAAGTAGTATATATCTTAATAAATATTGAACATTAAAACATATCTATGTACTAAAGTAACCATTTAAAGTATAATTATTATGGATTTACTATTTTGTTGACAAAATACATGTGCTGAATATAATAGTAATAGTCCATATTTTTTTCTAAGGAGGGTAGAGTAAAAGAAACAAAGCGCCAGAACTTAAATTCGGCTGGCTAAATCCAGGATTTATTTTTTAAATGAAGCTCCGCTAATGCGGAGTAAGTTCGCTTAACTAAATCAAAGATTTAGAAGCTCACTTAAGTTGACGAGGATGGGGAGTATCGAATCTTCGGCGGGTGCCCCACGGTATCGCACTACCGTCAGCGATTGATAAAACCGGGAAGAGATTTCCGGCACAACATCAATCAGGTGTTAAAACCTTAAAATTATATAAATGAAAGGAAGATTTTTTATGTGCGGAATAGTTGGTTACATTGGTAGAAAAGAAGCAGCTCCTATTCTTATTGAAGGACTCAGCAAGCTTGAGTACAGAGGTTATGATTCAGCTGGAGTATCAATTTATAATGGAGATAAGCTTCAAGTTGTTAAATGTGTTGGAAGGCTTAAAAATCTAGAAGATAAGTTGAACGCAAATCCCCTGCCAGGATCAGTTGGAATAGGTCATACAAGATGGGCTACTCATGGTGAGCCTTCAGATTTAAATTCACATCCACACAGCAATGGGGATGAAACTATAAGTGTGGTTCATAATGGGATAATTGAAAATTACATCAGCCTTAGAGAATTTTTAACAGCTCAGGGTTATAAATTTAAATCAGAAACAGATACAGAGGTAATACCATATTTAGTAGACTATTTCTATGATGGAGATCTTGTTAAAGCTGTATTAAAGGCTTTAGACAAGATGGAAGGCAGCTATGCATTGGGAGTTGTTTCATCAAAAGAGCCTGATAAAATAGTTGCAGTAAGAAAAGACAGTCCTCTTATAGTAGGACTTGGAAAAGGTGAAAACTTTATTGCTTCAGATATACCTGCAGTATTAAATTACACCAGGGATATATACCTTTTAAATGACAATGAAGTTGTTGTTTTAACAGAGGGTGGAGTTACAATCCTTGATAAGGCTGGAAAAGAAATAAAAAGAGACGTTTATCATGTAACATGGAATGCAGATGCTGCAGAAAAGGGCGGATATGAGCACTTCATGTTAAAAGAAATACATGAACAGCCAAAGGTTATAAAGGATACAATGACATCAAGAGTTATGCTTGATAAACCAATAACCTTGGATAAAATATCACTTACGAAAGAACAGATTGACAGTTTTACTAAGGTATATATAGTAGCATGCGGAACTGCATACCATGCAGGTATGGTTGGAAAATATGTAATAGAAAAATTGGCAAGAATACCAGTAGAAATAGATATAGCATCAGAGTTCAGATATAGAGAACCATTAATAGATGACAAAACTCTTATGATAGTTATTAGCCAGTCTGGAGAAACAGCAGACACCTTGGCTGCTTTAAGAGAAGCTAAATCTAAGGGAGCAAGAGTTATTGCTGTAACAAATGTGGTTGGAAGCTCAGTTTCAAGAGAAGCAAGTGACGTGCTTTACACCTGGGCAGGACCTGAAATTGCAGTAGCATCCACAAAAGCATATGTTACACAGCTTATAGCAATGTATATAATTGCATTGTTCTTTGCTGAAAATAAGGGAACGCTATCAAAGGTTGAGATTGAAGCTATAAAGAAGGAAATGCTTGCACTTCCTGAAAAAACTGAAGAAGTACTTAAACTTAAGGATGAAATTAAAGAAATAGCAGAAGACACCTACCAGCACCATGATATGTTCTACCTTGGAAGAGGATTAGACTATGCTGTTGCTATGGAAGGATCATTAAAGCTTAAGGAAATATCCTACATTCATTCAGAAGCTTATGCTGCTGGAGAATTAAAGCACGGCCCAATAGCTTTAATGGAAAAGGGAACAGTTTTAATTACCTTAGCTACCCAGGAATATCTTTTTGATAAAATGGTTAGCAATATTAAAGAAGTTAAGGCAAGAGGAGCATATGTACTTTCCTTTGCATTTGAAGGAAATGAAAACATAGAAAAGACAGTGGACAAAGCAGTATACCTGCCAAGAACCATTGACTTACTTGCACCAGTAATAAGTGTAATACCACTTCAGCTCCTTTCATACTATATAGCAGTAAAAAAGGGCTGTGACGTGGATAAGCCTAGAAACCTTGCAAAGTCAGTAACGGTTGAATAGTTAATATACTGAAATATTTTATGAATATACACCTGATTTTAAGGTGTATATTTTTTTATTTATTTTTTTATCTTTATGTTGAAAATCTACAACACGTGTTCCAGCATCATCAAGTCATATAATAACTGTTTTTAATCCATAAGGTGGATTAGTAGGGCCACTAAATGTATTTACTGAAGTTGTAATTTCAAAATTAAATGATTCAGGAGTAAGTCTTATTATGTCTATAATTTTCGCATCCCACAAATCAAATTGTCTCGATTCTCCATAATAGTTTTTTATTGATTTTATTATATATGGTAAAAAAGTCCTAATTAATAAGTTATTCCTTAATTTTTGAGAAGACTCGTTTGGGGATACTTAAAAACAACCTGTTCGAAAAATGGAGAAAAAATTGGGTGAAAAGCTTGTTTTAAGAGTTGGTATATTCCAATATATGTAATTTTGTGTTATACTTTTATTATTATTTCTTAATATATAAAAATAATTTAATTGGAGTATGTATTCAAGATGAATAAAATAGTTGATAATATCATATCTTTATTTTTAAGTGCGTTTATACTAATATTGTGGGCATATAAAATGTTATTAACAAGTGATATACCTGTTTCAAGCATTAATGTATAGTTATCATAAATTTGATACCCTTATCAGTATTGTAGGTTTTTCTTTTACACTTATATCTTTTATTGAAATAATTTATTTTAAAATAAAAAATAAGGCTAAAACTATTTCTTTAAATCATTAATCATAATAAATATTTAAAAAAGAATCCACTTTAAATTTAAGTGGATTCTTTAATTTTATACTAATGCAAGAATATCGCCTGCAAGTTACATAGCAGGTAATACATCCCAAAACAAATGATTAGTTAGTAAGATTGTTTAATAATAGTATGTATACTTGATCTATTTATATATCCAACTATATACTTTTCATCTCTTATTTTTTCTAAAGGCATTTTATTTATTATTTCAATTAAAGCTATTATTATGATTACTTGTTCCCTTCCCGTAATAGCTTTCTATATAATAAAGTCCTAGATATCTCTCTTTAATTGGCTAATACCAGTCATTATTGTAATTAAGAATTAGTCATATGGATTGTCTTCTAATAAATCTAGACATGTATAATAATTACCCTCTACTATGTGGCCCATTTTCACACGTATGTCTGCTGTACCAAAGATAAACCTTCTGTTTTTTTTGCGCAAAGCAGATTCGTTATTACTACGTCATTTACGTAATTATCGTAAAATTTGAGGATATTAAATACGAAAATAATCATTTAATCAACGAATATTACATAATGGTAAAATTCATCTATATTTTTTGTATTATAAATTATGTAGTGACTCACTCAATATAAAAAATATAGATGTTTAAATTAGAAAGGAAGGAAACTATTATGGGAAATTATAATTTGGCTTTGAATAATGAGACGGAAGATAAACTATATACAATATTTAGCGAGACGATGAAAAAATATGAATTATTGGAGGGTACTGAAGATATCATTTTCCTTTTTTCAGGAGGTAAAGATGCAACTATTGGATTATATTTTTTAAATCAGTATATTAAAAGAAATGACTTAGATTTAAATTTAAGAGCAGTTATGGTTACTTATCCAACACATGTATATTTTCATGAAGATGGAAGAGAGACAGAGTGTTTTACTTCCACAAAGAATTTTTGGAAAGCACAAGGTGTTAATTTAGAGGTATTTATCTCAGATACAGAAGATTTACGTGATGGTGAAGTTAATGGATGCAAAATATGTAAATCAGCTAGAAAACAAATAGTAGACAAGTATTTAAACAATGCAACAAATAAGAAAAAAACTGCCATTGTTACAGGATATACACTTTACGATATACTTGCGTACATGGATGAAATTTCTTTAGTATCTAACTATAATTTTAAAGTCTCAGAATTAAAGGATAAAAAAGCAATAAAAAGAGTAGATAATTGTCTTCACAAAATGAAAATTAAAGAAGATCTACCAAATGGATTTAGAATTATTAGACCTTTAGCTGTATTCAATGAAGATGACATATTGGAATATGTTAAGGAGAATTCTATTCCATACGTAAATAGACCATGTAAAGTTTCTACTGCAAAACATAAAAGAGCATATTTTAAGGTGTTAAATATCGCTTCACCAATCAATAATGTTAGTTATGAAGGTGTTTTGAATTTCCTTAGTAAAAATGAAATCGAAATGCCACAAAATTTTGATGATATAGAATATGGAAATTATTTTACTGATTGTTAATAAATGAGATTTAAGAGAGGATGTACTTAATGGATATTAAATATAAATTAAAGGAAATGATTTTTCTTGCATTAAGCGTAGGAATATTCGTTCCTATATGGTGTACATTTCATTCATTTATTGGAATAAATATTGTATGGGCAGCATTTGCTTCAGCCGCAATTTATTTTGCGGCTGGACATAAACTTAATGATGCCATAAACGTTGCCGTTGGTCATGTCATGGGTTTAGGTTGGGGAATAGCCTTTTTTATATTACTAAGTAGAGTAGAGTTTAAAACATATAATAGTGATGTTGTTTTATTTGTTGTTTTATTTATGTTGGGTGTGCTTTCAGTTATAGTTACCCATCTTGGAATAAAATTGATTTCACACCTACCTTCTTTGTTTTGTGGATGGGCTGTGGCAGTTGGAATTTTAGGTAATATTTCAATAAAAAATTGGGGTAATACCCCTCTAGATATTCTTTTTTCATTATTAATTGGAGTGTTTTTTCTTGGTATAGGAATATCTCAATTTCAACAATTACTGCTTAAGTTATTTCACAATGGGGCAAAATCTGAATCTAAAGAAGTTGATGATTCAAAAGCAATAAATGAAAATGTAAAACTAAGCTCAACTGAAGCAAAAATGAAAAAGTACACTAGTTCGTTTAGTCCCATAAATTCATTAGAAAACTTAACTGAAAAAGATGTGGAAGATAAAAGCGATTTTTCAGAGATTAAAAGAGAAATTATAGAACTAAAAAATTCATTATCAAACAATTCCTACACGTTGATGACATCTCAACCACAAAATTTTACGAATACTAGTGTTAAAATTGTTGGAATATGCGGAAGTCCGCACAAACGTGGGAGTACAGTTAATTATATTAAGACAGCATTGGAAGCGGCTGAAAGTGTGGGTAACGTAACCGTAGAATTAATTGAGCTTGCAGGTAAGGAAATAAAGCCTTGTATGGGATGCAAAAGCGATAAATGTTATGGAACTTGTAGAATAAATGATGATATGCAAGCTATTTATCCAATACTAAAAGAGTGCGATGGAGTTATAATAGGTTCACCTTCTTATTTTGGTACTTATACCGGTCAATTAAAATTGTTTATTGATAGACTAAGAGTAATGCGTCATACCAATTTTCAATTAGGTAATAAGATTATTGCTCCATTGGCGGTAGCTGGAAGGCGCCATGGAGGACAAGAAATAACAAATCTTGATATAGTTCAGTCTATGATGAGGCATAACACTATTATTGTTAATGATGGTACAGCTGTATGTCAGCTAGGAGCAACTGGTTGGTCCCATACCTTTGATGATCCTAATGTTAAAGTAGATGATGATAAGTATGGATTAGAAACAGCAGTAGGCGTAGGCAAAAGAGTAGCAGAAATTGCTAAAGTTATCAAATCAAGTGGATTGCAAAAAACTATTTATGAATACAATGAAAAAATTGGAAAAAGATAATTACATTTCATTTTATAAATCTATAGAGGAGGAATAAAATTATGATTATATTACTGTTCGGAACAGTTATTATAATAGTAGCATTATTAATATATTTAAAATTTTTTAGATGGAGTGTAAGTGTTCCTGACTATATGGCTGCAAGGCATTATAGGTTCGGTAAACCATCAACATCAAAACCTATAAGTGGTAGAAGTATTCTTGTAATTCCTTCAATTGATCAATTAGTAATGATTGATAAAAGGATACAGAAGAGCACCTTAGAAAACATTTCAGTTTTGACAAAAGAACGTCAATCAATAAAGATTTCTGTAACCTTAATATGGAAACCTATTGATGCGTCAATGACAATTGAAAGCATTAGGCCTGAAGATATTGAACCTACTTTCTTCAAAATAATCGAGTCTGTTATAAAGAATGAGTCTTCAAAAATGACTGTAGACGAAATGCTTGAAAACAGAACTGTTTTATCAAAGAATCTTATTGAGATTCTTTGCGAAACTACTGATAAATGGGGTATACAAGTTTCATCTGTAAATATTTCTAGTTTAGTAGTTATGAATGAAAGTTTCATGAGAAATATGTCCATGCCTAAAGAAATTGAAGTTGAAAGGAAGGCAAAGCTTGCTCAGATTGAAAAAGATTTAGCTATTGACTTAAAATTAATTCAAAATAATACAGATGCTGAATTATCAAAACTTCGTGCAGAAGAAATAATCGGTGTTGAAAAGGAAAAAATTTATACAGTTTTAGAGCGTTCAAAAAAAGAAAGAGAACTTCTTATTCAAGAAATGGAAATAAATATAGAGAAAATAAATTCTGAGATTTTATTAATAAAAGAAAAATCTATCACTGATGCTGAAGCAGAAAGAATTCAATCTTCAATAATTGCTGAGGCCAATGGATTAAAAGAAAAACTGAAAGTAATTAACTCATATTCTACAAATGCAATGAACTATGAGACTGTAAAAATATTACCTGAACTATATAACAATATAAAAATGGGTGATATTACTTTATTACAAAATTCTTCTGAAAACAAAGGATTTGATTTTTATAGCTATATTGCTTCTTCAGCTTTATCTTTTCTAAAAAAATCAGAATCAGAAGAAAAAGGTGATTCATCTGAAATCATTGATATAGATAAAATTAAGGATATCAATGATTAAAATTAATTAGCATTATATGAAGATATATGATAAAATGTCATATAATTCCATATAAAATAAAGTATTAAATTAAAAGGAGGAATTTTTAATGCAAAAAAACACTATTTTAAATGATGAGGTTGAATTTATTAAACATCCCAAAGAAGAAGGGGTTTTCATGAAGCACTTCTTTTCTAGCAACGATAATGATCGTTTGAATAATTTAGAAGTAAAGATTGAACCAGGATATCAGATATCATCTCATATTCATGATAATTCTTCAGAATTCTATTATGTAGTTAGTGGTGAAGGAGAATTTTTAAATAATGGTAATTGGGAACCTTTTAAAAAAGGAGCTGCTTTAAAAGCACCATTAGGGATGGAACATGGACTAAAAAATACTGGAAATGAAACTCTTATTGTTTTTTCTACATTTAGTCCTGCTATAAAATAGAAGAAGGTATACTTTAAAACCCCTATGATAAGATAACATCTTCATGGGGGTTTAATATATGAATAGTTTCCAATAGGAGAAATTTTTAGAAAGAATTTCAAACAAATTACAAAGGTAAGCTATTGAAACTTTTTCAATAGCTTACCTTTCATTTATTAATTATTTTTAGCATTTATTATTTATATAAGATATCAATATATAAATAAAGTAAGAAAGGAGCATAATTATTGAAGTATAAAATACATATGGTATTATTTATAATATTTACCACATTGGTAGCCACAAAATTACTCCCTATTCCTGTATTTGTTAGAAGGTTGGTTACTATAGCAAACATTATATCATTGATAGTGATTGCAATTTTATATAAAGTTATTATAAAAAAATTTTATAATTCATAAAGGGTTTATTACAAAAATATTAGCAATTAATATATGTGAATATAAAAATTAAAACGCTTATTAGTAAAATATATCCATTTATTACAATATATGAAAAAATAGTTCAAACTGCTGTATATTTATATTGGTGATGGAAATGGAAAATAAATTAAAGATTGAAATGAGTCTTATGGAAAGACTAGCAGAGATTAGTTCATTAAAATTAAATGCACGGTTACATAAGGAAGGTATAGAATTACAGAAAATGAAGCTAGGGTTAGAAATAGTATTTATTAATATATCTAAAGCTATTGTAATATTTGCCGTAGCAGCACAATTTAATTTGGTAAAAGAAGTCTTAATTATGTCATTAGTTTTTGCAACTATAAGAAAAAGTGCATTTGGTATTCATGCAAAAAATAGTGTAGTGTGTACTATTTCTTCGTTAATGATGTTTGTATTTGGATCTTATATAAGTTATTATTTAAAATTCAATAATTATATTGTTTTTATTATTTTTCTTGTGGCAAACTTACTTTTATATAAGTATGCACCAGGTGATACGGAAAAACATCCACTACTCAGGGCAAAACTAAGAAAAAAACTAAAAAAAGAAGCAATTGCTTCTGGCATATTATTAATGATAATAGCATTAATAATTCCAAATCAAGTAGTAAAAACTTTAATTACACTAGCTGCAAGTTTTGAGGTTATAAGCATATTACCTTTAACTTATAGAATATTAAATAGGAGGTATAAAAATTATGAGAAGTATGAAAAATCAGTTATCTGATGTAGTTGAAACATTAATAAAGGGTGTAGGGAATACATCAATAAAAATAAGTGAACAAGCTATGGGAAAATGTTTATTACTAGGCATTTATGAACCAAAAATTTCAATAGAATTATTAAAAGAAAATATGAATAATTTAAAATAATAAAAAATAAGTAGAAAACCTAATAAAAATAAAGCTGAAATTACCCATAATTATAGGGAATTTCAGCTTTATTTGCATTTTAGCACCAAATATTGTAATATATGCATATGGAAAACATAAAAGTAACATATTGTGAAAATAAAAGGAGAAAAGTATATTATGCGATACATACAGATGTTGGGTACTATTTTAATTATATATATTTCAATAATAAGCTTAACCCCATTTAAACTTAAAATTAAGGAAATTTTGTTTATGAATCTTCTATCCGCAACTATATCCTTTATTTTTATAAGTACCGGAGAATTCCTAGCTATGATTCCTATAGTAATTATTCCAATATTTTTTCTATATAAAAAAAACAAAAGTATAATTACTAGTATAGCTACAACAATAGTATCTCTTCTTATAGTTATAATAGTAGATTACTTAATAACAAATATATCTATTTTTTTATTTGGAATAGGTGTTGACATAGTAAGAGGAGATATTAAATTATACTGGCAATTATTTATTATTGAATTCTTAATTGTATTTATAATAAGTAAACTTATAGATATTATAGTAAACAAAAAAAATAAAATTTTGGATATGAATTTTAATAGTAAATTTGGGTATATGATATTAATAAGTTTAATATTGACACTTATCATATTCTATACAAATATAATTTTGGGATCTGAAACTACTTATAATAATAATATTATAAAGATAAATGGTATATTATTTTTAGCTTATTTTGTATTACTAATGATAATTATGTATACATTAATTAGAAATATAGCTAAAGAGCTAGAATTTAAAAATAAACAAAATCAACTTGAAAATTTACATGAATACACAAACAACTTAGAAAAGTTTTATACAGATATGAGAGCTTTTAGGCATGATTATATAAATATTTTATCCTCTATGATTGGATATATACAAAATAATGATATGAAAGGTTTGGAAAAACACTTTAATACAAAGATTGTTCCCTTGGGCGAAGGGATGGAATCTAACAATTTTAAAATAGGTATTCTTAAAAATATAAAAATTCTAGAGATTAAAGGAATATTCTCATCTAAACTTATAAGAGCTCAAGAATTAGGTATAAATGTTTTTATTGATATTATGGAGCCAATCGAAAGAATAAGTATTGATATCATAGATCTTAGCAGATGTATAGGCATTCTGCTTGACAATGCTATTGAAGGTGCTCTAAAGTGTGACAAGCCTTCTATAAGGATAGCTATGATAAATAAAGAAAATTCAGTATTAACAGTAATAATAAATAGCTGCAAAGAAGATACACCTCCTATTTATAAAATATATCAAAAAGAATTTTCAACAAAGGGAGAAAATAGAGGCTTAGGACTCAATAACTTAAAGGAAATTATAGGGAATTACAATAATGTTTTTTTAGATACTATAATTGAAAATTGCGAATTTAAACAACATCTTGAAATTATAAATAAATAATAAACTGGAGGAATTTAAATGCTTAAGATATTTATATGTGAAGATAATAATGAGCAAAGAGATAAAATTACTAAAATAATTCAGAATATTGTAATAATTGAAAACTTTGATATGGAAGTATCTTTATCTACAAAAAATCCAGATGAAATTATACAATACATAAGTAAAAATAAAGAATCTGGATTATATTTTTTAGATATAGATTTAAAGTCACACATAAATGGTATAAATTTGGCCACTGAAATAAGAAAATATGATCCTAGAGGATTTATTGTATTTGTAACTACTCATGCAGAAATGAGCTACTTAACTTTTATGTATAAAGTAGAGGCTATGGATTATATAATAAAAGACAATTATGCCAATATAAAAGAAAGAGTGCATCAATGCATAGTTGATGCAAATATAAAGTATTCTTCAAAGGCTACTGACTTACAGAAAAATTTCACTATGAAGGTTGCTGATAAAGTTATAAATATAGAGTTTAATAAGATTATGTTTTTTGAAA
Source organism: Solirubrobacterales bacterium (assembly GCA_050261915.1). GTDB lineage: Bacteria > Bacillota > Clostridia > Clostridiales > Clostridiaceae > UBA699. The sequence goes on from JBLNDT010000007.1 coordinate 57,958, forward strand.
CATCAACTATGATACATAAAGTAGTATTACACGCAGTAGACAGGCAAATGGAATTTTACGCTAAAATGAAGGATGTTGAAGATAACCTAGACAAAAGGTTTTGCAGATGCCACAGATCCTTTTTAGTTAATAAAGATAATATACGAGAAATAAATATAAAAAATAGAATTGCTTACATGATAAATGGGGAGGAATGTTTAATATCAACTAGAGCACTAAAATCTCTAATAGAAAACTCTTAAACATAAATAAGTATAAAATATATTATTAAGTATATGTAGCAGGTGTGCCCAGTTCATGCCATTTCTGAATCAATCCTTCAGCTTCTGATAACGATGAGTGCATTAGATGTTGTGATTGCATTAAAGAATGTAAAGTTAGTGCCAGAAGCATGACTGGTGAAAGAATTGTGCAGATTATCAACAACTTGGTTACAACCTGCATAACTAGAGAAGAGCCAATGATTATAGTGTAATTTAATAAACTTATAATCGGGTACACTTGAAATACATGTAAAAATCAGTGACATATACTTATAGTTATAAGAATGTTAAAAACTGTACATTCTCATCTAAGGTGAGAGTGTACAGTTTTTAATTTTATAAAAGAAGAAATGATGAAACAATTTATTAGTTACTTCAAGATTCTAATTTTCCATAAATAATCAAAAATTTAAATTATGAATAATATATAGAGACTAAACTAAATTTTTTATAGTAGGTGAAAAGTTAATGAATAAAAGTATAAAAGTTTTGATTGGAAGTCCTATACGACAGGAATATGAAATATTAGATAACTTTATAAATTCTTTGAAAGATTTAATTAATGATGGAATTTTAGTAGATTATTTTTTTATAGATGATAATGATGATAATAATTCTAGAAATTTACTTAACAAATTTTTAAAAGAATCTAATAGAAGAGTAGTTATTGAACCAGGAAAAATAATAGATAATTATGTTCGAACAGAGGATACTCATTTTTGGAAAGATAATTTGATTTGGCAAATAGCAGAATATAAAAATAGGATAATACAATTTAGTAAGCAAGAAGCCTACGACTATTTATTTTTAATAGATTCAGACATAATCTTGCATCCAGAGACTTTATTGCACTTAATTAGCATTAAAAAAGATATTATATCTGAGATTTTTTGGACTAAGTGGAGGAAGGATTCAGTTGAATTGCCTCAAATTTGGTTATATGATGAATACACACTAGTGCCTAAAAAGAGTTTCGAAGTGTTAAGTCAAGCTGAATCTGACAAGAGATATACAGATTTTATAGGGCAGTTAAGAACCCCAGGGGTTTATGAGGTGGGGGGCTTAGGGGCATGCACTCTAATAAGCAAAAAAGCATTGGATCAGGGAGTTAATTTTAATAAGATTTATAATTTATCTTTTTGGGGGGAAGACAGGCATTTTTGTATAAGAGCAGCAGCTTTAGGATTAAAGCTCTATGTTGATACTGTTTATCCTGCTTATCATGTATATAGGAAAGAGGATTTGAAAGGAATTGAGGATTTTAGAAATAGGTGTAAAAATGATAGTATAAAGAATTATTGATAACTAATTATTAATTGCGATTTTCAAGTACCTCTACTTTCAAAAAGTCACCCGGTGTCATTTAGCCGGGTGCAATTTTTAATTTGTTAATGTTTAAAGAATATTACATATTACTTCCATTTTAATTAATCTAAATTTTATTCAGTATACTCTATCTTTATAAAATAGAAGTATGAAAAAGTATATATATTAATGAAAGCAAAATTTTAAGACTATCTCATATGAAAATGAGGCAGTCTTTCTTTTTTATAAACGGCAAATAAACGGCAAAATAAATTTTGAAAAACCATAAATTATCTGTTTTATTAAACTTTTAAAAACCGCCGGAAACGTTGCAACCACTACATTTCTTAAAAAGGTATAAATTGACCCAAAATACATAAGGCGTACTAAGGCATAATTCAGACAAGGGGCTATGATGACAAAGATGGCACCAAGAGGTACGACTGAGGTTGCCGTAGATGAAGTGCAGTTCCTTTAGTGGAGGTATAAGGTGAAATACTTTTTTAGTATGGATAATATGCACAACTAAAAGGAGCTGCAGTTCATCTATTAAAAGCAGCTCCATTAAAAGGAAGGGATATAGCCTCTATATGAGCATAACATACAAAAATGGAAAAATAAAGAAAAATATTGTGAATTTATTTTAGGTTGCAAGTATATAAGCATAACAGATTGATTTGCATGATACGGATAAATAGTTCTTTGAAAATTGAATAATATGGTATTATTTGACGAAAAAATATTATTACATTAAAAGTATGGTATAATTTTCCTGAGTTAGTGTAAATTGCATGACGATATAACCTAATAATCCTAAAGGGGGGACAAGTTATATGGATATTAATTATGTTAGCGTTGGTGTTTCATTTTTAGCAGGTGGAGCTATGGGAGCAATAATTACACAAGTTGCTACATCTGTGAGAAATAGAATACAACCTGTTGGATATAAATGTGAAAGTATACCATTATTCAGGAAGAATCTTGAAGGTTCAACTTTGATAACAAACGTGACAATCTCAGATGAAGGAGTTGAATATGCTTTTGAGAATTTATTTGTAGTCAATATCGAGATGATAAATAAAGGAAATAAGGATTTTGATAAATTTACATTTGGTGTCACACTTGATAAAGAAGATAAAATTATTAATATAGAAAAAAAACATTTTGATAAGTTCCATGATATAAATATAATTGACGAGGTCTCGCCGAAACAACCATTAAATGAAGTCGAAATAATATTAAAGCCTTTTAATCGAAAGGATACATATAATATCAGAATGTATGTAGTAATCCCAGAAAAAAATCAACAGCCAAGTGAGCTGCAATTCAGTTCACCACATTCAGTAAAATTCACATCAATGCCTTCTTTAGGTGAAGCTACACTTTCAATTGGTAAATTAGCATTAGAGATAACAGCAGATGTATCAAGTAGTACAGCACAAAAAGTTTTAAATAATAAAACTAAAAAGTGAAAAATTGTATGCAAGTGCTGTATTATTCAAAGCGAATACTACGGTATTATTAAAAAGGAGGTAACATAAGTAAATAAAAATCTAACATAATAACAGTTGATGGATATACCTTTGATTCACTAGATGAATTCAGGAGTTGGCAACAGGCAGTTTTCTTTCTTGGTGAAAGAGATGAGAGCTATCCAAGGAGGAAACATAATAAATTTTTGAAGAAGAGTGAAGAAAAGTAACCTTGCCGAAAATGCCGAATAAAAATGTGTTATATGTAAACTAATAATTTATAACATTAAATATATCCTTCTTTGAAACACCTAGCGCTTACTTGGTGTTTTTGTTATGGTGTGAAGATTAACGTGCACTAAAATAAAAAGGAAGCACATTATATGTTGAAACCGCCTATTATAGGATGGGAGGAAAATTAATAATAAGTAAAACTATAATTGAAATAATTCACCACATATTAGCGGACATTGTATGGGCAACATCTTTGACATAAGGGAGTGCATATGATAAAGTTAATATGCATTCAGTGTGTGGAAAAATACTATACTGCGGATACAACAACACCCTATCTGAAATGCCACAATGTTTTAATTTTAGAATTTGATAATGAACAGAAAACGACTGCTGAGTATAAAAGGCTAAATGAAAACTTACGCAGTAGGTATGAAAGAGAAAAAGACGAATTAATAGATAGGATAAACATACTTCAAGAGCAGATAGATAGTTCAGAAATAAAACTAAACGCCAGAAATGCTGGAAGAAAGCCATATTCTAATGAGAAAGTTATTGATAAAATATATAGTTTATATATTAGTGGGAAAAGCTTACAGAGGGTTGCAAGTGAATTAAATAGTTTAGTAATTAAAACTAATCGTAATAAGGATTGGTCTAAGAGTTGAATTAGGTTTATTTTGCTGAATGAGAAGAATGTACTAAATGGATTTATAGAGGAAGGCATATTTAATCGAGTAGCTAAATTACTGAATGATAATGAAAAGTGAGAGAAACTTTTAAACGTCGTTTAAAGAGTAAGTGAGTAAAAAGGCCAAGGAAGTTATTAGAAAGCGTTAAAAACGCTCTCGGGTAGATTTACATTTATGATTGCCGTACCCAAAATTGAGAACAGCTATAATTGTGTAAAATATTTACATGATTATAGCTGTTTTCTGTTCCATTACTACACAAATCTCGATTACACAATTATGATATTAATAAAATTTATAGGTTTAGTATTTGTATTTATATACATTTAGATCATAATCAAAACAGGATGCTCTTTCGAGCATCCTCATAAGGAGTACACACTACTAAAAAGCGATGCAATTTATATTTCGGTTGAATGCTGTACCGGAAGTAACGTTTGTAGCTAAGGTGACGATAATTCTAACACTATAAGTTGATGTACCTGTAGCTACTGCAGTATCAACGTAAGTGCTGGAAATAGGAAATCGTTGAAGTCCGGATGCTGTTAATGATCTTTCTAATATTTTAGTGTTGATTAAAGTAGAATCTCTGTATAATCTTATTTCGAAAGTAAGACTTGAGTTTGCAGCAGTGAGAAATTCTACTGCAAGAGCATAGTCAACTTTTATATTTTCACCAATTGTTTCAGGTACAGATACAGATACTACTGAAACTTCAGTATTTAGAGGTGGATATACAGCTATTCCACCAGCAATTTCATTAAAGAATAGCTGGGGTGCCCCAGTAACACCAGTAGCGCCAGTAACACCAGTAGCGCCAGTGGCTCCAGTATCCCCAGTAGGACCAGTAGCGCCGGTGGCTCCAGTATCCCCAGTAGGACCGGTAATGCCGGTAGCACCTGTTGCACCGGTAGCCCCTGTTACGCCAGTAGGACCAGTAACACCGGTATCCCCAGTAGGACCAGTAACACCGGTAGCGCCAGTATCTCCAGTAACCCCAGTGTCTCCGGTAGCACCTGTTACACCAGTGGCTCCAGTTATGCCGGTAACACCAGTAGCGCCAGTGTCACCAGTAGCGCCAGTAACACCAGTAGCGCCAGTAACTCCAGTAGGACCAGTGGCACCAGTGTCACCAGTAACCCCAGTGTCTCCGGTAGCGCCAGTAACACCAGTAGCGCCAGTATCTCCAGTAGGACCAGTAACACCAGTAGCGCCAGTAGCACCAGTAACCCCAGTGTCTCCGGTAGCCCCTGTTACGCCAGTAGGACCAGTAACGCCGGTATCCCCAGTAGGACCAGTAACACCGGTAGCGCCAGTATCACCAGTAACCCCAGTGTCTCCGGTAGCACCTGTTACACCAGTGGCTCCAGTTATGCCGGTAACTCCAGTAGTGCCAGTGTCACCAGTAGCGCCAGTAACCCCAGTAGCCCCAGTTGCGCCTGTAACACCGGTAGCGCCAGTATCTCCAGTAGGACCAGTAACTCCAGTAGCGCCGGTGGCTCCAGTATCCCCAGTAGGACCGGTAATGCCAGTAGCACCTGTTGCTCCAGTGTCACCAGTAGGACCAGTGGCTCCAGTGTCACCGGTAACGCCAGTA
>JBLNDT010000008.1:0-9753 GCA_050261915.1 Solirubrobacterales bacterium
GTTCTTTCATCTCCCATAACACCTACAGATTGAATGTTTGGCAAACATGCAAAGTACTGCCATATTTCACCTTCAAGTCCAGCATTAGCAACTTCTTCTCTGAATATTGCATCTGCTTCTCTTGTTATAAATAGTTTTTCATGAGTAATTTCTCCAAGAACTCTTATTGCAAGGCCAGGACCTGGGAAAGGCTGTCTCCAAACAATATTGTGAGGTATTCCAAGTTCTTCTCCAACTTCTCTAACTTCATCTTTAAACAGTTCTCTTAATGGCTCTATAAGTTTAAATTCCATGTCTTCAGGAAGTCCGCCTACATTGTGGTGGCTCTTAATGGTAGCTGAAGTATGAGTTCCGCTTTCAACTACATCAGGATATATTGTTCCTTGAACAAGATATGCAATGTCCCCAAGTTTGTTTGCTTCTTCTTCAAACACTCTTATAAATTCTTCACCTATTATTTTTCTCTTCTTTTCAGGGTCGCTTACTCCTGCAAGTTTTCCAAGGAATCTTTCAGATGCATCTACCCTTATAAGATTCATGTCAAATTCACCTTTGAACACTCTTTCAACCTGATCTCCTTCATCTTTTCTAAGAAGACCATGGTCAACAAATATGCATGTAAGCTGCTTTCCTATTGCTTTATGTACAAGCACTGCAGCTACAGAAGAGTCAACTCCTCCTGACATTGCACATATAACCTTTTTATCTCCAACAAGCTTCTTTACTTCATCAATTTTTTCCTTAGCAAAGGAAGCCATTGACCAGTCTCCCTTTACATTGCATATGTTAAAAAGGAAGTTTGAAAGCATTTTCTTACCAAATGGAGTATGGTTTACTTCAGGGTGGAACTGAACTCCGTAAATTTTATTTTCAACATCTGCCATTACTGCAACCGGGCATTGTTTTGTGGTTCCAAACACTTTAAAGCCCCTTGGAGCTTCTGCAACAAAGTCTGTGTGGCTCATCCAGCAGGTTTCATTTTTTTCTATACCTTCAAACAGCAAACAATCCTGTGACAATTCAACATCTGTTTTGCCATATTCTCTTATTTCAGGGCTTAATACTTTACCACCAAGTGTGTATGCTATCAGCTGTTCCCCATAGCATATTCCAAGTATAGGCACACCTAGGTTAAATATCTCCTTATCTATTCTTGGAGCACCTTCGCCGTAAACGCTGTTTGGTCCTCCTGTAAAAATAATCCCCTTTGGATTTTTTTCTTTTATTTTTTCAACAGTATAAGTATAAGGAATGATTTCACAATATACATTGTGTTCTCTAACCCTTCTTGCAATAAGCTGATTATACTGTCCTCCAAAATCTACAACTAGAACTAATTCTCTCTCCATATATATCCTCCTAGAAAACTCATTAATTAAAATATACCAATAAACTACTGTTGATTCAAGCTGTAATTTGGAGCTTCTTTAGTTATTGAAATGTCATGTGGATGACTTTCCCTTAAACCGGCAGAAGTCTGTATTACAAAATCAGCATTTTCATTAAGTTCATAAAGGGTTTTTGCACCAAGATATCCCATCCCTGAACGTATTCCTCCTACAAGCTGATAAATTGTTTCAGATACATGCCCTTTATAAGGAACTCTTCCTTCAACTCCTTCAGGAACAAGTTTTTTACCATCCTCCTGAAAATACCTGTCTTTACTTCCACAAGCCATAGCAGAAAGAGAACCCATTCCTCTGTAAACTTTATAACTTCTTCCCTGGAATATTTCAGTTTCCCCAGGAGCTTCAGCACAACCTGCAAACAAGGAACCCATCATTACTACATCTGCCCCTGCAGCTAAAGCCTTTACTATATCCCCTGAATATTTTATTCCTCCATCTGCAATGATTGGAACTCCATATTCTTTAGCTGCTAAGGCACAGTCGTACACTGCTGTGAACTGAGGGACTCCTACACCAGCAACAACTCTTGTTGTACATATGGATCCTGGACCTATTCCGACTTTAATGCAATCCGCCCCTGCAAGAATTAAATCCTTTGCAGCATCAGGAGTTGCAATATTTCCTGCAATTATTTGAAGGTCTGGATATTTTTCTTTTATAATTTTCACTGCATCCATTACCCCTTTAGAGTGACCATGAGCTGTATCAACGGTTATAACGTCAACTCTGGACTTATAAAGAGCATCCACCCTATCCATCATATCCTTTGTTACACCAACCGCAGCTCCGCAAAGAAGCCTTCCTTTTGAGTCTTTTGCACTATTTGGATACATCCTTACCTTCTCAATATCTTTAATAGTTATAAGACCTCTCAGATTATTTGCCCCATCCACCAAAGGAAGCTTTTCAATCTTGTTTTTCCTCAAAATTTCCTTTGCTTGTTCTATGCTTGTATTTTCAGGTGCTGTGATAAGATTTTCGCTAGTCATAACTTCAGATATCTTCTTATTATAATCAGTTTCAAACACTATATCCCTATTTGTAATTATTCCTGTAAGTTTTCCGTTAACAGTTATAGGAACTCCTGATATTCTGTATCTGCTCATAAGGTTTAAAGCATCCTGAATTGTATGGTATGGAGATAAAAAAAACGGATCAGTTATTACTCCGTTCTCCTGTCTCTTTACCTTGTCCACTTCTGCAGCCTGCTGTTCTATAGTCATATTTTTGTGAATAATACCTATACCCCCTTCTCTTGCTATGGCAATTGCCATTTTAGACTCGGTGACAGTATCCATCCCTGCGCTCATAAGTGGAATGTTCAGTTTTATGCTCTTTGTAAGATTTGTACCAAGTATTGCATCTTTAGGTAATATTTCAGATTTATTTGGAACTAAAAGCACGTCGTCGAAAGTATATGCCTGCTTTGTTATTTTTGCCATTATAAACACTCCTTATAAAATAAAATAAAAAAACGCCTTTTCATGATAGTGAAATCGGCGCAGTACCTGCGTAAAATTTCACTCATAGTCGAAAATTATGGTTTTCGGTAGAAACTCCCTGCCAAATTCAGGGTATATATGAGTTAAAATGTATAGTTTAATTATGTTTTTACATTATTTTATTCAAGTTTTATTTATTTGTCAACATATTTAATTCATGTAAACATTTTTATGACATAAAATTTGCAAAAATTAAAGCTCTCATAATTGAGAGCTTTAATTTTACATATTTTAATACATTCCGTCCATTCCCATTCCCATTCCAGGAGCACCCATAGGAGCAGCATTCTTTTCTGGGATATCCACTACTGCAGCTTCAGTAGTTAAGAAGGTGGATGCTACAGATGCAGCATTTTGAAGAGCTGATCTTGTAACCTTAGTTGGGTCAACGATTCCTGCTTTTATCATGTTTACATATTCTTCTTTTAGAGCATCAAAACCTATTCCAGCTTCGCTGTGCTTAACTTTTTCAATTATGACAGAACCTTCTAATCCTGCATTAAATGCTATCTGTCTAACAGGTTCTTCAAGGGATTTTCTGATTATGTCAATACCAACCTTAATATCTGAATCAGATGAATCAAGTTTTTCTATTTCAGGTATTATATTAATGAACGCTGTTCCGCCGCCAGGTACTATACCTTCTTCTACAGCTGCCTTTGTAGCTGCAAGAGCATCTTCAATTCTTAATTTTCTTTCCTTTAATTCAGTTTCAGTAGCTGCACCAACTTTAATTACTGCTACTCCTCCTGCAAGCTTTGCAAGTCTTTCCTGAAGCTTTTCACGATCAAACTCTGAAGTAGTATCTTCTACCTGTCTCTTAATCTGAGCTACTCTGTCGTGTATTTCAAGCTTATTTCCTTTACCATTAACTATTGTAGTATTTTCCTTTGATATTTTAACAGATTCTGCTCTTCCAAGCATTTCAATAGTAGTTTCCTTAAGATCTCTTCCAAGTTCTTCTGAAATTACTTCTCCCCCTGTTAAAACAGCTATATCCTGAAGCATTTCTTTTCTTCTGTCCCCAAATCCAGGTGCTTTAACAGCAACACAGGTAAAGGTTCCTCTGAGTTTATTAACTAAAAGTGTAGCTAATGCTTCTCCTTCAATATCTTCAGATATTATAAGGAATTTCTTTCCCTGCTGAACGATTTGTTCCAAAACAGGAAGTATATCTTGAATATTTGTAATCTTTTTATCTGTAATAAGAATATATGGATCGTCCAATACAGCTTCCATTTTTTCTGTATCTGTTACCATGTATGGACTTACATAGCCCCTGTCGAACTGCATTCCTTCAACAACGTCAAGTTCAGTTCCCATGGTTTTTGATTCTTCAACAGTAATAACACCTTCGTTGCCCACTTTTTCCATAGCATCTGCTATAAGTGTTCCAATTTCTTCTTCTCCTGCTGATATTGCAGCAACCCTTGCGATATCTTCTTTACCATTAACAGGCTTTGAAATTTTCTTTATTTCTTCAACAGACTTTTCAACTGCAATTCTTATACCCTGTCTTATGAGCATAGGATTTGCTCCTGCTGTTACGTTCTTTAATCCTTCTCTTATAATAGCCTGAGCAAGCAATGTAGCTGTAGTGGTTCCGTCTCCTGCAACATCGTTGGTCTTTGTAGCCACTTCCTTTACTAATTGAGCTCCCATGTTTTCATATACATCCTCAAGCTCAATTTCTCTAGCTATAGTTACACCGTCATTAGTTATAAGCGGTGCTCCAAATTTCTTATCTAAAACAACATTTCTTCCCTTTGGTCCTAAAGTAACCTTAACAGTGTTAGCAAGTTTGTCCACTCCTGCTTGCATGCTTCTTCTTGCGTCTTCACCAAACATTATGTTCTTTGCCATAAAAATACCTCCTATTTTACATAAACTATTTTTGTTATTCCACTACTGCTAAAACATCATCTTGCTTAAGAATAGTATATTCTGTTCCGTCAACCTTAACTTCTGTACCGGAATATTTTGAGAATAAAACTTTATCTCCTACCTTTAGTTCCATTCTTATCTCTTTACCATCTACAAAGCCTCCAGGTCCAACTGCAACTACTTCAGCCTGCTGTGGTTTTTCCTTTGCGCTTCCAGGTAAAACAATTCCGCTTTTAGTTGTTTCCTCTGCCTCTAATTTTTTAATTACTACTCTGTCTCCAAGTGGTCTAATATTCATTTAAACCCCTCCTTAATGTATTTTATATTTATTTTTAACAATTAATATTTGTTAGCACTCAGTACAATCGAGTGCTAACACTATTATGATAAATAATAACTATGATAATATCAAATTTTGATTCTTCTATATTTTTCTTATTTTAACCGTTTTTTAGTAATTACATTGAATTATATCCAATTTTCACTTATTTAGTCTGTTTTTTATTTTTTTACTATAGTATAATTATTTTATCAAATTATCATTGTTTGGAGATAAACTATGAATAAGTTATCAACCCCTGCTGCTGCATTGATTATTATTATCCTTTCAGTAAAATTAACCTTAAATTTCAAACCACTATATTACTATGACATAAACCATTTAAATATTATCAGCAATACAAATTTAAAGGTTGATGAAATAAAGTCCGCTTATGATTACCTGATTTATTATGTTACAGGCAGCCAAAAAACAGACTTCAATATTCCAAATCTCCCATCTTCAAAGGAAGGTTCTATTCATTTTCAAGAGGTTAAAAATATTTTCACAAAACTTAACTACATATTGTATGCTTGTATTTTAATATTCATGTTTGGCTTATATACAGCCTATAAGAAGAAAAATTTCATATTTCTAAAATACAGCTCTTTTCTGTCAATATTGTTTACTATAAGCCTGGCTATACCATTTTGTATTAACTTTGACAGTTCCTTTACAATATTCCACAAAATTTTCTTTTCAAATAATTATTGGATTTTTGACCCAGCACTAGACCCAGTAATAAACATACTCCCTGAGGAATTCTTTTTTCACTGTGCAGCACTTATCTTAATACTTATAGTTTTATTTTCTGCTGTAATATTTATTTCGTATAAATTCCTAAATATAAAGTTTAATCCTTCTTCACAAGGAGACTGATGATTTTTTCCCCTTTAAAAACCCCAAATACAAAGAGAGCGGTAGAAATAATTGCAATAAAAACAAGATTCCCTGTCTTACCTCCAATTATTCCTGCTCCAAAATATGCTGAAATAACTATGGCAGGAATTCTTCCCAAGGTAGAATACCAAATGAAGTTTCTAAAGCTCATTTCTGAAATTCCGCATATGTAACCAAGTACATCCTTTGGTATTCCAGGTATTAAATACAAAAGGAATACTACATAGTTTACACTTCCAAGCTTTAGAATCTTCTCGAATAGTTCCAGATGTCTTCTTGATATAATCCTTTTAACCAGCGGCCTTCCAAATAAATTTGATATGCCATATATAATGGAACTTCCTATTGTAATCCCTAAAATTGAAAGCACACTTCCATAGAAGGTACCAAAAATGTACCCCCCTGCAATCTGAACAATTTCTCCAGGTATAAAGAAAACCACCACTTGAATTATCTGAAAGCCTAGAAATACAAAAACACTGTACCTTCCATACCCCGTAATAACCATTTTAAGTTTGTTTGGATTGTTGAATAAATAAAAATACTTATTAAAATATATATATGCTGCAAAGCATAGAAAAACTAGGACTGCAGCTAATGCAGCATAGGATTTTTTTAATGATATTCCAGATTTCACACGATTAATAAACTTATCAAGCATATTTACCTCATATACTTCTTTTTTATATATTATTAACCCAGTCTAAAAATTTGTCAATACATGTTATTTACCCAGGTTTATTTCTTCAAACAGCTCCAAATTTATATTCTTTCCCACAGTTTTTTCTTCTGAACTGTTTGCATATTTTAATAAATTTTGTTTGGATTTTTTCTTTGATACAAGGCACCCTGCTCCACCAATGCAGCCCCCTTCACACATCATACCTTCTATAAAATTTTCCTGAAGCCTGTTCAATTTCGCCTTACCAAGAACCTGTTTTAGTTCCTCTGCCCCACTGGCACATATTGTTTTGAATTCTCTATTTATTTCTTCCGATAAAGTACCTAAGGCCTCAGAAAGACCTCCACCCTTTGCAAAGTTCCTTCCTGTCAAGGAAGCCTGTATCATTTCCAAGTCATCACAGTTTTCAGGCTCAATATTAAAAGCACCTAATAATGCTGCCGCCTCCTCAAAGGTGAGTACATAATCAATTGATCCCTTCACATGGGGTGTTTTTATTTCAGCTTTTTTTGCAGTGCATGGTCCAACAAACACAACCACCGAATCTTCGTACTTTTTCTTAATCATTTTTCCGCAGGCAGCCATAGGAGAAACCGTATCAGATATTTTTGAGGTTAATTCCGGATAAATTTTTTCAACATAATTTACAAAAGCAGGACAACAGGAACTTGTCATAAATTTATCCCCATTTTCAAGCCTGTGTTTTAACTCTATACCTTCATGCACAGTAACAGCATCCGCACCCAAAGCAGCTTCATACACATCCTTAAATCCAGCTTTAATTAAAGCATCCTTAACCATCCCTATAGTAACATTGTCCCCAAACTGACCAGCAAAAGCCGGGGCCACCACCCCATAAACCTTTTTACCCTCAATTAGTTCTCTGGTCACATTAACAATGTAGCTTTTGTCTGATATGGCCCCAAAGGGACAAGCACTCATACAGGCACCGCAATTGATACACTGTTCCTGATTTATCATTGCATTTTTATCCTCTGGATTAATTTCAAGGGCACCTGTAGGGCATGACTTCTTACAAGGTCTCATAACTTCGGCAATTGCATTGTATGGGCATTCTTTTTTGCACATGCCGCATTCCCTGCAAAGCTCTTGATTTATATAAGCTCTCCCCGCCACTGTTGTAATAGCACCAAAAGGACATACCTCCATACATTTATGCTGAATACATCCCCTGCAGGCTTCAGTAACCATAAACCTGTCTATGGGACAGTTGTCGCAGGCTGCTTCTATAACATACATTATTTGATCATTATCCATTATGCTCACTAAATCTGGTATTGTACTGTCACAGGGCATATTCCCAGAGGCAAGTTGTGCTCTTTCATATACAATAGCTCTTTCTTTATATATACAGCACCTATACTTTGGTTTATCACCTTGAATAATACTGTATTGAATTTTTACCAATTCTTCTTTATTTAATCTTCCCTCTTTTGCCAAAAGAGAAACTTCTCGCAAAACCTGATATTTCAATTTTTTTAGCTGTGTTTCAAAATTCATAATACATCCATCCTTTATATAATATATACCTATTATAATATTAGTACAGATATATTTCAATATATAGTACAGATATATTTTATCTTATTTTATAGTGCATTACAAAGTTAACAGTTGCTATGTTATTTATGTAACAATATTTAAACTTTGATATTATTCTCCCTTGCATAATAAAACAGGTACTGCTGGGCAAAGCCTGAAAGTTCTCCAAATTTATCAATTCCAAAATCTCTTATTTTATTTAAAGATAAATCAGGAGCAAGATAAAAATGCTGCATAGCCCTTTTTACCCACACATCCACAGGAAATGCCTGGTGCTTACCCATTGAAAACAACATTATACAATCAGCAACCTTTGGCCCTATCCCTGTAAAGTTCTGAAGCTCCTTATGACACACATCATGACTTTGCCCTATAATCCATTCCAAATCATACTTTTTGCTGTATATGTCACTTACTGTATCCCTTATATATTTTGCTCTAAAACCAATACCGCAGGAAGCAAGCTCTTCTAACGAGGCATCCTTTATTTGTTCAAGACTTGGAAAGGAGTAGTATTCATTTCCTTTGTATATTATTTTATTTCCCCATTTTTCACTTATATTTTTAATACCTCGTTTTATCATAGGTATTCTATTGTTTGATGAAATAATAAAGGAAAGTACCAATTCAAATGGTTCTTGATTCAGTATTCTTATTCCATGCCCAAATTCAACTGCCTTTTTTAGAAGAGGATCTTTGCTCAAAGTTTCTTTAATTGGACTATAGTCCCTATTAAGATCAAAATAATTTGCCCAGGTTTCAATGAATTCTATCTCATTTATATTGTAAATAAACAGGTCTTCTCCCTTTTTCTCAAGCTCCAGTACCTTACCATAAGCTACCCCTATATAATTTCCATTTTCCTGCCTTTCCCACCTAAAGCATTGGCCGCATTCAAAAATATGAGTAAGATCAAAATTTCTTACATCTCTTACTAATACTCCATTTTCAATGGTATCCACCCTGTTAAAATCCATTTTTGCCTCCTATATTTTAAAAATGCTGTATTAGAAAGACTAATACAGCATTAATATTATTTACTCAAATACTCATCTATGGCCTTAGCAGCCTTTTTACCAGCTCCCATGGCAAGTATTACTGTGGCAGCTCCTGTTACGGCATCTCCACCTGCATATACCTTTTCCTTTGTGGTTAGTCCTGTTTCTTCATTTGCCACAAGGCACTTTCTTCTGTTTATTTCAAGTCCCTTTGTGGTTGATGATATAAGTGGATTTGGTGATGTTCCAAGAGACATTATAACAGTATCCACATCAAGCACATATTCTGAGCCAGGTACTTCAACTGGTCTTCTTCTACCTGATTCATCAGGTTCTCCTAGTTCCATCTTTATACACTTCATTCCCTTAACCCATCCCTTTTCATCTCCAAGGATTTCTACAGGGTTAGTTAATAGGTGGAATATGATTCCTTCCTCCTTTGCATGATGAACTTCTTCGACTCTTGCTGGTAGTTCTTCCTCTGACCTTCTGTATA
>JBLNDT010000009.1:0-3294 GCA_050261915.1 Solirubrobacterales bacterium
CTTTTTCCCATATGAGAATATATATGCTTTGCTTCATGCCAAAGTGTTTCGATTTGCAATTCATATGATAAGTTCTTATTTATCATTATTAGGTATTTATCGTTATTGCCTTTATAGGTTAAACCATAAATTGAATCAAAGCTTTCAAATATTATCTTAACAGTCTTATCTTCTTCTAATCGCCTCATATATTCAGCAACTTCAATTAAATCTTCACTTGTCAATGTCATCCCCCCTAAATAAGAAACATTTAAATGTTGTTTTCTTTTTCAAATAAATCAATTATATTTAATATTTTCTTTGCATCTTTGGAAGGCAGGGATTTTATTTTTTTAAATAACAATCTGTTTTCTTCTGTAAGAGTATTCAGTAATTCATCTTCAGACTTAGGAATTATAGGGGAGTCATCCTTAAAAAAATCTTCCACAGTTACTCCAAGACGATCAGCAATTGTTTTCAATTTATCTAGAGTAGGATTACTAAATTTATTATTTTCTAAGTCACTAAGGTAACCTAGAGAAATCCCAGTATCTTTTGATAGCTTATTTATGCTTAACCCAGTTAATTTTCTTAAGTTTCTTATATTATCTCCCAGCATAGTATACCTCCAAATATTCATTCTCATAGAATAATAATAAAGTGCAAAAAGTTCAATGTCAATGAAATAGTGAGAAATATTTACATATTCGATGATATTGAACTAAAAACTAGTAAAACAATGGGAAAACATGAAATTTAAAACTTGTTCGATTGGGTTGAATGGATTACAATTCAATGGTAACGAATTAATTCAAAGGGAGATGAATAATATGAAAATAGAAACATGGTTAAAACAATATAAAACTAATAAATCCTTTGTTGAAACAACAGAAGCAAGGATTGAGCAATATAGATATGCTATAGCAAACCCTGAGGTATGGTACAAAGATTATTTACCATCATCAGTAACTTTGGGCATGCCTGGGCGACCTAAAGGATCAAAGAGCTCACCAGTAGAGGCCTATGTTGTAGAAAAGACCTTAGATGAAAATGTTATTAAGGAATGGATTAAAGAGGATGAATCTCGAATTTTTGCAAAGAAAATGGAGCTTCAACAAATTGATATGGCACTTGAGGCATTAACGAAACAAGAAAAATACATAATCGAACTTAAATATTTTGAAGGCATGTTTTGGAAAGATATAGAGATTTCCTATCAGGAACATTTTACACAATATATTACTGAAATCAGGCTGAAACAAATTAGAAAAGATGCAATAGTGAAATTAGAACAAATACTATTCCCATTCTATTCTAAACTTATATGAAAATTATACTAAAAATGTATGTTATTTCAAATTAAACGTAGTATTATGATATTAGTGAATTTTCATTAAAGCTTCTTAAATATGAATATTCTTTTCATCGGCACTTAGAGTTTCTAAGTGCTTTTATTATGAAAGCGAGGTGAGATTATGACATGAAAAACTTTATAAGGAGGTGTTTAAGCTGGTGACTGACTTTGAGGATTTTGAAAAAAGCATTAACAACATGATTAATTCCATGGAGGATATTGTTAGTGAAAGAATGGGAGATTTTCTTGATAAAGTTGTAGCGGATTTAAAATCAACAACACCCAAAGGTTCAGGGGGCCTGGCTGAAAGCTGGGGCAGAAGCGACATATCAAAAGAAGGGAATATTTATAGTACAGAGGTTGGCTCTAATCTTGATAATGCAGAAGATTTTGAGTATGGATATTTCACTGAAAATGGTGAACTTGTAAAAGGACAATTAACGTTTACCAATGCAATAGCAAAAGCAGATAAGAATTTTGAAGAAGTTGTACAAGATATTTTAAACGATATTGTAAAGGAATCAAAACTATGAAGTATACAGATATAAGAGATACGATAACAGAAATATTGAATAATGCTTTTGGCTATCCAGTTTATAATGAAACGGGTGAAGTTAATTTGCAAAAGCCATGCTTTATTGTACAATTAATTCCTCTTGAAACTACAAATTTAACTTACTATAAAAGAAGGTTAATAAATGTTGATATTACTTTTTTAAGTCAAAACAAAACTATAGAAGAATGCTTAACTGTGCAGGATAAATTAGAAACAATATTTGATTTATATATCTGCATTTTAAATAGGAGTTTGAAAATCAATGGCTTAACTTTTAATATCACAAGTACAGATAATATTTTACACTGCATTTTCACATTAGACTATTTGGAAGAAGAGGAAAAGGTATTAATGACCTTGGATGATACCAATACAATTTCAATAAGCAAACTGGAAGCAGAGAGATTAATAGCATTAGGATATACAGAATTAAAAACAATGAAAGATGTAAAAATTAAGGAGGTATTTTAAATGGGATTACCAAGTATGAATATTTTATTCAAAACTACAGGAGGAACTTTTTTCACTAGAGGAGACAGAGGAGTTGTAGCACTAATACTAAGAGATGCTGCAGTGCCAGCTAATCCAGTAGTAGTTATGAACAGCGTTGATGACATTCCAGCAACGTTAAGCTCTGACAATAAGGAACAGATAGAACTTACCTTTAAAGGTTATATCAATGCACCTAATAAGGTTATTGCCTATATACAGGCAGCTGCAGCAACAGATTATACAGCTCCTCAAACATATTTTGAAACAGCAGACTTTGACTATATAGCAGTGCCAGGTATAGGAGATTCAGATGTAGCTGCTTTTGCAGCCTGGGTAAAAGGACTTATAGACAACAAAGACAAAAAGGTCCAGGCTGTACTGCCAAACAGTGCAAGTGACCATGAGGGTATAATAAACTTTTCAGCTGCTTCAATTATTACTGCAACTAAGACTTATACAGCAAAACAGTATTGCGGAAGAATTGCAGGATTGCTGGCTGGAACTCCTTTAAACATGAGTGCTACTTATGCCCCGCTGCCAGAACTAACTGACTGCGACCATCTCACTAAGACTGATATGAATACTGCAATAGATGCAGGAAAGTTAATACTTATGAATGATGGCAGAAAGGTTAAGGTGGCAAGAGCTGTAAATAGTTTGGTTACAGTAACTGCAGACAAAGGAGCTGCCTTTAAGAAAATCAAAATAGTGGATATTATGAATCAAATTCACAATGACATAAAATCAACTATAGAAGACAATTACATCGGAAAAATACAAAATGACTACGATCACAAGGTATTATTGGTTTCTGCTATAAGCAACTATTTTGATGGTTTAGAGATGGATGGGTTATTGGATAAAGGCAAAAGCAGCGTTTACATCGATTTGGCAGCACAAAAATTGTATTTAA
>JBLNDT010000010.1:0-9820 GCA_050261915.1 Solirubrobacterales bacterium
CTTACTCAGAAGCTATATGATACTCAGCTTAAAGAGTACAACCAGTTTCTAGAGAAATACAAGCAAGGACTTAGTTCAGAGGTTGAAAAAAAGGTAGCTGACATAGGAATCCAAAAATTGAAATTGCAGCTTGAGAATCTTCAAAGACAGGTAGACAATGGCAAAATTCAGTTTAACCAGGCAATAGGTGTGGATGTCTCTAAGCAGTTTAATTTTACTGATGAAAAAATGATATATATGGAGACAAAATCTTATGATGAATACCTGAAAAGTGCATTGGCAAACAGAGCGGAAATACTTGCTGCCAAAATAGATATTGATGAAAAACAGCAGAAATTTGATCTTGCTTCAAAGTATTTTTCAGAAACAGAACTAACTTATGTTAAGGCATCAGAGGAACTGGACCAGGCAAACTCAAATTATGAAAGTTTATGCAAACAGGTGGAAATGGAAGTTCAGGAGGGCTATTTTAAAGTAAAACAGAAACAGTCTGAAAAACAGCTTGCAGATAGAAAACTTCAACAAGCACAAAATCAGTACAACAACGCAAAGGCAAGCTACGATGCAGGGCTTTTGCAAATAGCTACACTTTGGAATGCTGAGCTTGGTGTAAACCAGGCACAAATGAATGTAAATAAGGCACTGAGAGATTATAATAATTCACTATATGAATTTGAGAAAAATTGTGAAGCTGGAACTGAATACGTAATGGAGGGAGCTTAAATATGAGGAAAAAAAATAAAAAAATAATTTCAATATTGGCCTTAGGAATTTTTATGACCTTGACCCCAGGGAATGCTATGGCTGCTGCAGGCAGTGACACAGGAGAAATGGATTTGGAGCAGGTAATTGAAAATACAATCAGCGGAAATTCCAGCCTGAATCTTTATAATAAAAAAATTGATGTAGCAAAAACTGCACTAGAGGAAGCAGACCTCCAGACAGGAGAGGAGACAGACTATCAGCAGGAAATGAGATTAAGCGTAAATCCAGGGAGAAGGCAGCTTGAATTAGACAATTTAAACTGGGACAAGGATCAAAAGCAGGATTCTGTAGTTACAAAATCAAAACAGCTTTATTTCCAATACATAATACAGGATAAGCTTATTGAAATTCAAAAAGACAAAATTCAAACACTTAAAACAGCTCTTCAAAACAAGAAGACAGGAATTGATGTGGGAACGGAAGCTCAAAATTCCCTGATTGATGACCAGGTTAACCTTGATACAGCAGAAACAGAGCTACAGCAGCTTTTAAACGACAAGGAAAGCATAAGAATGAAATTAAATATAAATATGGGTAAAAGCGTAAATTCAGTGCTTAACCTTAAATCCGAGGATATACCCTATGAAGAATATACTCTTGAAGATGTGGGAGCCATAGCAGAAAAAATGTCCAAGGAGTGCCACTCAGTAACTTCCATGAATAAAGAACTGGAATTGGACAGAACCGAGGAAGGTATAGCTGAAATGTATGACGATGATGAAAATCAGCTTGAAAGGGCTGCTTATCCAAATACAGACTACAAGTCCTATGCTGAAACCTTAAGCGATACAATAACTAATCTTGAATACCAGGTAATTGACGAAGAAAACTCAGTAAATGCTAAGGTTAGAATTGATTACAACAATATTTTAAGTTTGAATAATACTGTTACAAGTAAAAAACTTGATTATGATCAGGCTGTAATATTGTACAATACTGAAAAATCAAAACTTGAGGTAGGAATGTCAACACAGCTTCAGGTTGACACTGCAGAGGAATCCATGAAGGAAGCAGAATGTCAGTATAATGAAGCTAAGATTGATTATCTTACAGCAGTAGAACAATTTAAAAGTTACATTAAGGATTTTAATTAGCATTGACACCAATAGGAGGAGTTTATAAATGGAACAAAACTTTAAGGATATATTATCAAAATTAAAAGCCACCGGTTTAAATCTAAAGGACTGGGTTGTTGAAAATAAAAAGATTGCATACCCGGTAATAACAATTCTAATGCTGATTATAATAATACTGACCTTTAGGGCATGCAGCAAAAATACAGCAGCAGAAAAATTGATAAAGGCTCAAAACGAGAATTTTACAGTACAAGGTTCCGTGGAAACGGAAGAAACCACCATTAACACTAAAATAGCAGGAAACATTGCTGCAATTAACGTATCCGAGGGTGATAAAGTTAAAAAAGGTGATGTGCTTATGACTATAGACAACGCAGCCCTCCTTGCAAAGAAAGCTCAGGCAGATGCAGTTGTTGAAGCAGCAAATGGTCAGCTTAAGGCAGCACAGGCTGCAAGGTCTGCAGCAGCAGCAATTGCGCAAAAAGCTCAAAATGGTGCACAATCTGAGGATATTGCCCAGGCTAAAGCAGCCTACGATTATGCAACTCAGGCTCAAACCTATGCTAATGACTCATATAACAGGGTTCACACTCTTTTTCAGCAGGGGATAGTATCAAAGCAGCAGGACGAACAAACCTTAAACACTCTTAATCAGGTTAATATGCAGGTTCAAATTGCAAAGCAGACCTACGATAAGGCTATGGCAGGCACAAGAATTGAGGATAAACAAGCTGCAAATGCACAGGTTGCCCAGGCAGATTCCATGGTTGCTGCAGCAAAGGGACAGGTTGCCCAGGCTCAAGGGGCTGTTAAGGAGGTTGAAAGCTATATTACTGATTCAACTATAACAGCACCAGCAGACGGAGTAGTAACTGCTGTAAATACTAAGGTTGGAGAGCTTGTATCCACAGGAATGCCTCTTGTTGAAATAGCAAGTACCGAAAAGCCTTGGGTTGAGGTTAAGGTTGAAGAAAGCAAACTTTCAGGTATTTCACTTGGTCAAACAGTTTCAATTAAGCTTATAGCTTATAAGGGTGAAACCTTCCAGGGAAAGGTTGTAAGAATAAATGAAAAGCCTGATTTTGCTACAAAGAGGGCTACCAATGATAACGGAGAATATGACATACTATCCTATGGGGTAAAAATTGAATTTGATAATAAAGGTAAGGATCTCCATCCTGGGATGACTGCTATAGTTGATTTTGGAAAGATAAAAAGCAACGAGAAAGCAGTGAATTAAAATGAATAAGCTTGAATTTATTATATTTGCAAAAGAATGGCTGGATATTTTCAAGAAAAGGCTTATGCTTTTTGCCATGCTTTTCTTAATACCTGTATCTATGAGTTTTCTACTTGGCTATGCAATGGAGGCAAAGCAGGTAAAAAATATACCTACAATTATAATTGATAAGGACAATTCAACCATTAGCCGCAGTATAACAGAACAGATAAGAAGTAATGAAATATTTAAAGTTGTTGAGTATTCTCAAAATGACAGCGATATTAAGGAGTATATGGAGCAGGGCAAAGCCATGGTGGGAGTAGTAATACCTGAATCCTTCTACAAGGATCTCCTGGCAGGGAAGGGGCCAAATGTGCTGGTTATGTATGATGCATCACAGATGTCTATTGCCAGTGCAGCAAAAGCCAGAATGACTGAAATACTTTTAACAGTAAAAACCGGGTATCTTATGGAAGTTATGGAGGGGAAGCTTAATGTACTTCCGAGCCAGTCCATAAAGGCAGCCCAGCCAATGTACTTCAATTACAGGTTATTAAATAACCCTGCAAAAAATTATGTTAATTTTCTTCTACCAGGAATGCTTATTGCGGTGATTCAGGTTGGTCTTGTAATGATAGGGGCAGACAGAGTAAAAGAAGAGGATGAAAAATATATATACTGCGTATTTAAGGCAATATGCTGGGGTTTCCTTGGGACAATATCAATAACTACAACTTTATGGGTACAGTGCCATTTTTACGATATGCCATTTAAAGGAAGTTTAACTGGAGGGTTCTTTTTAACCCTGTTGTTTTCCACTTCCGTGGTGAGCCTTGGGATGCTTATGATGCAGGCAATCCCAAACAAACTTCTTGCCACCCAGATAGGAGCAATATGTGTACTCCCAGCATCAATACTTGGAGGATACACTTATCCCTTAATGGCAATGCCTTCTTTTTTTCAGAAACTTGGGATGATGATGCCCTTTACCCATTTTGCAGAACCTATGCGTGATTTAATAGTAAAAGAAATAAGCATAAAATATGTAATGGGAGACATACTATGGCTTTTAAGGTTTCTCATAATTATATGGGTATCAATAACTTTAGTTTTCTATGGGAAAAAGATAGTTAAGGATCGTTGGCAAAAGCACAAAACTAAGGCTAAGGGGGTGGAAATGCCATGAAAAACAGAGAAAGATTTATGGTAATATTCAGCTGGGTTAAAAATGTGGTAATTCTTATTCCCCTAGTGGTTGCTTTTACCTTTATTTTTGGAAATGTGTACAGCAAAACCTTTGTAACAAAAATACCTGTAGCTGTTGTGGATCACGACAATTCTGCAACTTCAAGAACTATAATAAGACAGTTTAATGACAGCGAAGGTTTGAAAATTGAGGTTTATGCTGATTCTGACAGTGAAGTTCAGGAAATGATTCAAACTAAGAAAGTTTCTGCAGGGCTCATAATACCACAGAATTTTGAAGAGGACGTGAAAAAAGGGGCTGCCCCAAAAACATTATATCTAGTGGATATGACAAACATTGTAATAGGGAACAATGCATTCGCTTACGGCAGTGAAATTTTGAATACCCTAAATGCGGCTGTTCAGGTACAGGTGCTGGAGGGAAAGGGCATGACAGCCTATGAATCAACTAAAGCTGTAACTTCAATGTACTTTGTTCAAAGAATGATATACGATCCTCAACTTAGCTATATGAAGTATTTGCTATATGGCATTATTGGGATTATGATTCAGCAGACAATTCTAGAAGTACTGGCGCCAATATTAATTGAGGACAAACAGAAGCTGGTACGACTGGATTATAAATCACCAGAATGGAACAAGTGCATAAAAGGGGTTTTGGAAAAAACCTTAATTGTTGCAGCCTGCTCAATTGTTGGAGCTACCCTATGTTTTGTATCAATATGCAAGTTTTACAATCTTCCTTTAAGAGGAAATATAATGAATAACTACATTCTGCTAATTATATTTATCATAAATATGATTGCCATTTGTTTTTTCCTTGGAGGCTGTTTTAGACAGGTACTCCCTTGCGTCCAGCTATGCATGTTTTTATCAGTGCCATCTATATTAACCAGCGGTTACGCATGGCCTGAGCTAATGCTGCCACCTGGTTTTATGAACAAAGTCAATCTTTTCTGGCCTCTTGGGTGTTTTATAAATCCTATGAGAGCAATCAATATGAAGGGTACAGGTATAACAAGCATTCTTCCATATATCCAGGGTGCATTAACCTTTACAGCAATATGGTTACCTCTTGGATTAGGGTTTTATGCATTTAGAATCCACATGGATAAACATCTGAAGAAAAAATTCCGTGAATTAAAAGAACAGGCAGCAATGGAACAGATGCAATAATACTTGGTAAAAACCAGGGCAATTACTTGCCAGGGTTTTTATTATTTTAAGAATAACTTGTAAATGTGGAATAATTATCATATTATTATCTTGTATGATATGAATTAATGTGAATTGTGGAGGCTTTGTTTATGATTTGTTATAAAAAGCATGTAAAAACCATAACCATTTTATTTTTTTTAACTGCACTGATTTTCTTTCCAGCCGGCAGGGCTGCCGCGGAAGGAAATCCAGGGGATTCCCTTAGTTACAGCAAGCAGCTTATCAATGAGTTTTATCTTGAGGATATACCTGATTCAGTAATGAATTCAGCTGGAGATGTTCAAAGTCTTGTAAAATTGCTAAATGATCCATATTCAGCATATTTTACAGAACAACAATACAATGAATTTATGAATGACATAAACAACTCATTTTCTGGCATAGGAATACAGATAGACAAGTCTCAGGAAGGAATTAAGATTATTTCAGTTTTTGACAATACTCCTGCTTCTTTAGCAGGTGTTAAACCTGGAGATATTATATTAAAGGTGGAAAATAATGACCTTTCTCAGGCATCTACAGAAGAAGCTGTTAAGTATATAAAAGGTAATTCAGGTACTTTGGTCAACCTAGAGATAAAAAGAGGAGACTCATTGTTAAAGTTTACTATTGAAAGGAAGGCAATTGAATTTCCAACGGTTGAAAGCAGTATATTAGACAATCATATTGGCTACATAAGCATAACATCCTTTGGTGAAAATACTGCTAATGAATTTGGAGCGGCTCTTAAAAAATTGAACACATCCAATCCTGACAGTTACATTGTGGATATAAGAAACAATGGAGGGGGCTATATGAATTCAGCCACTGATATTGCAGGGTATTTTATTGGAGAAAATGTAGTACTTAAAGGTTACAAAAAGTCTGGAGATGGTTATATATATACTTCTCCAAATCAAGGCATTTTAATAGACAAGCCCACAATATTTTTAATAAACAAATATAGTGCCAGTGCATCTGAAATTTTGGCCGCTGCGCTTAAGGACTATAAAAAGGCATTTTTTATTGGGGAAAACACCTATGGAAAGGGTGTGGCCCAAAATGTATTCCTTCTTCCAGACAACAGTTATATAAAACTTACTGTGCTTAAGTTTGTATCACCACTTGGACACGAAATCAGTAAGGTTGGAATTGTCCCGGATATGGAAGTTAAGGATTCCACTGCAGATAATATTGATTCCCTAAGTGCTGCTAGAATATTATTAAGCAAAAGTTTAGGAGGCAGTTCAGAAGCAACTCTTAAGACTGCAGGACAATCCTTTGAGATAAATATGGATTTTGCAAAGAATAATAATAATTTAAATACATATACATACATCACATCAAATAACAATATTTCTGTTGAAATGTTGCCGGTTCAAGATAATAAAAGTACCAATACTGAGCAGAATTTTGACAACAATAGCAATTCAAAAGCTAGTGTAAGCACCTTGCCTCAAACAGGTTCAATGTGGGATTTTCAAACGCTAATAATTTTAGGGAGCGTACTAGTTATTTCGGGGTTAGGTATTAAAAAAATAAAAACCTGCTAAGAATTTTTTACGAACCAAGGAATCTTTAACTATGAAGGTTCCTTTAATTTTTGAACTGCCTTTAGTTATTAATTGAAGCTCACATAATTAAATGATTGTTAGAATTTAGAAAGAATAGTATAATTACTATTATATTTATAACATATGGGGGAAAATGCATGAGAAAGAATCAGAAAAGTAAGCTATATACGAAATTATTAATAATTTTTACTATAACTACAGCAATTTTATTTGGAAATATTAATCCATTAACCTCTACAGCAAATGCTGCAGTGGTTAAAAATGGCTGGGTAGCAGCTAATGGAACATGGTATTACTACACTAACGGTGTAATGCTGAAAAATGCATGGAAGTTGGATTCTCACGGCTGGTGTTTTCTAAACGCAGTTGACGGGTCCTGGGTTAAAGACGGCTGGGCAAAGGACTCTCACGGCTGGTGCTACATTGGTACTGATGGATATTGGGTAAACCATGCATATGTGGCAAAGGATTCAATTGGATATTGTATCATAGGGGATGATGGCTATTGGTCGGGCCAAAGACAGGAATCTCCTACAGTAATTCCTATTTCATCTGTGACCTTGGATAAATCCACAGCAAAACTCAGAGTTGGAGACACGGATACATTAAATGTGAGTGTTTTACCTGAAAATGCTACAAACAAAAAAGTGATTTGGAAATCCTCTGATATATCAATAGCTTCTGTGGACAACACTGGAAAGGTTACTGCCAAAGGGGTAGGTAATGCAGTAATATCTGTAACCTCACAGGATGGTATGAAAACTGCAAGTTGTACATATTCTATAGCTGCAGCTGGGTCAGTACTGACACTTGCTGAAGTATCTGAAAACGATGCGTCAATTGTATATATTGAGGCAAAAAACAACCAAGGTGTAGCCTTTGCTTTTGGCAGCGGCTGTGTAATATCTGCTGACGGAAAGGTAATAACAAACTACCATGTTATAGAAGGAGCGTACAATCTTACTGTTACCACCAAGGACGGCACATTATATAGTGTTGATGGTATTCTTGGTTACAGCAAAGAAAAAGACATTGCTATAATAAAGTTAAAAAATGCAAGCAATCTTCCAGTATCAGCACTAGGTGACTCATCCTCACTTGCTGTTGGGGATGAAATAGTTGCAATAGGAAATCCCTTAGGTGACATTGATAAAATAACAAGTGGTGCTGTATTGGATATGAAGGCAAGTAATCCAAGCTTAAGAACCGGAGATGATATTCAGATAAGCGCCCCAATAGATCA
The DNA here is from genome assembly GCA_050261915.1 of Solirubrobacterales bacterium. Lineage (GTDB taxonomy): Bacteria > Bacillota > Clostridia > Clostridiales > Clostridiaceae > UBA699. The sequence continues at coordinate 8,284 of JBLNDT010000010.1, forward strand.
TGGAAGTTCCGGCGGCGGTCTTTATAATATGAAAGGGCAGCTGGTGGGAATAACATATGCATTAGGCCTTGCAGATAATGGGGACAAGTATTATTTTGCAATACCAATAAATGATGTTACACCATTCTTGAATATAACTTCCCTAACAACTGTTGATCAGCTGTATGCAATGAATAAGCCACAGATAACAGATATAAAACCTTTGACTACCGAGCAGACTTTTGATTTTCAACCTTACTTTTTTGAAGAACCAAGAAATATCTCTGTAAAACTTTTAAATGTATATAGCGGCTCTGAAGCAAATACCATTATTCAATACGAAAACATGTTTAATGAAACACCAAGGGCAGATGAACAATGGATTTTAATGAAATTCAGCATGAAATATAATTCAGGGAGCGGATTGCCTCTGCAGGCCTATGAGGTGATTTTTGATGACTTCTTCACAAAGGATGGAACTGCAGTACCTGTAATATCTATAGCTGCTTTTTCAAAAGACAGATATGGTCATAATATAATAGATCAAAAACTTAATACAGGGGACCAGGTGGAATTCTGGTTTGGAATCCTTGTTCAAAAAACCACAGACCTGCCAGTGCTTAGGATAGGAAATGGGTATGATCCTATAACCTACGAAACAAATTATAACTGGTATTCATTAAATTAGTATGCAGTGCTTCGGCACTGCATTATTTCTATATAAGTTTACTAAAATATTTTTATTTGCTATAATGAATACTGTTATTAATAAAGTAGTACATAATTTAGGGGGTTTAAACTTGACTAATTTAGTTAAAGATAATAATGATATTTTAAATACTTTGATAGCAATTGTTGTTGTTTTAACATCAATAACAGCATGGTATTTTTTAACCATCACAGGAATTAACTATTTCTGGGGGGCCTTTTTACTTTTATCACTGATTATATTATTTATTATAATAAAAAAGTACAAATTTAATGTAATACATGAAATTAAGGCATCTTTAAAAGATAAATTCAATATGATTTTGTTTTTATACCTTGTATGGATTAGTATAAGTTATATGGCTAACTATCAAGGGAAGTCTACCATTCTATATATTGTTAAAATATGGGTTATAATGGGGATTTACTTATATTTTACTACATACTATTTAAAAAGAATCAGTCACGAAGGCAGACAGGATTTTTTATATAAAATATGTTCTGTTATCTTTCTTCTTGGAGTAATACACAGTATAATCGGGTCCTGTGAATTCATATTTGATTCAAATATGCTCCTAGGCATTAAACTTACAAAGTGGGTGGCATATAATCCTGCATCCTTATATGCAAATGTTAATGGTTTAGGAACATACCTTTTCATATCAATTATGGCAGGCATTTACTGCCTGTTTATATACCAAAAATGCAAATACAAACCTTACTATATAGCTGGTATTGTAATGAATATTTATGTTTTATATTTAACTGTAGCAAGAACAAGCATGATCACCACAGGTGTTTTTATACTTGGAACTGCTATATATTTAAAACTGGACAAATCTGCAAATAT
>JBLNDT010000011.1:0-109609 GCA_050261915.1 Solirubrobacterales bacterium
GTAAAAAAGGCTTTCCGAAAACCGGAAAGCCTTTGTTTGGCAGGGGCAGTAGGATTTGAACCCACAACCAATGGTTTTGGAGACCACTACTCTACCGTTGAGCCATACCCCTAAGACAAAATTTATTATACAATAGAATGAAACAAATTGCAACACTTAATTGTTCAATTTATCTTCATACATTTTTTTATCTGCAGCCAGTATTAATTCATTAAGTTCTTTCCCATGCCTTGGAAAAGCTGAATAGCCAATGCTAACTCCGATTTCATTATCCTTGAAAATTTCAGATACATGCTTTTTAATCTCATTTATCCTCTTGTTTAAAAGATGCTCATCCTCATAATCCATAAGTATAATAAATTCGTCCCCTCCTATTCGACCCAGGTATCCGTTCATACGTATTGCATTTTTCATAATAGCCACAGAACTTTTTATATACTCATCTCCATATACATGACCATAGTTGTCATTTATTTTTTTTGTTTTATCCAAATCGCACATAAGCACAAAAAATGACTTCCCGTTTTCTGCCATACTGTTAAAAGCCCTTTCTATACCATTTCTGTTAAACACTCCTGTCATATGGTCTGTTAAAGATATGTTCTCGAACATTTCAATCATCTTTTTTGTATAGCTGCTCCAAACTGCAAGTCCAACTGAAAAAAATCCAGCTCCCAGGGTAAAGCATATCTTTATAACTGGATATCGATTACTCAAATTTATTTCAGTCATATCTAGAAAAGTACCAACTGATAATAAACTTAATCCAATAATTAGAATACCGAAGGCATAAGTTTTGAACTGCCACTTTTTCATGGTGAAAAGGGCCATATTTATCATATATGCCAAAAGAAAAATTGTAAAACTAAAAACAATTATTTTTTGAAAACTCATTATCCCTTTCCCTGCCTTTTGATATCATTTTTTTATGATTATACTATTGTAGTATGATGTGAATAAACCTTTGTTTAATAACAATATATCTTCATATTTTATGTCATTTTGATAACATCTTACATTAAGGGTATTTAAATTGTTGTTTTTAATAAAACCTTCATTTGCAGTTAAAACATTGCTGTCACAATACAAGAAAACCGTTTTTGATGGATTTTTCAAGACTGTATTTGCCTCAGTAAGCCTAATGCTGTTTAATGAATTATACTTAACAAAATATTCTAGTTTATCCTCAGCATATACAAAGGTATAATCTGAAAGCTTTGAGGTAATATCCAATATGGCCTTTTGTTCTGTTTCCGTTGCCTTTACTTCCTCATTGAAATTCTTTTCATAAAAATCCCTGTTCTTAGGATCTTTATCCTGTATTGAATTTTTTATATTGAGGAGAGCTATTTTAAAATTGTCGTAATTCATAAGGTAATAGGGATTTTCCTTTAAAACCGTGTCCTTGTATTTGATTTCCTTATCTAGATTTGATATTTTAACTCCCCTTGAAACATTTATTACCCTTGTTTTGTCTTTATCTAGTTTATCAGTAAATGCATCCGCCCAAGGTTCGTAGGAAGCACCCATATATATAAATAAATCTTTCTTTCCAATATTATAAAGGCTGTCCTCAGTAAAATTGTAATTATACTGGGTTTCCCTGTCCTTAAATATATACTCCACATTATGTCTGTCTTGAACAATACTTTTCACCATATAATAGAGGATCCTGTCTGTAGTAACAATGTTCAATCTAACATCATTTGAAACTACAGGTGGTTTATTATTTTGAACCTCAGTATTGGACGTAGAATTTTCACATCCGGAAAATATAACAACTAATATTATTAAAAGTGCAAAGACTTTTTTCTTCAAGTATTTCACCTCAAAATCCATTATTATATATTTATTTTACATAAAGTAAAATCACAATGCAAATTAATATATTTTCTTTCCTTTTTTAATAAATTTGTATAAAATACTTATGAGGTGACTAATTAATGGAATTATTATTAGATAGTGTAGAAAAAACCATGGAACTAGGCATAAAAATAGGTAAGCTGGTTAAACCTGGAGACATTTTATGCCTGGATGGTGAACTTGGTTCAGGAAAAACACACTTGGCAAAGGGTATTGCCTTAGGTTTAAATATAAATGAGCATATTACAAGTCCTACTTTTACAATTGTTAATGAATATAAAGGCAGAGTTAAACTGTATCATTTTGATGTTTATAGAATAGATGACCCAGATGAGATTGAAGCAATCGGCTTTGATGAATATATTTTCAGCGATGCAGTAAGCATAATTGAGTGGTCTGATCTTATACAAGATTTAATTCCAAAGGAACGGGTTAATATTATTATAAAAAAAGTACCTGGTAAAGATGAAAATTTCAGATCTGTCAGCATAAATTATGTTGGCAGCAGATACGATTACTTGAAGGAGATTAACATATGAAAATATTAAGCGTAGATACCGCTACAGAGTCTGCAGCTTGTGCTGTACTTGAGGATAGTAAATTACTTGGAGAGATAATTTTTAATTATAAAAAGCAGCATTCAGTTATTTTAATGGAAATAATTGATTCACTTTTAAAAAATCTAAAACTTGATATCAAAGATATGGATGGCTTTGTTGTATCAAAGGGTCCTGGTTCATTTACCGGGCTTAGAATAGGGGCAGCTGCTGTCAAGGGGTTAAGTCAGGGTACCGGTAAGCCCTTTGTTGGAATTTCAACTTTGGATTCTCTTGCCTATAACATGGCATTTACCTCTGGCATAATATGCCCGATACTTGATGCCCTTAGAGGTAATGTATACACTGCTCTCTACCGTTTTGAAGGCAGGGATTTGGTTATGGAAGGTGACTACCTTGTTTTGCCCATAGAGGAACTGATTCAAATATTAAACAAGAAAGATGAACCTGTTTGTTTTGTTGGTGATGGAGTTCCTTTATTTATGGATTTATTAATTGAAAAAATTAAAAATCCGAGCTTTGCACCATTAAATTTAAATATTGCAAGAGCTTCTTCCCTTGGGGAGCTTGGACTTTTAAAACTTAAAAATAATATAAGCGAGGATATGTCCTTTGCTCCATTTTATTTAAGAAGTTCCCAGGCAGAAAGAGAATATGAGAAAAAGCATGGTAATTCAAATGGATAATACTATAGTAGTTCCCATGGAACTTGCACACATTGATGATGTGCTGGCTGTTGAAAAGCTTAGTTTTACAATTCCCTGGAGCAGGGAATCCTTTATCAGTGAAATATCACAAAATAATTTATCTAGATATGTAGTATCTATTTGTAATGGAAAAGCTACAGGGTATGGAGGAATGTGGATTATTGCCGGGGAAGCACATATAACAAATATTGCTGTACATCCGGATTTTAGAGGAAAAGGAACTGCAAGTGCCATACTTGATGCTCTGCTTCTAATATGCACCAGGGAGTCAGTTTCGGATATTACCTTGGAGGTAAGGGAATCTAATATTCCTGCCATTAATCTTTACACCAAATATGGATTCAAAAAAGAAGGTTTAAGAAAAGGTTATTATGAAGATAATAAGGAAGCTGCCTTAATTATGTGGAGACGTGAAAAATGAGTGCAAAGCACTCATTTTTATTTTATCAATATTCTGTTGTAATTTTTCTTTCCTCTTCTTATAAGCATGCTTCCATCTTTGAAATTATTTTCTGTTACTACCATATTGGCATCTGTTACTTTTTCTTCTTCAATGGTAAGTCCGCCCTGCTGTATAAGTCTTCTTGCTTCTCCTTTTGAAGGCATAATTCCTGTATTTACAAGAAGGTCTGTTATAGTTACATTCAAATCAGCCTTTTCAACTTCTGTAGTTGGAACTGCGCTCATATCTGCACCACCAGCAAATAAAGCTTCTGCAGCGTTCTTTGCATTTATTGCCTCTTCTTCACCATGAATAAGTTTTGTAACTTCAAAAGCAAGTACCTTCTTAGCTTCATTTATTTCAGAACCCTCTAGTGCTCCAAGTCTTTTTACCTCATCCATAGGAAGGAAGGTTAAAAGAGCAAGGCACTTTTGAACATCTGCATCATCAACATTTCTAAAGTACTGGTAGAAATCGTAAGGTGAAGTTTTTTCCTTATCAAGCCAAAGGGCTCCAGAAACGGTTTTTCCCATTTTTTGTCCCTGACTGTTTGTTAGAAGTGCAATTGTAACACCAAAGGCAGGTTTCTGAACCTTTTTCCTTACGAGCTCCACTCCTGAAATTATATTGGTCCACTGGTCATTTCCTCCAAATTGGAGAACACAGCCGTATCTCTGATTTAATTCGTAAAAATCGTAACCCTGCATAAGCATGTAGTTAAACTCAAGGAAGGTAAGACCTCTTTCAAGTCTCTGCTTAACACTTTCTGCAGTAAGCATCTTATTTACAGAAAAATGTATTCCAACTTCCCTTAAAAACTCCACATAATTAAGCTTTAAAAGCCAATCTGCATTATTAGCCATTATAGCTTTATCATCTGAAAAATCTATAACTCTTTCAAATTGTTTCTTATAACAGGAAGCATTATGGTCTATCTGCTCCTTTGTAAGCATCTTTCTCATATCTGTTTTTCCTGATGGGTCACCAATCATTGCTGTTCCGCCACCAAGGAGAACTATTGGTCTATGACCTGCTCTCTGCATATGAGCCATAACCATCATCTGGATAAAGCTTCCTACATGAAGACTGTCTGCTGTTGGGTCAAACCCTATATAAAATGTTATTTTTTCCTTATCCAAAAGCTCTCTTAATTCATCCTCATGAGTAAATTGTTCAATGTAACCTCTTTCAACTAAAACATCAATTACATTTGCCATTAGTACACCTCCTAAAAATTTAAATAAAAAAACAGCCCTTCTGCTTGGGGCGAAGGTCTGTCGCGGTACCACCCAAATTTATAACTTAATTAAAATAACGGCTGTTAACCGGCGGGGCCTACTCTAAATTCAGCCTGCAACTCCAAGGAGTAATTCAACATGAAATATCCGTGGATTCTCACCTGCCACCCACTCTCTTAAGGATACCCTTCACATCTACTTTCCTCTTCAACGTCTTTTATTGTAAATGAGTATACTATAATTTTCAATTACCGTCAATATATATTAAATTTTAACTTTTTAATATGGTAATATTATGGTAGTATTTATATATAAGCCTGTAAGGAGTGATAGTATGAACGGGTGGGAGTTTAAATCCGCAGTTTTAAGCAATGAAATAAATCTTAATGCAATTTCAGCACATTTTGGTTTAAATAAAAAATTCAAATGGGAAGATCCTCTGGTGCTTTCAGATAATTTATTAAAAGGAATTGTTAAAGAGCCTGAAAACAAATGGGTATATATTTATTACTTTGGATCCATTGTATTTATAAACATGGAATACCATGAAATACAAGATGTAGTTAAATATTTAAAGGGGATTGATGAAAATTTAAAAAACAATAATATAAATGAATATGTTGACAGCTACAAGCTTGAAGTTAGTGCCGAGTATGAATATGCCTTGTATAATGATTTGATGACCTCAAATGAGTTTCATCCATACTACTTAGATATAATATCTCTGGTGCTTGCTAAGTCAACTTCTCTAAGAAAAACAGAATATGAAACAGATAAGCTGCTGGACGGTATTGAGGATGTTATAGGTTATCTGGAAAATGGCAAGTTTAATATGACGGATAAACAGCTTGCAAAAACTTCAGCTAAAGTTATAAGGTTTAAATACAACACAATCTCAAACCTAATGCTTCTTGATAAACCAAAGGCAGCCTGGAATAACGAAGACATTGAAAAGTTTTTCCTTGAAATGATAATTCTTTTTGATACAGAGGAGAGATATAAAAAGATAACCCATAAAACAGAAATTTTACATGATATTACTGATGTGTTTGGTTCCCTTACCCATGAGAAGAAGGCAACAAAGCTTGAAATAATGGTAATAGTGCTAATATTATTTGAACTTTTAATATCAATTTTTGAACTCTTCACAAAATATCATTAGGCCGGATTTCTCCGGCCTATTTATATTATTTAGTATTATTTTCAAAGTTAGTTATGCCACGTACCTCTTTATAAATTCAGGTACCTCCTCTTCCCCATTAATATTGATATAAAATTCTATATTATGCTTATTAGTTATTTTTTCCAGTTGGGAAAACAAATGTGCCCCATCATTTATATCCATGTCTATAATATTTAATAAGCCATCTATAAAAATGGTATCAATATCATAGTCCTCGGATATGATGCCGCACAAAAATCCATAAAAGCTATCTTCTTGTTTTAAATCAAAATCTCCAGTATCAACAAATCTTATCTTTCTGTCTAACTCCAAGAGAGGTCTTCTGTCATCATCAATATAAACAACGTGTCCTTTACTTTCTAAAACCTTTTCATTTGCCAGATTAATCAATGCTTTAGTTTTTCCTGAACCTCTTTTGTTACAAAATACATGAATCATTTTTACCACCCCTTATATAATATTTAGGTGCCAACCTCATAGGTAAATTATATAATATTCAGAATATTTTTTCAATGTCGGTATTTTCTTATTTTAATCTGTTTATTCCCGGAAATATCACCTTAAAGCTATTTTCATTAATATTATTAATAAACATAACTTTACCAATATTTTTAAAAGATTTTTTCATTTTTGTGAAGCCCTTTTCTTCTTTAAGAAGCCTCTTCCTTGAATCCATTGATACTATTTTCTCATAAATCCACATGTTTCTTTTATAGTAGGAGCTTGTAATGGTGTTTTTTGAATCTGCAAAAACACCCGGGCTTATGACACTAACACTATTATCATCTATTATTACCATAATTTCCTTATAATATACTGTATAGTCTCTGTAAATAACCGCATTCATAACTGCTTCAAAAACAGCATCCACAGGATAATTATCCGGAAGACAATCATTTAATACTTCCTGGCTTTTATCTATAATACTTAGTAAGTCACCCTGTATTATAATATCATCCCTCTTTCTCCCCTCAAGCCTGTTTACAACTCTTATGAAATTTTGCGGCACAAATAAATAATTTTCAGCTGAAAAAACCAGCAGACCTCCCAAGGTTGCCATTTCACTGCCACTTTCCCTGTCCATGTAGATTATTGAGGCAGATTCAAGAAGCTCCTTCTTTGCTTCCTCACTTACTTTTAATCCCTTTGAATCAAAATATTTTTTTACTAGAATCATGTTTATTGAATTCATATTGCTTCCAACAATGGGAAATGTTTCTGCATTAAAACTAAAACTTTCTTGAAGGGCTGCTATTATTTCCTGCTTCCTCATGGTATCTGTGGTTGAACCCCTTCTAATTAAGAATGCTCCATTATCCTTTATCTGATATGGTTTATTAGGGCCATCATATATAGTAATTACACCTATCTTTTTCCCCTCATACTCTGTAATTTCAAGTGAAATTGGAATAGGAGGATCAATTCTTGAGGAAACAATCTGCTGCACCTGTTCTTCAGAGATTTCCATGTCATTAATTCCGATAACCCTTTTGGTTCCATCTTCTATACCTAAAATGATATAGCCTCTTCCTCCCTTTGAATTTGCTATTGCACATACATCTTTAGCAAATTCTTTTCTTCCCCCTTCAGAAACAACATCAATAAGTTGTTTAAAATCAAGCTTGGGGCTCTCCGGCCTCTTTATAATATTAGTCAGTCTCTTCTTATCCATAACCTATTACCCCTTTATAAAATGTATATGAATATTATAATACATTTATTAAGTTTAATATATTAAAACCTAGTAAATTCAACAACTAATTATTGTTTTTTAGCTGTAAAATTGATATAATTATCCTATATTTTATGTAGGTCAATTTTTCAAGGTTCTTTAAACTCCTTTATATATAGGAGATAAATTCCAAGAACAAATTAGTCCTATTATTTTAAGGAGGTTTACAAATGGCTGATAAAACTATCGAATGTAAAGACTGTGGAAAAGATTTCGTATTTACTGAAGGAGAACAGGAATTCTACAAAGAAAAAGGATTTGAAAATGATCCAGTAAGATGTCCTGATTGCAGAAAAGCAAGAAAAAATGAAAAAAACAAAATGAGAGATAGAAGATAGCAAATTTCGACTGTGCAATTGCACAGTCTTTTTATTTATTAATAATTTCCCCTTCAATAGCCAAAACTATTAATGTAACTATTATGGAGGTGCTTTTATGAAATTCATCCGATGGTTTATTGCTTTACTTATTTTAATATACCTCATGAGTTTGATCTTTAGAGTTGGGGGAATTCTTATAAATATACTTCTTCTAATTGCAGTATTTTTATTTATATTTGATGCATTAAAAATTATAAAAAAAGATTTATAATATATACTTGCCATCTTCTTTTATGATATAATAATTTCGGAAAAGGAAGGGGGCTTTTTTTTAATGCCTATAAACAGTTTTTTTGTTAATATTTATAGTATTTTGAAACCTTATATTTTGAAATTGTGGAACTTTGTAGACAAGTATTATTTCATATTTATTGGAATTTATTTCTTTAGGAAAGCATGGAATGTAGCTTTTGTAAACACAGGACTTGATTACAAAATATATTTATTCCTACTTGTTTTTGCAGCACTCACAGTTTTTCACGACATAAGAAGGGATGTAAGACTGATACCATTTTTAGCCTTAGCTATACCTTTTCTTTACTTTATATGGTATATCAGTGCAAATGGCTACACCTTCTGGGGAAAAATGTTAAGTTGGCAGATAAGCCAAAAAATAGTTATGGATTTAAATCCTGTATTTTCACAAATACCATTTAATGATGGTGGATTTGCCAGAGTAATTCAAAATGACACCTTAACCTGGTATTTCAGATATGTATACAATAATGGATTTGTACTTCCAGTACTGCTTGCTTTATACAGAGCCTGCATCGCCCTTGACTTTAGAAAAATGCTTAGATATGCATTATCCGGACATATATTTCAAGTATTTTTAATAACTCCATTTTATTTAACCTTTCATCTTCAGGAGGTTTGGTATGTTCTCGGAAACCCGGATGGACTTGCAAGAAACCTTAGTCCTGAGGCTGCAGCTGGAGTTACATTGAATTGTTTTCCATCCATGCATACCTCCATTGCCTTTGCAATGTTTCTATTGGTAATGAGGGAGAAGAATAAAATTTTCAAATGTATTTGGGGATTTTTCTGTTTAAGTGTAATTTTCTCAACAATGTACCTTCAAATTCATTGGGTAATAGATGTTATTGCGGGTATGGCATTTGCATATGGCACAGTAAAGCTTGTAGATTTTGTTCTTGCAAAGGGAGAGCTGCTGCTTAAGAAACCACTAGAATTTATATATTATAAGAATAATGTAAAAAGCGATTCTATGGTACTAAATAATTATTATTTGGATACAATGTAGATATAAATGCAGTATTTAATGCTGCATTTTATTTTTATGGTGGTGATTTATTTGAATAAATTAAAGAGAGACTTTTATGAAAGAAGCACAGAAACCGTAGCAAGGGAGCTTCTTGGTAAAATTCTTGTTCATGAAACAAATGGAATAAAAATTTCAGGCAAAATTGTTGAAACAGAAGCATATCTTGGAACCATTGATAAAGGGGCACATTCCTATGGAGGAAAAAGAACCTCCAGAGTTGAGGTTATGTATGGAAATCCTGGATTCTCCTATGTATTTATGATTTATGGGATGTACTACTGCTTTAATGTGGTAACTCAAAAAGTGGGAATACCTGAAGCTGTGCTGATAAGAGCCCTTGAACCGGTAGATGGTATTGAAGCAATGAGTCAAAATCGGTTCAACAAAAGCTATGACAGTTTGAATAAAAGAAATATATTAAATTTAACAAACGGACCAGGAAAATTGTGCAAAGCACTTGGCATTAACAAAACTTTAAATGGAGAGGATCTCCTTGGAAACCAACTTTACATTATAGATAATAATGATACTTTTAATATTGAAACAACCAAGCGGATTGGGATTGATTATGCAGAAGAAGCAAAAGATTTTCCCCTTAGGTTTTATATTAAGGGAAATAAATTTGTTTCTAAGGTTTAGGGGATTTTATGTATTACATTTATATATTAGAATGTTCTGATGGGAGTTTATACACCGGTTATACAAATGATTTGAAAAACAGACTTAAAATGCATAACAGTGGCAAAGGAGCAAAATATACAAGAGGAAGACTTCCAGCCCTGCTTGTTTATTATGAAACTTTTGATACAAAGTCTGAAGCAATGAAAAGAGAATGTGAAATTAAGTCATTATCAAGGCCTGATAAAATAAAACTTATAGAATTAATGGATAAAAAAGAGATTCAGATTTTACTCCAAATCTGAATCTCTCTATTTTATTCACCTTTTCCAATATCAGATAAAACAAGTCCCTTATTATGTTCAAGAGCCCAGTTTATGCCCCAGTCACTCTGGAAAATAAGCAGATTTCTGTCCTTTAAGTCCTTAACCTTTTTGGCATCGCTGGTTAAGTTCAAGGAATCCACATCTATGTTTTTATTTTCAATCCATCTAACATATTTATAAGGTAATCTGTCCATTTTCATATCTACGTTGTATTCATTTTTCATTCTGTATTCAAGAACTTCAAACTGAAGTACACCAACAACACCAACAATTATTTCTTCAATACCTATATGGAGTTCTTTAAATACCTGAATGGCACCTTCTTGGGATATTTCAGTTATTCCCTTTATAAACTGCTTTCTTTTCATTGTGTCTACTGTTCTTACCCTTGCAAAATACTCTGGTGCAAAAACCGGTATGCCTTCAAACTTGAATTTTCTGCTTGCAGAACAGAGTGTATCTCCAATATTAAAAATGCCAGGATCGAAAACACCGATTATATCTCCTGCATAAGCCTCTTCTACAATTTCCCTGTCTTGAGCAAGGAACTGCTGCGGCTGAGCAAGTTTAATTTTATTTCCTCCCTGAACGTGAAATACTTCCATGCCCTTTTTAAACTTTCCTGAACAAATTCTCATAAACGCAATTCTATCTCTGTGGGCAGGATTCATATTTGCCTGAATTTTAAACACAAAGGCAGAGAAATCCTCTTTAAATACGTCTATCTCTCCCTCATTTGAGTTTCTTGGGGTAGGGGCAGTAGTCATATTTAAAAACTGCTCTAAAAATGGCTCCACACCAAAGTTGGTAAGAGCACTTCCAAAGAAAACAGGGGTTAATTTCCCATGTCTTACTTCTTCCATGTGGAATTCATCTCCAGCAATATCTAGAAGTTCGATATCCTCTTTTAGTTTATCATGAAGGGCACTTCCTAAAAGGTCCCTGAATACTTCATCATCCACATTTCCTTCTACTGATTCAACTTCTGTCTGTCCGTGGTTTCCACCATTAAAAACCTCCACAAGGTTTTTATTTCTGTCAAATACCCCTCTAAAGTCTGCACCTGAACCTATAGGCCAATTCATTGGATAAGATTTTATCCCAAGTACGTTTTCGATTTCCTCTACTAGTTCGAAGGGATCTCTGCTTTCTCTGTCCATTTTGTTTATGAATGTAAATACTGGTATCCCTCTAAGACTACAAACGTGGAATAACTTTCTTGTCTGATCTTCCACACCTTTAGCAGCATCTATTACCATAACAGCACTATCTGCTGCCATTAATGTTCTATATGTATCTTCACTGAAGTCCTGATGTCCTGGAGTATCAAGTATATTAATGCAATACCCTTCATAGTTAAACTGCATAACTGAAGAAGTTACCGATATACCTCTTTGTTTTTCTATTTCCATCCAGTCTGAAACTGCATGTTTTGATGATTTTCTTGCTTTTACTGAACCAGCCAGTCTTATAGCTCCCCCGTACAACAGTAATTTTTCTGTCAATGTTGTTTTACCTGCATCAGGATGAGATATAATAGCAAAGGTTCTTCTTCTTTCAATTTCTCTTTGTAATTCTGACACTGAACCCGCTCCTTATTATTTTTTTCTACATCAATGATTTTAACTTTATTATGGTAACCTGTCAACAAATAAAGCCGCTGGAACCAGCGGCTTTTTTTACCTTGGAATGAATCCTATTTTTTTATGCATTTTTCTTAAGGTCTTATTTGCTACAAAAGAAGCCTTTTCAGCACCTTTTCTGTATATTGCCTCAAGTTTATCCTTATCTCCAAGAAGTTCTTTAACCTTGCTTTGAAGAGGTGCAAGTTCTTCTACCAAAGCTTCCGCCACATCTTCCTTGAATTTTGAATATCCTTGATTTTCATACTTCTTTTCAATTTCATCAAAAGACATTCCTGTTATACAGTTTAATATGGTCATTAAATTTTTAATTCCAGGCTGTTCATCTGTGTATTTAACTATTCCAAGACTGTCTGTAACACTTCTGCTTATTTTTCTTCTTATTACTTCCGGAGGGTCCAAAAGAAGAATATAACTGTTTGGGTTATCAGATGATTTTGACATTTTCTTTTCAGGTTCCTGAAGACTCATTATTTTTTTACCAGTTTCACCAAGATATAATTCAGGCACCTTTAATGTAGGACTGTAAATACTGTTGAATCTTTCAGCCAAATCCCTGGTAAGCTCCACATGCTGACTTTGGTCAACCCCAACTGGTACAAGGTCTGTATTATAAAGCAATATATCTGCTACCATTAAGTCAGGATAAGTGAACAGCCCTGCTGACACAGAGGTATCTCCACCATACCTTGCAGATTTGTCTTTATACTGAGTCATTCTTGAAAGTTCTCCCATATATGTGTAACAGTTAAACAACCATGCAGCTTCTGCATGAGCACTTACATGAGATTGAATGAATAATGTGTTCTTATCAGGATCAACCCCTGCACCTATATAAAGAGCCAGCACCTCAAGAGTCCTTGCTCTTAAATCCTTTGGTTCCTGTCTTACGGTAATTGCGTGAAGATCCACTACACAGAAAAAACATTCATATTGGTCCTGCAGTTTAACCCAGTTCTTTATAGCACCAAAATAATTTCCTATGGTCAAATTACCCGAAGGCTGAATACCGCTGAATATAACTTTCTTTTTTTCTTCCATATTTTTTTCCTCCTTTAATATAAAAAGCCCTATTGTTATTTAATAACAATAGGGCGTCTAATCGCTGTGCCACCTAAATTCAAAAGCTTATACTTTCCTCAAAAGGGTACCTTAATACCCTGCCTTTATAGCGTAAGGCCACCGTCACCAGCTACTATCAATTCACTATGATTCTCAAAGATCCATTCAATTTAATCATAACTATATCGGTTACACCCTCCGACACTCTCTATGAGTCTGTTTTTAAATCTACTTGCTTCTTATCATCGAATAAATTTAATATTTTAATTATAATAATACTATAGCTGGCTAATGTCAACTATTATTTCCAAAGTCCATGAAGACTGCAGTATTCCCTTGCGGAAATTATTTCTTCATCGAGTTTAAATAAAGCTTCAGGTTTTTCTCCTGGGTTTAGATATTTTCTATAGACTTTATTTGAAGTAAGTACTTCTATCCATTCAATATAATGGTTATCAAGCATAGGATGTTCAACTGCACCAACCTTAACCAACACGCCGTCAGCTGTCTTTTCAATTACAGGAACGTGTTTTTCCTTTGCAGCATCTACAGTATTTTCTGTAATTAGCTTCATTGGCTGTCCACAGCATACCAGCTGTCCCCCTGAACTATGTACCACTTCCACCATGTTTCCGCATACTTCACATTTGTAAATTTCATTAAGCTTAGTCATTTTTAAATCCCCCTTACAAATAAAGTTTTGTTTTAATACTATTATACAATATTACGCGTATTTCTCCTAGTACTTAAAAACAATTATTTGTGGAAACTAATTATGAGAACTTATGCCGGTTTACAATATATTATTGTACATGCTATAATTTTTACGTTAATTAGCTTTGGAGGTGTACAAATTGAAAAAAACCATTACATATCTAATGTTTGTTTTAATTATCCTTGGCACTGTACTTACAGGCTGCGAAAACTCAAATGATGCTTTTATAAAAGAAGTAAATTCAAATATAAATGTGCTTGGGGTTAAGCTAAATATGAAAGAGGATCAGGTTAAAACTTTAGTAGGAGCTCAAGTCACTAAAGAACCTTGTGTGTCTGGTTATGAATTTAATTATGAAGATAAATTTGTTAATATAGGCTTTAAGAATGAAGAAGGAACCGTGCGAAGGATTACAACAAAAAATGCAGATACATCAATTTATGGCATAAAACCTGGGACAACCCTAGAAGATGCCTTTGCTAAAGTAAAAGAAGCCGGTTTTGCAAATGACAGCAATTCAAAATATAAATTTCATAAAAACAATATAATACTTACAGTACTTTCCATGAAGGAGACCAATGCAGACGGATTAACATTGGAGCTGGACCCAGAACAGAAATAAAAGAGCAGGATGAGTTATGAACTCATCCTATATTATTACCTCTACTTGAAATTCCCCTTTATCAAAGTATGGAACAATTCCAGATTTAATCTTATTATTTTCAATGTATAACCCTTTGTTCCCTCCTCTTCTTACCTTAATATGATATAAGCATTTTCCTTTTTTATAATCAATGTTAAACTTATCCCAATAATCAGGTATGCAAGGTTCAACTCTAAAACCTTCTTTTCCATTAAGTTTTAATCCAAGTATCCACTCAAGTCCCGCTCTGTACATCCAACCAGAAGCACCTGTGTACCAGGTCCATCCCCCTCTTCCAATATGAGGTGGCACTGCATATACATCTGCAGCCATTACATATGGCTCAGTTTTGTATATTTCACAATCAAGATATGACATTGTGTGGTTTATAGGGTTTAGCATATTAAATATTTCCAATGAGTTATTATTTCCCATCATTGCCATGGCAATTACAACCCAAACTGCAGCATGGGTATATTGACCTCCATTTTCTCTTACCCCTGGAAGATATCCCTTTATATATCCTGGCTCCATTTTACTTTTATCAAAAGGAGGAGAAAACAGGACCACCATTCTTTTATCTTCCCTCACAAGATATTTCTCAAGAGACCTCATTGCTGTTTTAGCCCTTGATTTCATTGCCCCTCCTGAAATAACTCCCCAGCTCTGAGCTAATGAATCTATCTGACACTCATCATTTTTAAAGGACCCTAAAGGAGTACCATCATCAAAATAAGCCCTTCTATACCAATCCCCATCCCAGGCGTTTTCCTCCAAATTGAAAATAATATAATTTTTTTCACTTAAATATTTTTTAACTGAGTTTTCATCCTCCATATATTGGCATAGTGGTATAAACTCCTCTAAAATTTTAAAGATAAACCAACCAAGCCATATGCTTTCGCCACTTCCTCCGTTTCCTATAGTGCTGAAACCGTCATTCCAATCCCCGCTTCCCATCAAAGGAATATTATGAGGTCCATATTTTAACGCTTTATCCAAAGCTCTTAGGCAATGTTCATATATACTGCCTTTTTCCTCTGATTTTTTTGATACAGAATATCTTTCATCCTCATCAAGTGCTAAGGGTATGTCTTCCAGGAAGGATGCTTCTTCTCTTAATATGCTGTAATCTCCTGTGCTTTTAATATAATCCGATGTAACATATGGAAGCCAAAGTAAATCATCTGAAAATCTCGTTCTTATTCCGCTTTCTATTACAGGATGCCACCAATGCTGAACATCACCTTCTATAAATTGTCTTGAGGCACTGTAAATAATGTGTTCCCTTGTGATAGTTGGATCAAGCCAGCTTATAGACATAACATCTTGAAGCTGATCCCTGAATCCATAAGCACCTCCCGACTGATAAAAGGCAGACCTGGCCCATATTCTACAAACAAGAGTCTGATACACAAGCCACCCATTCAGCATTATATCAATTGATTTATCTGGTGTTTCCACTTTAAAAGTTCCAGTTAGCTCTTTCCAAAATAGCCTTACTACACTAAAAGCTTCATTAACTTTTTCAATGGAGTTATACATTGATATAACTTCTTTAATCTTATCTTTTTCCTTTTCTTCTCCTAAAAGAATGATAATATCTTTTTCGTCGTTTAATCCAAGTGTTATTTTAGAATTTACTGCAAGGCATGGATCATACCCTGCCCCTGTATTATTTGAAAGCTTTTCTCTTTTTAAAGCCTCTGGATTATCTATGCTGAAATTTGATCCTATAAATTCATTTCTGTCACCTGTGTATGAATTTTCTATGCCTCCAATAACTTTCAAATAGCATTTT
This sequence comes from Solirubrobacterales bacterium, assembly GCA_050261915.1. GTDB lineage: Bacteria > Bacillota > Clostridia > Clostridiales > Clostridiaceae > UBA699. The sequence goes on from JBLNDT010000011.1 coordinate 16,196, forward strand.
TCCTTACTAAAATGTTCATTATAAGGATTTACTGAATAAATATAATCTTCATTATCTTCATATGCTGAATATATGAATGGAGATGTTTTGTCTACTGTTACACCAAGAACAATCCTGCAATAGTATGTTAATGAAATTTTCCTTTCCTTATCTGATGTATTTTTGAGTTTTATCTTTATTATCTTTAAATGCTGATCTTTAGGTACAAACATAGTCACTTCACCTTTTATGCCATACACAGAGTGTTTAAAGGATGAAAAACCCAAACCATGCTCGATAATGTATTCTCCACTATCCCTAAAAGGCATTGGAGTTATACCAAAGGGAACTCCGGAATCCTCATCTCTTAAAAACAATGCTTCACTTTCAGAATCCCTAACCGGATCATTTGACCACCTTGTTAACTTATTTTCTCTGCTGTTAATATTCCAGGTGTATCCTACTCCATTTTCAGAAACCTGAAACCCAAAATTTTCATTGGATATAACATTAATCCACGGAGCAGGGGTGTTTACATAATCTTTTAAAATAATAACATAACTGTTATTTTCACTATTGAATCCGCCAAAACCATTGAAATAGTTTAAATTTGGCTTTTCAATTGGTTCATTAGAATATTTATATTCCACATGTTCCATAGGGATATATTCCACATCATTTTTGTTTTCCTTAATATTTTTTACATTCCAGTTAAAGGAACCTTCAGATGAATTTATAACAATCCTTGATACAGCCTTAATAAGGTCAATATCCTCTTCAGGTGCTAATGCCCTGTTTAAAATAAATATTCCTCCTGGTTTATTTTGTCTATCCCTTGCATAACCAGAATCAGCTAAATCTCTCAATGAATTTTGTAGGGACTGAATATAATCACTTTCTTCCATATTAATTATAACCAGGTCAAATTTCAGGCCTCTCCTTGAAAGGTACTCATGTGCCAAAATTCCCTGCTTCACATTATCAATATCCATGCTGCATTGAATAACAATTGAAACTATTGGTATATCCCCTGATATTCCATAACACCAAAGAGCCCTCTGGCCTTGTTTTATATTTTTTATCAGATTTCCCCTTTCTCTAATAGAACTGTTTATATATATTATCCTTGAAGCAAGATCCTGAAACAAATTGGCCTTTGGGGACCTGATTCCCATATATTTTAGTTCTAAAATACTTTGTGTCCAGGACAAATCAAATACCCGGTTAATGTTTCTAAAATCTGAATACTTCTTTGCCATATCCAATAATTTGTCCCTTGAATCAGAAATCCCTAAACAAAAGCAAATTACACAATTTTTCCCTTTTCCTAGCCTTACCCTTGTCCTAAGGCTTAATACTGGATCAAGTACAGCACCGATTGTATTTTTTAAGGGTGCTTCATCATCCATAACCATTGGAGACTCCAAATTCCTGCATCTTCCTATAAACTCAGCTCTGCTGGTCTCGTAGGATACTTTTCCTAAAACCTCTCCATCTATGTTTAATGAATGCATAACCCAGCTTTTCTTGTCATTTTTTGATCTTGGTCTCCTTGCAGCAATGATGCATTCTGGATTTTGGATATATTCGGTACTTATAAATAAGTTGCTAAAACCAGGGTGTACTGAATCAGCATCAATTTTTGTTATTACAGCTTCAAGGTAACTTGTTATTTCAATATCACGGCTGCTATCTCCATGATTAATTAAAGTTATTTTTCTTATTTCAGTATTGTCTTCCTGGGATACAGTAATTTCAGTCTTAGTGGTTATGTTCCCATCCAATCTTTCAAATTGAGCTTTATCATTAGTAAAGTTTACTTCATATTTATCAGGAATAGCTTTGGAAGGTTCAAAGGCTGAGCTCCAGTAATCCCCGCTGTTTAAGTTTTTAATATAAAAAAACATGCCATAGGAATCACACACAGAGTCCGCTCTCCACCTGTAAATCATTGTGTCTCCAAGGCAGCTGTATCCACCACCTCTGTTAGTCACCATTATTGAATACTCGCCATTTGACAGTAAATGGCATTTTAAATCTCCAAGATAATCCATGTACTTCCTTGGTATAATTTTATAGTTTTTAATCTCCTCACCAGGGTCCCCATATCTGCTGCTTTTGTTATATACTACAGTTTTGGGAACCTTTTCCTGGAGTAATAGTTCCGCTGCTTTAACTTCGGCTATATTGTGAAATCTTTTCTTTAGAATATCCGCTTTAAGTATATTATGGATTGAAAGTAAACTCATTCCCTGGTGATGAACCATATAGTTCTTAATTATCTTCTTCTGATACCCTTTGGGAATTCTATGTGCAGTATAGTCAACTGCTTCATAAAATCCATACCTGCCTAATAAGCCTGAATTAAGCATGTTTTTAATATTAGTTAAGGATTCCTTCAAATTCACCATCATACCAAGCAAAGAGGAATAAGGTGATATTACCAGCTCCTCACTTCCTATTCTTTTTAAAGCAGTGGCTGGAACACCAAAAGCTTTATATTGATAATTCATATTGATATCAAACTTATAAAATGCAGACTCTGATATTCCCCAAAATCCAGATCTACCCTTTGGATATTCCATCTGCTCCCTTATTACGGCTTTGCAGGTCTCATACATCAATGTATCAGGAAAATTTTTCATTATAAGCAGCGGCATACAGTATTCAAACATTGTGCCGCTCCAAGAAACCAAACCCTTCGATTTGCCATACAAGCCCATATTCCTTCCAAGCTTAAACCAATGCCCTTGTTCAACATCTCCTTTTGCTATTGCTATAAAGCTTGCCTGTCTAGATTCTGATGCCATCAGATCATAATAACAGCTGCTGATTTCTCCGGCATCAACATCATAGCCTATTGTAAAAAGCTGCCTTTGATTGTCGTAAAGTATGGTGAAATCTGTATTATGCATCATATCCAACAGCCTTTTTTTAATCTTTAACATTTTTTCCTTTAAGTCTTCTAGTATATGTATCTCTTCTAGATTATTTAATTCATTAGCAAATTTCACTAGGAATTCCTTTAATTTTTTATTCCAATATAAATTAGAGTTCTCTGAATTTGCATTTTCGCATTTTACAATAACCTCTTTTATACCTGGTAATATATCCTTGCTAAAACTGCAGTGCTTATATCTTTCTATTTCATTTAAATAAAAGTCTTTGATTCTTAATTCCTTTTCAACCTCTTCCTGTGCAATTTTCAAAATATCCAATAGTCCTGAAATCATATTTGAATTAAGAGCAACTTCCTTTGAATACTCATCTAATGATTCACTAATAACCCATAGATACCCTGCAAGATTTCCGCTGTCTACAGTAGAAATATATTTTGGATTTAAAGGCTCTTTGGTTCTTGTATCGTACCAATTATAAAAGTGCCCCTTGTATGTGGATAGGCTTTCCATATTATTTAATATTTTTTCAAGTCTTTCAATTAATTCAAAAGTTCCTATATACCCCATATCAAAAGCTGTAATATTTGAAATCAAACCCATACCTAGATTTGTTGGTGATGTACGATGGGCAATTCCATTATCCGGATATTCCTGATAGTTATCTGGAGCCAGCCAGTTATTCTCCTCTGATAGAAAATCTTCAAAATACGCCCAGGTTTTTCTTGAAATTATTCGAAGCATTTCCTCTTCCCCATTTGTTAATACATGCACCCTGCTTTGGTTAATACCTGTATACCATGCAATAAGGGGGCTAAGTATCCACAATGTGCAATATGGAATAAATAATGCTCCGGTATATATACTTTTTGTAAAGGCGGCAAATAATAAAATAAATGCAGCAAATACTCCAATAGACATTGCTTTTATATAGTCCACTATCCCTTTTCCACATTTAGCTTCCGTATTTTCTGCAGTCTGCCATTCCAATAAATTTCTCTTGCTAAATTTTAACCTGTAAATGGTCCTTGTTATAGCATCCATCATTAAATAAGCTTTAAATGGAAGAAATGCAAATACCAACAATACTTTTTCAAAAACAAGGGCAGTCCTCTTCATCCTATCGATTAAATTAGAATTTTTTGAAGAGTACATCAACCCCTCTGAAACATCAAATAATATAGGGAATATTATTGAAGCAAAAGCAGTAATAAACCATTCTTCTTCACCTGGCAGTATAGTTAATGACAACAATATCATGAAAAATATTGAGGGTGCCAGCAGACTTCTTCTTAAATTGTCAAATATCTTCCACCTTGAAAGCAGGTTTAAAGATGTTCTTTTTATAATCCATGAGGAAATCTGCCAGTCGCCTCTCACCCATCGATGAAGCCTTTTAGAAGCCGATGTATAGTATGCAGGATAGTCATCGATAAATTCAACATCTGTAATTAGTGCTGCCCTGGCAAAGGAACCTTCAAGGAGATCATGGCTCAAAACAAGATTTTCAGGTATTTTACCTTCCAAAACCTTCATAAAAATATCAATATCATAAATCCCTTTTCCTGTATATATCCCCTCATCGAACAAGTCTTCATAAACATCAGAAACTGAGGTTGAATATATGTCAATTCCTGCTTCTCCTGAAAACATTCTTGAAAATATTGTTTTATTTGCACTAAGGGTACTTATGCTTATTCTTGGCTGCATAAGTCCATGGCCTCTTAATATTTTTTCTCCCTTGGGGTCCATTACAGGTTTGTTAAGTACATGACTCATAGCTCCTATAAGCTTTTTAACTGAATTCATAGGCAATTTTGTATCTGAATCAAGTGTTATAACATATTTCACTTCTTTTAACCTATCTATTCTATTATTAACAATGTAACTGGTATTTTTATCACCACGAAGAAGCCTGTTAAATTCAATGAGCTTCCCTCGTTTTCTCTCCCACCCCATAAAAACACCTTGTTTTTCATTATACTTTCTTATTCTATTAAAAAAATAAAATATTTCCTGTGCTTCCTTTGAGTATTTTTTATTTAGCTTATTAACCTCCTCAACAGCTGTATTTAGAAGCAGTTCATCCGATTCAGTTTTTTCATATTTGCTGTCCGTAAAATCACCAAGCATAGCAAAATATAAATTTTTTTCTCTATTAGCTATATAGTATACTTCCATATCTGATACCAGGTTTTTTATTCTTTCTTCAGATTCTAACAGAAAAGGAATAACAACAATCGTACTGTTTTCTTTAGGTATCCCCTCTGAATACTCCAGCTTTGGAATAAACCTTGGAACAAATATATAGTTTAAACTCCAGTTTAAAGTTGAAATTATTATTTCACTGCATGGTACTATTGCCGCAAAAAAAGCTAGAATAAAATCAAACATCCCATACTCTGGGTAATTCGAGTAATTTAAAATACAGAGCCCTAAGGTAAGTGCAATGGTACCTCCAAATATCCCTGCGAGATATAATTCAACCCTGGTTTTTTTTAATCCTAACCATGTATTTTTGCATCCAAGTTTCTTTTTTAATGTACCCACTCCATCATCTACAAGATAGTAGCCTACATGTTTTTCATAATCCAAACTGTTGTTTTCCATTGCTTCACTGGCACACTCAATTGATTTTTTCGCAATATAAACCTCAGATAATTTAGTTTTTCTAGATAGTTTTTCAACACTGTGTCTGTAGTAATCCCTTGACTCATAATCCATAAGGGCATAATGTTTATATGGGTCTCCTCGTAATATTTTTTCAACTAGATTAAGCTTTTCAAAGGATTCCTTCCAGTTTAGATTTGCTGTATATCGTATTCCATTAATACAATTTCCCATTAAGATTTCACATAGGGCCTGTTTTTGATGTTCCTGATTAATTATACTGTCAATACTTGTATTCTTTTTTTCAACCTCACCTTCAATCCATAGATAAATTGAGGAAGTATCTGCGGAATTTTCCCTTAATGCCTTCATAAGACTTGACACAAAATGGGAGTTGTAATCAATGCAGTCTTTTTTAATATCCTCTAAAACTGCTTCAAAATCATTTTCATATATTGCATTAATAAGTTTATCAGCAATATACTCTCCTTTATTAATTTCCTTTTCTTCAAAAACAAGACCTTTAACAATTTTCCCAAGACTTTCTATAAGTGCCGCCCTTATCATAATAGGCAAAGCCCACAATTCAGCAATTGTCAGCACTGAGTTTTTTTGGCATGCATTGATATAGGTTTCAATGGTATTTTCATCAATCCTGCCCTCACAACTTTTTACAATTTCCCTTGCTATAAAAAAAATCCTTGGAACTCCTTTATACATCCCTGATTTTATTATGGGAAGATTTTTGTAAAAAGACTCAAGCCCGCTATTTTTTATCTCTTTATATTCCCTTTCAATCAGATAAAAATTGTCTAGTAGCCACTGGGTGCAGTTCCCTGTATTTTTTTTGTTTTCAACTGCTTTTGTCAAATACTCATGTGCTTTAACTATTTCACTATAGGATTTTTTAAGATTTATAATTACAGCCTTTCTATTTAAATAAATTTTATTAAATCCATAGTTAAAATTTTCTATTCCAAATGCACTTTTTTCAATTTCATCATTATTTATATTTATCTCTGGAATTTCAAAGGGGGAATCCTCCTGTTTTTGATTTGCTGAAAACAAATATAAAACTGCTGCAAATACAATTATTGCTGTAAAATAATACATTAAACCACCCCTTCAAAAATAATCTTGATTTAAAATATTATTCCCCACTTTCCAGAATTTATTTGACCTAAATAAAAAAGATGCATAAAAATTATGCATCTTTTTTTTATAAATTAATTTCATTATTAATCAAATCCTCATAGGTTTGCCTTTTACATATAAGTCTGGATTTTCCATCTTTTACAAGAACCACCGCAGCCTTAGGTATCTTATTGTAGTTGCTTGACATTGAATAACAGTAAGCACCTGTAGCAAACACAGCTAGTATGTCACCGCTTGCAGGAGTTCCAATTTCAAAGTCTTTTATTAGTATATCTCCAGATTCGCAGCATTTTCCTGCTATTGTAACAACTTCTTTATTTGCTGGTTCCACATTGTTACACACTGCACATTCATATTCAGCATCATATAATGAAGGTCTAATATTGTCTGTCATCCCTCCATCAACTGCTACATATTTTCTTATCCCGGGAACCTCTTTAATAGAACCTATTGTATATAATGTTGTTCCAGAGTTTCCAACTATTGATCTTCCTGGTTCTATGGTTAATGCCGGAACCTCCATATTCAGCTCTTCACACTTTTCATTAGCCCTATTAAGTATTACTGCAGAAAAATCCTCAATTGAAAGAGGATCGTCCCACTCAGTATAATAGATTCCAAAACCGCCTCCAAGGTCAAGTTCTGATACCTCCATACCTGTCTTTTCCTTTATCTCAACTATTATGTTAATCATTGTGTCTACAGCATCTTCGTAAGGTTGTGTTTCAAATATCTGAGATCCTATATGGCAATGAATTCCTCCAAATTCGATATTTGATAGTGATGCAGCTTTTTTAACTGCTTCTATTATATTGTTTTCTAGTGGAGTAAATCCAAATTTTGAATCTATTTGTCCTGTTTTAATATAATCATGGGTATGAGCTTCTATCCCAGGAGTTAATCTTAGCAGTATTCTTTGAGTTGTTCCCATTTCCTTTGCCATAGTATCTATAAGGTCCATCTCATAATAATTATCTACTACAAAAGCTCCAACCTTAAGTTCAAGGCCCATTCTTATTTCATCAATGGTTTTATTGTTACCGTGAAAATATACCTTTTCAAGGGGGAACCCGCTTTTATATGCTGTAAAAAGTTCCCCGCCAGATACCACATCAAGACAAAGTCCTTCTTCTTTGATAATTTTGCACATTGCCATAGTTAAAAATGCTTTTCCAGCATAAGCAACCCTGTTTTTCCCATTTTCAACTTTAAATGACTTGTAATACCTTTTGCACTGACTTCTTATTAGAGCTTCATCCATGACATAAAGAGGGGTTTTATACTCCTTAGCCAGATTTTCAGCACTTATTCCACCAATATAAAGGGCGTTATTTTTAACTTCCATACTCCCTAATAATTTCATATTAATGCCTCCGGTGATTATAAATTAAATTCAGTAGCTATAAGTTCAATGGCTCTTTGCTTGTCTTCCTGCTTTATTGTACAAGTTATTCTTATTTCAGATGTAGTTATCATCTTAACTTCTATTTTATTCTGTTTGAATATTTTAAATACCTTGGCAGCCACTCCTGAAGTAGTTTTCATTCCTATACCAACTATTGAGAATTTTGTTACATCTTCATCAATAGCAAGTTTTTCTTTATCAGAATAAAATTTTTCTATTATATCTAGGCATTCCTTTAAGTCTGTTTTTGGTATTGTAAAGGATATATTTACCTTTCCGTTTATTGGTGCTGTCTGACTTATCATATCTATATTTATTCTCTTTTTTGCTACACTTTCAAACAAATCAGAAACAACATTTATATCATTTTCTATATCCTTTATTGTTATGGCTACATCTTCATCGCTGGTTGCCAGTCCTGTAATTGGTTTGCTTTCCATGTTCATTTTATTTGATACCTCCCTGATAACTGTTCCTTTTATATCGCTGTTGCTTAGACCTACATATATTGGTATGCCATACTTTTGACCAAGTTCGATGGACCTGGAATGCATTACCTGGGCACCAAGACTTGAAAGTTCCAGCATTTCCTCATAATCAATTTCATCAAGTTTTTTTGCATTTTTATATTTTCTTGGGTCTACGCTGTATATTCCGTCAACATCTGTATATATCTCACAAATTCCCTTTAGCTTTACTGCAATTGCTACAGCAGAAGTATCCGAGCCACCTCTTCCAAGAGTTGTTATATCTCCTTCTTCATTAACCCCCTGGAATCCGGCTACAATTACTATTTTACCCTCATTAAGGCTTTTTCTTATCTTTTTATTATCTATGTCATATATAAGGGATTTTCCATATTGTCCGCTGGTTTTTATTCCTATCTGATAAGCTGTATAGCTTATTGCCTCCTGACCAAGACTTTGTATTGCTATAGCAAGCAATGCACAGGATATCATTTCTCCTGTAGATAGCAATGCATCCATTTCTCTTTTATCTGGATTGTCTGTAATCTGAGATGCAAGATCAATTAAGTTATCTGTGGTATCTCCCATGGCTGAAACTACAACCACTAGATCGTCTCCTGCTTTTTTTCTTTTTACTACTGTTTCTGCTACTTTTTTTATTCTGTCAATAGTTCCAACGGAACTTCCGCCATACTTTTGTACTACTACTGCCACAATATCACTCTCCTATTCTTATAATGTAGTCTGATACCTATAAAAAAATGAATACAGCAAAGGAACACCTTGCCGTATTCATAGGAAATACAACTTGTGAGTCCTTTGTAGCTCTCCACTTTAAAAAAAGTGACAACTCCCCATATGTTATATGTGGAGCCAGAAAATAATTTTGCCAAACTACTTTCTTCGGCTGTAATCCCTTTTTCCTCCATCATAACCCGCCGGTTCAGTAAGGATACTAATAATTACAGCGCCTCTACCCTAAGGCATCCATTTTCAATTAGAATAAATCTATAATAACATAAGTATTTATACATTTCAACCTGTTTATATACATTTTTTTATTATTAGCCTTAGGAATTGTAATACTCTACAAAAGAATCAAGTGAATAAATATAATCCAAAGTGCCTCCAAACTCCCTAATGGAGTGCATAGCAAGCACTGCTATGCCAATATCCACTGAACGCATATTAAGCTTTGATGAAGCTGTAGGACCAATGGTGGAACCTCCCCTTTCATCTGAGCGGTTAACGAATCGCTGCACAGGAATGCCGACCTTTCTGCATACCCCTTCATAGACAGCACTGGAAATTCCGTCAGAGGTATAGCTTTGGCTTGCACTGATTTTTATAACAGGTCCTTTGTTTATAACTGGTCTGTTAACAGGATCAGACTTTTCAGGATAATTTGGATGCAGCGCATGACCAAGGTCACAGGATATAATAAAGGATTTTGCCTGAGCCCTGAAATAATCTTCTTTATTAAGACCTAAACAAATAGAAATCCTTTCAAGTAAAGAACCGAGCATATCGGAATTTGCTCCTTGTTTTGTAGTGTTGCCTACCTCCTCATTATCAAAACACACCATAACTTTAGTGGATTTTGACTCACTAGATGATGCCAAGGCACTTATTCCTGCATATACCATGGATAGGTCATCAAGCCTTCCAGAGGATATAAACTCATTGTTAAGCCCTGTAATACATCCTTTTTGAAATTCATATAAAAACAAATCAAAATCAGCTATATCATTTACTTCAACATTAATTTCCTCTGCTATTGCTTTGATAAGACAGTTTTTACTTTCCATCTCCTTATTAACCAAAGCCAAAATAGGCAGTATATCCTTCTGTTTGTTTAACTCAATTCCGGAATTAACGTTTCTATTCATATGAATTGCAAGATTAGGTATTACAAGAAGAGGTCTTTTTATGTTTATGAGCCTTGTTTCAGGGTTCATAAAATCATTAGTTTTTAATACCACCCTTCCTGCAACAGAAAGGGGTCTGTCAAGCCAAGTATTTATTATGGGCCCTCCATAAACCTCAGTATTTAATTTTATATAGGAACCTTCTGTTTCAATTTCCGGGATGGGTTTTATTCTAAATCCAGGTGAATCAGTATGTGCACCTATTATTTTAAAACCATCATCCTCCAGTTTGCCACTACCTGCTATAAATGCAACCAAGGCAGATTGGTTCCTTATTACAAAATATCTTCCACCCTTATCAATTTTCCATCTATCCTCTTCTTTAAGCTCTAAAAAACTATTTTCAATAAGAATTTCTTTTATATTTTCTACAGCATGAAATACAGTTGGGCTTTCATAAATAAAATCTATAAGCTTTTGTGCTTCAATCAAATTTTCATTCATTGTATTTCTCCTTACATAACATATTAAAAATAGTATATCAAAATAATAAAAAAAAGTAACTTATTATGTATATAACAAGTTACTAGTCTATTTTATTTTTCTACATCATATTTTGAGTCCTGCCATGCAACTATGCCGCCTGGCTGTCTGTAAACATTTGTATACCCAAGTTCTACTGCTATCTGCGCTCCTACATCACTTCTAGCACAGGATGTAAATCCGCAGTATACTACTATTGTTTTACTCTTGTCTGCTGGAAGCAATTTCACAAATGCAGCCTTTTGTTCAGCAGTCATATCTTTCATTCCTGTCTTTGGAAGTTCAGCGTTTACAGCTCCTGGAATATGTCCATTTTTAAAATTCGCTGCTGGCATTGTGTCAATTATAACCATATCCTTTTTGCTGTCAACCCATGACTTTAGCTCTTCAGTACTTACAAGGTTGTACTTTCCTGCTTCTTTTGCCTTAACAAGACTGATTGCAGCTTTTTCAATGTTTACCTCGTTTCCATCCACAGAGGTTCCTACTGTTTTTGCAGGAGTTTGTGATGCTGCCTGCTTGTTGCTTGAAGAACAGCCTGCAAATATTGCTGCTGTTAACGTTAATGTTATAAATGCAAGTATTACTTTTCTTTTCAAAATTATCCCCCCTAATTTTAGTAACTAAATACTACCACATGAGCCATGACTATGTCCCTTTAAATAAAAAAAACCAATATTTATATATACATCTATTAGTTTTTTTTATAAAGGAGTAACAACTTTTCATAATTTCCGTATTATATATGGTATTAATTTTTAAGGAGACACAGATGAAGGGTAAAATTTTCAATTACTTTCCAGGAGGCAATACTGCTTCAGGCTTCCACTCTTTTTATAAATATATAATTAATCCAGAGGATGCTGCAAGGATTATATGCATAAAAGGAGGACCTGGTACTGGGAAATCAACTTTGATGAAAAATATAGGTTCCTTCTTTAATGAAAAAGGTTATGATATCGAAATGCATCATTGTTCCTCGGACAATAACTCTATTGACGGAATTGTTATAAAATCCTTAAAGGTTGCATTAATTGACGGCACAGCTCCTCATGTAACGGATCCTATATACCCAGGTGCTGTTGATGAAGTGCTTAATCTTGGTGATCAATGGAATGAAGAAGGATTTATGACTTCAAGAGAAGATATAATAAATTTAACAAAGGAAATAGGAGGATACTTTAAAAGCACTTATAAATACCTGGCAGCCGCCAATCTCATGTATGAAGACATTGAAAACCAAAGTACATGGTCAATGGATGAATATAGAATAAATATGCTCCAAAGAGAACTTATAAATAAAATAATCACAGGAACCCTTCCTAAAACCGGATCCTCCCGTCACCTTTTTGCTACAGCCTTTACTCCTTTAGGAATAAAAACCTTTATACAAAACCTTATAGAGGACTACGAAAACGTATATGCTCTTTATGGAATTCCAGACTCTAAAAAATCTGAGATTCTTTCTTCAATAGGTGCCTCAGCGAATCTAAACGGCTATGATGTTGAATATTACCACCACACTCTTGTACCGGACAAATTAGAACATATATTGATACCTGAACTTAATACTGCGGTAGTAACCTCAAATGAGTTGAATAAATGTACTTTTTCCGGAACACAGATATACATGGAAAATTACCTGAGCAGGTATAACCGAGAAAGAATATCTGAAAGTCGTGAAAGTTTTAATACACTTATTGATAAGGCTCTTAATTTACTTGGTAGTGCAAAAAAACTTCATGACCAGCTTGAAACACATTATGTTCCAAATATGAACCATGGTGAACTAGATGAGGTTTTCAAAATTATGGTGAATAAAATATCTAATTATTAAAAAAAAATGCTGTAGCTTGTACTACAGCATTTTTCTATAATATCATTGTTCCTATTCCTTCGTTTGAAAATATCTCTAACAGTAAGGAGTGATTCACTCTTCCATCTATTATATGTGTGCGGCTTACCCCACCTTTAACTGCTTCTATGCAGCAGTTTATCTTAGGTATCATCCCTCCGGATATTACCTTGTTTTTAATTAAAGTGTCTATTTCCTCCAGGTTAAGTTCTGATATTAGAGAGGTTTCATCCTTAGGATCCCTTAAAACTCCAGGCACGTCTGTTATTAATATAAACTTTTCAGCCTTAAGTTTAACACTTATTTTAGCTGCTGCAGCATCTGCATTTATATTATATACCTTCCCATCCTCCTGTCCTAAAGCAACTGTTGATATAACCGGTATATAACCACCATTAAGGCAATTCTCTATAATAGAGTCATTTACTTCAACTACCTCACCAACGTATCCAATATCTCTGCCATCTTCACATTGAATTTTTTTTGATTTTAAAAGGTCTGCATCTATTCCGCAGATTCCTACAGCCTTTCCACCATTTTTATCGATTAGTGATACAATATCCTTATTGACTTTTCCAGCAAGAACCATTTGAACCACATCGATTGTTTCCTCATCAGTAACCCTAAGCCCATCTATAAACTGGCTCTTTTTTCCTATTTTCCCCAGGAACTCATTTATTTCAGGACCTCCACCATGAACTACAACTACTTTAATCCCTACACAGTTCATTAAAACGATGTCCCTTATTACTGAATCCTTAAGTTCTTCACTTATCATTGCATTTCCACCATATTTAATAACAATGGTTTTGCCATTGTATTTTTGAATGTAAGGCAATGCCTGGCTCAATATATGAGCCTTCTGTGAATTAAAACTACTGTCTTTTGTAAACATAATCTACTCCTCCTAAAGCAGCTGATACCAGCACATCTCATGGAGAGCTCTGGTGCCCATAACGTATTTCAGCTTATTTTCGTTTATATTATTTTCTTCTTTTGAAATTATTACATTGATTACACAATCAAATTCCATTCCCTTTGCATAGTATGAAGGTATTATAACTTCTCCACCTTTATAAATGGAATCTTCATTGTCAAAAATATTAATATGCATTGTCTGTTTTATAATTGATCCTATTTTCCTGGTGTCCTCTGCCCCTTTGCATATAACAGCAATACTCTCAAAGCCTTTATCTTTAAATTCTTTGAGTTTCTTAATAATATCTGATGCCATTTCATTTATATCCTTGAAGTCTTTTTCCAAAACAGGAGCTCCTTCCCTTACCAAAGGTATTATATGATTATCACCAAGAAACTTATTTGCATAATTCATTATTTGATTTGTTGACCTATAGCTTGTATTTAGATTAAAATATTCTATTTCACATTGATCATAAATTTTATGAAGGCTTAACATTGGGCTTTCACCCTCCAAAGGGATTATCCTCTGATTTGTATCCCCAACTATTGTAAATGACTTGCACCCTGTGATTTCTTTCAATACTTCAAACTGTAAGTATGAATAATCCTGTGCTTCATCTATTACAATATGCTTAACTTCATTTTTAACCCTTAACCCATTAAGTTTTGATGATAAGTAAAGCATAGGCGACAAATCCTGGAAGGTTAGCATTTTATATTTGTTAAACTCGTTATACAAGTCGTTAATTTCCGGAGCCTCAAGCCATTTAAGCATTTTCTTTACACTTACAGCTTCCCTTATGATTTCCTTTATTTTTATTCTTCTCATAAATTCAATATTGTTTTGCTCTAGAACACGGTGTTCTTCACTTAAAGATTCAAGCATTTTCTTATGGTTCCTGTTGACCTCATTTACTTTTCTGTAGCTCTCATCTTTAATTTTAGAAAAAATTATTCTTTTAATCTTATTGCTTCTCCTAAAAAGAGGAAGATCCTTAAAATATTCATCAAACATTTTTTTGATTTCAGTGGTGGATACAATAGTTTCATCATAAAACTTAACATCCTGGATTTTGAAATAGCTTTTGTTTAAGGTTACTACCAAATCTTTTAAGGATTTCAGAAATTCCTCTGACTCCTTATATTTATACTCCCTGGTAAATTCTTTTTTGCCAGTTATGCAGCTTTCCATGAATTCCTTATATGGCATGATATCTTCAGCTTCTAAAAGCTCCAATGCAAATTCCCTGAATGTGGTTTGCCTTACCCCTACCTCTCCAAGGCTAGGGAGTACGGTTGAAATATAATCCATAAAAATATTGTTTGGTCCTATTATTAATACCTTGTTTTCAAGAATATTTCTGTAGTTATAAAGAAGGTATGCAACCCTGTGAAGAGCTACAGTAGTTTTGCCGCTTCCTGCCACACCATTTACCACAATAGTTTTATTTCTGTCATACCTTATAAGTTTGTCCTGTTCAGCTTGGATAGTCATTATAATGTCTTTAAGTTTTTCCCCTGAATTACTGCTGAGAACCATCTGAAGAATTTCATCCTTTATATCCGTGGATGAATCAAACATTCCTTGAAGATGCCCCTTTTTGATTAAAAACTGCCTCTTTAAAAGCACATCCACAAAAATGGTCCCCTTTGGAGCATTATAGCTTACTTTCCCTAGTTCACCTGAATAAAACAAAGATGCAACAGGGGCTCTCCAGTCAACCACAATTGGTTCAAAGTCACTTTCACGGTTAAGACCGAATCTGCCAATATAAATCTGTTCATCCATTCCGGTTTCATTAATAACTATCTTGGCAAAATAGGGTACTTCCTTTAGAATGGTAAGTTCCTTAAGCTTCTTATCAATAATTCTGAAGGATTCTTCACTTATATATCTTTCATGGTCAAAATACTCTGCTATCTGGTCCTCATCATCCTTAAACTCTTCTACTGCTTCCTTCCTGTAATTGATTATTGCTTCTGTTATACCCTTCCTTTTATAAATGCAGTTTAAAATTTCCTCATTAATAACCTGCTCTACATATTCAAGTCTTTGTTTTTCAATATCTAATTCAATTTCAGATTTATCCATACTACCCCTTTCTAACCATATCCATAAATTCATCCCCCATAAGGGTTTCTTTTTCAAGCAGCTTTTCGGATATTCTTACCAGAAGATCTTTATTAGCTTTTAAAATATTTACTGCATCCTGGTGGTTTTCTTTTATTATTTTCAAAGTCTCGTTATCAATTAATGAAGCAGTTTCAGCACTGCAGCTCTGCACAGGTCTCCCGTCCAGGTACCTGTTTTCAATGGACTCAAGCCCCATCATGTCAAACTTTTCGCTCATACCATACATTGTCACCATTCTTCTTGCAGTTTCAGTAGCTCGTTCTATATCATTTGCTGCTCCAGTTGAAATTATACCAAACTCCACCTCTTCTGCAGCCCTTCCACCAAGCATTACTGCAATTTGGCCAAGCATCTCCTCTTTTGAAACCAGGAACTTTTCTTCAACTGGAAGCTGCATGGTATATCCGAGTGCTCCCATGGTCCTTGGTACAATCGTTATTTTATGTACAGGATCAGAATTTTCTTTAAGTGCAGCTACCAGTGCATGCCCCACTTCATGAAAAGCCACGATTCTTTTTTCCTTTGGAGACATAATTCTGTCTTTCTTTTCCTTCCCGGCTATTATTACCTCAACTGCATCCTCAAGGTCCTCTTGTATTACTTCTTTCCTGTTATTTTTAACTGCTCTTAAAGCCGCCTCGTTTATTATGTTTGCCAAGTCAGCCCCTACTGCTCCCGGGGTAGCTTTGGCTAATTCCAAAAAATCCACTTCCTTTGAAATTTTAACACCTTTTGAGTGAACCCTTAATATATCTTCTCTGCCCTTTAAGTCAGGTCTGTCAACAATTACCCTTCTATCAAATCGTCCCGGTCTAAGTAGTGCCTTATCAAGCACTTCAGGCCTATTTGTGGCAGCCAATATTACAACACCTTTTGAAGAATCAAACCCGTCCATCTCTGCCAGGAGCTGATTCAGAGTTTGTTCTCTTTCATCATTTCCCTGTACCATTCCTGCATCTCTGCTTTTTCCAATTGCATCAATTTCATCAATAAATATAATACATGGAGCTTTTTCCTGAGCTTGTTCAAACAAGTCCCTAACCCTTGAAGCACCCATACCAACAAACATTTCCACAAAACCTGATCCTGAAATTGAAAAGAAGGGTACTTTTGCCTCACCAGCAACTGCTTTTGCAAGGAGGGTTTTCCCTGTGCCTGGTGGGCCTACCAGCAATGCTCCCTTAGGAAGTTTAGCCCCTATCTCTGCATACTTTTGAGGATTGTGCAAAAAATCCACAATTTCAACCAGGGACTCCTTTGCCTCCTCTTGGGCTGCAACATCTTCAAAGCTTATTCCCGTTCTGCTTTCTCCATATATTTTAGCAGTATTTTTCCCAAAGGATATTACACCTGTACCCATTTTTTTATCAAGCTTCCCAAAAAGGAGTTTTCCAATAAATAGAAAAATCAAAATAGGTAATACGAAAGTTACAAGTACATTCCTAAGTGTACTGTTTTCCTGTTCAACCCCCCCATAAATAACTCCTGCAGCATCCAGCCTTTTTAAAAGCTCAGGATCTGAAATGTTTTCAGTAAATAATTTCTTTCCCTTACCCAAACTTGCCTTCGGATAAATTATTATCCTGTCCTTCGCTATCTGTACATCTTGAATTTGTTTCTGATTTAAATAGTTAACAAATTCACTATACTTAACATGAGGAGATTCCACATTTGTTCTATAGTCGTTTATTGCATAAATAACCACAGCAACAAGTATCAAATAGTAAACTATATATTTTATTTTATTCTTATCGAACTTTTTATCCTTAAACATTAAGTGTCCTCCAAAGTTTCTTTTATAATATTATTATATTATAAATTATTTAGAGTTTAAGTACAAAATTGCAATTTCTGATAAAATTGCTGCAGTTTTATGGATTATTTCTTCATCTACAGCAAATTCCGGAGTATGCAGCGGGTAAGTAATGCCTTTTTCTTCATTTCTATTCCCTACAAATATGAATGTACCTGGAACCCTTTCCTCAAAACTTGAAAAATCCTCCCCAACCATGGTAGGCTTTTCTAAAATAACTACATTGTTTTCTCCTATTATCCTGCCTGCAGCTCTTGCACACAGAGATGTAACCTCTTCATTATTTATTACCGGAGGGTGATATGGTATAAAGTCAAATTCATAATTGGCACCATTTGCCTCAGTTATACCTCTTAGGATTTCCTCCATAATGCCAGGAATCTTTTCTCTGGTCTCAAAAGAAAGTGTTCTTATTGTACCCTCAAGGTACGCATTGTCTGGGATTATATTATGAGCAGTACCTGCATTGAATTTTCCAATAGACAGTACTACAGGCTCTAAGGGGTCTGTTTTTCTGCTTATTATTGTTTGAAATGCCATGTAAACTTCACAGGCCACCGCAATTGGATCTATACACTTTTGAGGCTGGGCTCCGTGTCCTCCTCTTCCAAGTATGGTTATTTTAAAATTGTCAGTGGCTGCCATTAAGGGACCCGATTTAACTCCTACTTTTCCAGATGCAACTCCAGGCCAGTTATGTGCACCTACAACAATATCAACCTTTGGATTTTCAAGAACCCCGCTGTGAATTGTTTTTTCTGCTCCACCTTCTCTTTCTTCAGCTGGCTGAAAAAGAAACTTAACATTTCCATGAAGTTCATCCTTTAAGGAGGATAATATAATGGCAGCACCTATAAGCCAGGTTGTGTGTGCATCATGACCACAAGCATGCATATATTCAGGATAAATTGACTTAAAATCCAAATCGTTTTCCTCAGTGATTTTAAGGCAGTCCATATCAGCACGCAGAAGTATAGTTTTACCAGGATATTTACCCTGCAAAGTTCCTACTACCCCTGTTACTCCAACTTCAGTTTCCACAGGAATATCATACTCCCTTAAAATATCTGCAATTATTGCTGCAGTTCTAGTTTCATGTAGTCCTATTTCTGGATGCTTATGAATATCTCTTCTTATTTTAATAAGCATTTCCTTAATTTCTTCAGATTTTCTTGTTATAATATCCTCAAACATTTCAAGACCCCTCTGTAAATAAACTATATATATTATATACTAATTAGTGCCTTAATATCAAAAAGGAATGAACAAAGTTCATTCCTTTCATAATTATTAATAAGCTCTTCCCCAGTAAACAAGTTCCTTTGCTTTCTTGCCACAGCATACGCATGTATCTGCAATGTTTTCTTGTTCGAATGGTATACATCTGGAGCTTGCTCCTGTGTCTTCCTTTATTTTTTCTTCACATGCAGTGTCTCCACACCACATTGCTCTTACAAAGCCTGATTTATTGTCAAGAACCTCCTTGATTTCATCCATTGTTTTAGCATCTGTGGTTCTTTCAACCATATCTTTTTTAGCTGCTGAAAGCATGGAGTTGTGTATAGCATCAAGAGTTTCCTGAATCTTTACTTCAAGTTCATCAAATGATACAACAATTTTTTCTCTGGTATCTCTTCTTACAAGAACAACCTGATTATTTTCAATATCCTTTGGTCCTATTTCAAGTCTTAATGGAACACCCTTCATTTCATATTCACTGAATTTCCATCCTGGCATCTTGTCAGTTTCATCAAGTTTAACTCTGAAATTTGTCTTAAGTCTGTCTCTTAATTCTCTAGCCTTGTCAAGAACACCTTCCTTGTGCTGTGCTACAGGAATAATAGCAACCTGGATTGGTGCAATTCTTGGTGGAAGCTTTAAGCCGCTGTCATCACCGTGAACCATTATTATAGCTCCTATAAGTCTGGTAGTTACTGCCCAGGTTGTATAGTGAGGGTGCTGCAGTTTTCCGTTTCTGTCTAGGAACTGTATGTTAAATGCCTCCGAAAAGTTTGTTCCAAGGTAATGGGAGGTACCTGCTTGAAGTGCCTTTCCATCATGCATAAGACTTTCAATTGTGTAAGTGTCATCTGCACCTGCAAATTTTTCTTTTTCTGTTTTCTTACCCTTTACAACAGGCATCGCCAGCATATCTTCACACAGGTCCGCATAAAGGTTTAATATCATTTGAGTATGTCCTTCCGCCTCCTGCTTTGTTTCGTGAATAGTATGGCCTTCGTGCCAGAAAAATTCTGTAGTTCTAAGGAATGGTCTTGTAGTTTTTTCCCATCTTATAACTGAACACCACTGATAGTAAAGCTTTGGAAGGTCCTTGTAGGACTGTACTATCTTAGCATAATGCTCGCAGAATAATGTTTCAGATGTAGGTCTTACCACAAGTCTTTCTGCTAGCTCTTCATCTCCACCGTGAGTTACCCATGCAACTTCTGGTGCAAAGCCCTCAACATGATCCTTTTCCTTTTGAAGAAGGCTTTCAGGAATAAACATAGGCATTGCAACAGCCTCGTGATTTGTTTCCTTAAACTTGGCATCAAGATGTTTTTGTATTGCTTCCCATATAGCATAACCATAAGGACGTATTATCATACAACCTCTTACACTTGAGTAATCTGCCAATTCTGCCTTTTTAACAATGTCTGTATACCATTGCGCAAAGTCAACGTCCATTGGTGTAATTTCTTCTACAAATTTCTTTTCCTTTTCCATTACATTGTCCTCCTATATTAAAAAATAAAATAAAAAAAGCTCCGGATCCCAAAAGGGACCGAAGCTGTATCGGCGGTACCACCCTGATTAACAAATGCATTGCATTTATTCACTCAATTTAGATAACGGTAAAACCGCTGTGCTTTTAAGCACAGATCTCCAAGGCAGGTTCGAAATGTTCTTAATAGGAATATTCCACCAATTCTATTCCCTCTCTAAAAAAAGATTCCATATCTAATAGTCCTCTTCTTTGAATTTATTTTATAATAAATTATATATTCAAAATTGTCAATAATTATTTTAATATGCTTTGAGCAATGTTAACAGATTCCCTAGCATCTTTTCCATAAAAATCTGCACCAATTGATTTTGCATAAGCTTCATTCAAAACTGCTCCACCAGCCATAACCATGCAGTTTGGGCACTTATCCTTAACATAGGCAATGGTGTCTTTCATATTTATTACCGTGGTGGTCATCAGGGCGCTTAACCCAATTAGCTTAACATTGTTTTTAATTGCTTCCTCTGCAACTTTTTCTTTTGGCACATCCTTCCCAAGGTCTATTACTTCAAAACCATAGCTTTCAAGTAGAACCTTAACTATGTTTTTTCCTATGTCATGTACATCTCCCTTTACAGTAGCCAGGATTACCTTCCCCTTTGAAATGCTTTTCCCAGAAACTGTTTCAATATTTTCCTTTATTACTGCAAAGGCAGACTTTACGGTTTCAGCAGACTGAATCAGTTGGGGAAGGAATATATCCCCATTTTCATATTTAACTCCCACAGAATCCAATGCAGGTATTATATGATTATTAACAATATCAAGGGGCTTTTCAACCTGAAGAAGTTTTAAGGTTTCCCCCTTAGCTTCATCTTTTAAACCCTTTTCTATGATCTGAAAGAGGTTTTGTTCTTTTTTCTCTATATTTTTAAATGTATCTTCAGTCTTATTATATATTTTAAGGTATTCCACGCAGTTTTCGTCTTGAAACCATATTACTCTGAAGGCATTTACCACATCCATCATGCTTGAATCCAGCGGGTTTATTATTGGCAGGTCAAGTCCTGCACTTAGTGCTGCAGAAAGAAACGTTCTATTAACAAGCCCCCGATTTGGAAGTCCAAAGGATACATTTGAAACTCCAAGAACCGTTTTAACCTCAAGTTTTTCCTTTACCATGGAAAGTGCCTTAATTGTTTCCCTAACCTCCTTCTGCTGGGCAGCGGCAGTTAGAGTGAGACAGTCAATATATATATCCTTTTTTTCGATACCATAAAATTCAGCCTTTTTTATTATTTTTTCAGCTATCTTAAATCTTTCCTCTGCAGTCTTGGGTATTCCTTTATGGTCCAAAGTCAGTCCAACTACTGAGGCACCATATTTCTTAATTATTGGAAGTACTGCGTCAAGTATTTCATCATCACCATTTACAGAGTTTACAATTGCCTTTCCGTTGTATATTCTAAGTGCACTTTCAATTACCTTTGGATTATTTGAGTCTATTTGAAGAGGTGCATCTATTATTGATTGAATTTCCTGAACTAATTCTGTCATAACCTGTGCCTCATCTATTCCAGGAACACCAACATTCACATCAAGTATTTCTGCACCCGCCTCAACTTGAGCCGCTGCTTCTCTTAAAGCATAGTCTAAATCATTATTTTTAAGTGCTTCCCTAAACAGCTTTTTACCTGTAGGATTAATTCTTTCACCTATAACCCTTACTTTATCTATTTCAACAATCTTTGTAGGGGTACAAACGGAACTTAAATTCTTTTTTACAATCGGCCTTGGTTTTAAATCCTTAATTTCCTCCCTTAGTGCTCTTATATGTTCATCCCTTGTGCCGCAGCATCCCCCGAGTATCCTGACTCCTTTTTCTGCAAAGCCTCTCATGGACTTTGAAAACTCCAGAGGGGTTATTTTATACTCAGTTATGCCGTTACATACACATGGCAGCCCTGCATTTGGCTGTACCATAATATTTATACTGGAAGTCTGCAGTATCTTATTTATTACAGGCTCCATTTCTATAGGGCCTAAGGAACAGTTTATTCCAACCGCATCAACCCCCAGGGCTTCGGCAGTAATTACCATGGCTTCGGGGCTGCATCCTGTAAAGGTTCTTCCACTTTCATCAAAACTCATAGTAAAAAATACTGGAAGGTTTGAATTTTCCTTTGCAGCTAAGATAGCTGCCTTTGCTTCGTATAAATCTGTAATTGTTTCTATAAGAATTAAGTGGACCCCGGATTTTACCCCCTGTATAATCTGTGCTTTAAAAATATCATAAGCCCTTTCAAAACTTAAGGTTCCAATAGGCTTTAAAAGCTCCCCTATTGGCCCGATATCAAGGGCTATACAGGCATCACTTTTTCCTATAGCATTCCTTGCATTGTCTACAGCAGCAGAAATAATCTCCTCTACTGAAAAACCTGTGTCTTTGAGCTTAATTTCATTTGCGCCAAAGGTATTAGTAGTTATAACCATAGCTCCTGCATCAATATATTTTTTATGAATATCAATTATTTTATTCTTGTCCTTAATATTTAAAATTTCTGGGAGCTCTCCGGTATTTAACCCTAAAGATTGTAGCATTGTACCCATTGCACCGTCAAATATTATAAATTCATTATTTATTCTTTCTCTTAAATCCATTATTTCTCCTCTCTTCTATATGCACATTCTGAATTTGAACAGTTTTTGCAGCTTTTTTTACTTATACACTTTCCACTTACAACTCCAGCTATTGCAGTTACAGACTTTCTTGGTATCAATATGCAGGATTCTGTAGCTGTTAAACCTATTTTTTTCTCCGCATCCAATACCTTAAGAAATTTTTTTTGAATAGATATGGTCAGATCCCCATATCCCGGGCTGAACCTTGAGTTTAAGTTCCCTTCCTCAAGCTCCGCTTCAATAATACTGCACACCTTATCACAAAGCTCTTCTACTGCTACCGTTCCCCATGCATCAAGAATAACTGCCCTTGGCATATCTGTTTTTTCATAGTACCTTATCCTTTTATCCACATTACTTCCAATGGATACACACATAAGCACGCAGGTTTTTGAATTTTCAAGATGCTTTTTTATAGAATTTCCCTTTAATTCAATTACACCATTATTAAGAGACACACCATCTTCCCTGCCTGTAATATTAAAGGAATTATAAAGGTATTTTTCTTCAGATATTTCATTTATCTCATCAAGGCAACTGTTAATCAATGAATTCATGTTGTCATCTAGAACCTGGTTTTTATACCCCAGATACCTTAAAACTTCATTTTTATCCATGACTTATTTCCCTGTTTAATGAATTTATTATGGAACCTGTATTTTCAATTATCTTCCTGGCTACATATGGGTTGTTCATGGTGTAAAGGTGAATTCCATGTACTCCGCTTGATACTAAGTCTACTATTTGATCCAAGGCATATGCAATCCCAGCATCGTTCAATGCTAATTCATCATGCTCATACTTATTCATTATCTTAAGAAATTTTGCAGGAATGGTTGCCCCACAAAGGGATACCACCCTTTCAATCTGTTTTTTGTTTATTACTGGCATAATACCCGCTTGTATTGGTACATTCAGGTTTTTTTGAACAGCTTTATTTACAAAGTTATAGTAATAGTTATTGTCAAAAAACAACTGTGAAATAAAGTGTTCTGCTCCAGCCTCCTTTTTAATTTTAAGTATTTCTATTCCTTCAGCTATGTCTCTGCACTCCAAATGCCCCTCAGGATAACATGCTGCTGATATACCAAAGTGGTTTTCACACTTAACATAGGATATCAATTCATTGGCATAGTTAAAATCTCCCTTTGAGGATTCATTTAATGGGAGGTCTCCTCTAAGTGCCAGTATATTTTCAATGCCATTAGCTTTTAAATCCTTTAGAATGTCTTTAATATCGCTTCTTTTAGAGTTTATACATGTGAGATGTGCAAGAGACTCTATTCCGTATTGATTTTTAACCATTCCGGCAAGCTCACAGGTTCTGTTATTTGATGCATTGCCTCCAGCTCCGTAGGTAACACTTATGTAGTCAGGGTTCAGGCTGCTAAGCTCCTTAATAGTATCATAAACTGTCTGTATTGGTGACGTAGCCTTAGGTGGGAATATTTCAAAAGAAAATACCACTCTTTTTTCTTTAAACAACTCCTTAATTTTCATAGTTCCAACTCCTTTAATATAAAATAAAAAAATCCCTTCAATTCGATGAAGAGATTACATAAAATACGTGTTTATACTTATCTCTCAGCATCGCTGCAGGATTTAGCACCATGTATGCTAATGAAACATACTGGTTGCCGGGTTTCATAGGGCCAGTCCCTCCACCACTCTAGATAAGAAGATATTAAATTATTAATCATTATATATTAAGATTTAAAACTTGGCAACCCTTTTAAAAAAAATCAGCCCCTCATTTAAAGGAGCTGATTTAAATATTAGATTTCTTCGTTTGCCAGCTTGTTAAGTTCCATAGTTAAACCAAGTAGTTCTTCTACGCTGGCATTTGTTTCCTCAATTGCTGCAGACTGCTGTTCTGTATTTGCCAGAGTTGAATTTGAAATATCTAATGTCTTTTTAACAGATGTCTGTATTTCTGAGGTAAGATTCATTATTTTCATTGCAGTTTCTTTTGAATTTTGTGACAAGGTTCTAATTTCTGTTGCAACAACACCAAAGCCTCTTCCTGCCTCTCCAGCTCTAGCTGCTTCAATTGCTGCATTCAATCCTAGCATTTTAGTTTCATCTGCTATTGACTTTATTGAATCAAGAATAGTATTTATCTGCTCGGAAATTTTCTGTACATTTAATATTTCACTATTTAAAGACTGCTGATTTTCAGTAACTGTAACTGATGTTGAAGAGAGCTCTTCCATAGTAGCAGATATCTGTGAAAAACTTTCTGTAAGTTCATTTGACATTGTACCAAGTCTTAACTGTTGATATCCTATTTGAGATAGTGCATTTGCAACAATAAACAATACCTCTGCAGCTGCCCTTATATTTTTCTCTTCTGTTATCTTCACCTTGTTAACAGCATCTACGTAACCATCTTCATTAACCCCTATTTCCTTTGCTGTTTGTCTATATCTGGCCTCTTCAGGTTTTTTCGTAAGAATCTGTCCTCCAAGAATTGTTCCTATCAATACTCCATTTACCATAATAGGTGCAGCAAAATCTATAAGACCTGCATGACAGGTATATATGTATGGTTTTCCAGTTCTTGCGGCTTCTTCTCCACCTTTTCTATGAGATTCCGCACAACGGTTGTCCCCTACAGTTGTTGAATGGGTAAATGCTTCACAAAATTGTGTATATGAACTTGGTTTTGTAACTGGTGTTCCGTTTATATCAACTGTAACGCTGGCTATGTCCATACCTTCAGCAAAATTATCCTGGAACTTTTGAAGCATGTCTAAATTTATTACATCCGTAACCTTTACTTTTGATAAATCAATATTTCTTGTATCCATTAATAAACCCCACCTTAAATTAAATTTATCTGCTTTTCAGATATATATGTTATAACTCTGTCACCATAATTAATTATTGAAAACTCTCCTGCTTCCTGAGATATGGATTCTATATCATCCTCATTAATCTCTATGACATCCTCCACCTCGTCCACCATAAGTCCTAGTTCCTGATTGTCATACCTTATTAAAATAAGTTTGGCATTTTCAATTTCCCTGCTTAATTTAAATAATTTTGACAAGTCTATAGCTGGTACGATATTCCCCCTTATATTTATAAGTCCTGCAATATGGCTTCTTGCCTTTGGTACATAGGTTATAGGTACCATATGTTCAATAGCTTCCACTAGGCTTATAGATATACCAAAAGGTTCATCCCCAAGCTTAAAGGTTAGTATTTCCATTAAACTCCCTCCTTATGATTAGTTGCCAAGTAAGTATGCAATGTCAAATACCATAGTTACATAACCATCTCCAAGTACGGCCATTCCTTTAAATTCTTTTACATCACTTAAAACCTTTGGTTTTGACCTTACAACCACATCTGTTTGTTCTAAAAGGGAATTAACCGGAAGCACCTTCATTCTGTTATTAAATTTTAAAACCACATAATTTGAAAATTCACTTTTCAAATTGAATCCCAAGGTTTTATCAATAGGTATAACAGGTATAATGCTGCCCATATAATTAACAAGGCTAACCCCGTTTGAAGTCCTCTTCTCAGCAGTATCAATGTTCATAACCTTTTCAATGCAATCCATAGGAATGGCATATGTAAGGTTATTTATCTCCACTAGCTGGGCCTTTATTATAGTTGAGGCTAATGGCACTGTTATGATTATCTTTTGATTTATGTCTTCTTCAGCAAATATTTCAACAGACCCGTTTATTAATTTAATTTCAGAATAAACAGGCTTTATCCACTGTTCAATTTCGGCTTCAGGGAGACTAGTTATTGAAAGATAAGCTTGCTTCTGTTTCGCCATAAAGCTTTCAATATCCCCAGTCTTATTGCTAATTATCTCCAAAATTAAATTTGAAGAATCATTGTGAGAAGCCAAAATAATTTTTTCATTGGTACTTTCAATAATGTTTTTAATCAGAATATTCAGTATATTAAAGATATGCTTTTCATTGAAATTATCAAATTCAGCCTCTTTACCGCTTAAATCTACAGCATCAAAAGGTGCGCCAAATTGTTCCTTCATTTTATCATAAATTATGCTCATACTCTCAGTTTGAATCTTTTTTACAACTTCCTGAATCTTTGAAACAGTCTGCACCTCTTGTCCTAATACTCTTTTCACTTCTAAATTTGTTGTTTCTTCTTGTACCTTTTCAATTCTTATTTTATTTACAACAAGTTCTTCAATAAGCTGCAGCAGCTCTTCCATTTTTTCATTGTTTATTTCCAATAGTCATCACCTCTCATCAGCAAAATTTACAACTTCAGGGTTAATTATATTTACCATATTATCCTTAAGCCTCATTGTTCCAGTTATATACTGACTTTTTGCCTTTAAATAAGGAACCTCACCTTCAACATTTTCTATTTCACTAACTTCATCAACTATTATTGCTGCTTTTCTTTCGTTATAGTGGATGATAATTATTTGAGCATCCTCATTAATAGTGTCTTCCATTTTAAGCAGTTTTTTTAAATTTAAAGCAGGAATTATTTCACCCTGATAACTTATAACTCCCTCAATATAATTAATACTGCTTGGCACCTTTGTAATCTGTGGTTTATTCATTATTTTTTCTACACACTCCACAGGTACTCCCATTACTTGCTTATTCAGTGAGAAGGTTATGAAATTCGACATATTTCACCTCCATATTACATATTCAAAATGCTTTTTACCATTATATCACAAAAACATAATTGAAAAAACATAGTTTTGATGATTTGTTAAATAGAATTATATAATATATTAAAATAACATCTATTGCGTATTGTTATAGTACAGCTGTTCAATAAATAAACAGTTTAAATAAAAAGTGTATATAAACATAAGTTTATATACACCATAAATTTATTCCAGTGTTGATGTACAATGAGGGCATCTTGTAGCCTCAATTGGTATTTCACTTAGACAATATTTGCATTTTTTTGTAGTTACAGCAACAATTTCTTCCTTTTTCTTAGAAAATCTGTTTAATTGTTTTAATACAATAAATATAGAAAATGCTATAATTAAAAAGTCTATTACATTATTAATAAATATCCCATAATTCAATGTTGCAACTCCAGCAGCTTTTGCGGCATCTATTGTTTTAAAGCTTCCTTTTCCAAGAGTAATAAACAGGTTTGAAAAATCCACATTTCCTAGCAGCATTCCTATAAGAGGCATTATTATATCACTTACCAACGATGAAACAATCTTCCCAAAGGCTCCGCCTATAATTACGCCCACTGCCAAATCCATCATATTTCCTTTTAATGCAAATTCTTTAAACTCCTTTAGCATGATCATACCTCCTTTTTTTATACATTATATCACATTATGTCCATAAAAAAATGCCTCCAAATTGAAGGCACTCTCTTTTTATTCAGTAAATTCATTAGCCTTTTCTTCACCCTTTAATACTCTAAGAGTGCCAAGAGCTAAAGATTCAAGTTCATTTTCACCTGGAACTATCCTAACCGGCGCTATAAATCCAACGCTTTTTTTGATTAATCCAGTAATAAATTCAGAGTATGCTATCCCTCCGGTAATAATTACAGCATCCACCTTGCCATCTACTACTGTAGCTAGTTCTCCTATACCCTTTGATATTTGGTATGCCATAGCTTCATATACAAGTTTTGCATATTCATCACCATTTTTTATCCTAGCCTCAACCTCAAGAGCATTATTGGTTCCAAGATAAGATACAAGCCCCCCCTTCCCTCTCATCTTTTTAGAAACAACGGATTTTTCATTTTCATAGCACATCTTCATTAGATCCTTGCAAGGCACCCTGCCGGATCTTTCTGGAGAAAATGGACCTTCATCATCAGATACAATGTCAATTATTTTTCCATTTTTAATTACACTAATGGATATTCCTCCACCAAGATGTGCAACAATAAGATTAAGTTCCTTAAAGTCTTTACCCATTTCTTTAGCAGTTTTTATAGCAACCGCTCTAGTGTTAAGGGCATGAACGAAACTCTTTCTCTCTATATCCTTCATTCCGGAAATTCTAGCTATTGGTTCAAATTCATCAACAGAAACAGAGTCGCATATATATGCAGGTATCTTAAGGTCTTCAGCCATACTAAAAGCAATTATAGCCCCAAGATTTGATGCATGTTCAACTACAGGTCTGTTTTTGAGACAATCCACCATAAGTTCATTTACTCTATATGCTCCAGCTTTTACCGGTGGAAGCAAACCTCCCCTTCCAACTACAGCACTAAGTTCTTTCAAATCTACATTTTTCTCTTTGAGGACATTTATTATGGCTTCATATCTCATTTCATACTGATCAGCAACATTTTTGAATTTCTCAAGTTCATCATTTGGATGTTCAATGTTCAACTTGAAAATTTCCTTTTCATCTTCATATAATGCTATTTTTGTTGAAGTAGATCCCGGATTTAACGCAAGTATTTTGTAACTCATTTTACCCCTCCTAATTTTTTTGCGGCTTCTTTTTTGCAAAAGCCAATATTCCACCAAGTGCAACTGAAAGGAATGCTGCCGCTATTACCCTGTATTCTGCAGGAAGCAGGAACACAGCTGTATGAGCAGGTATCCAGAAAAAAGGAATTGTTTTTAATACAACAAAGGAATAAAACCCATTCCAATCAATTCTTCTTACTAGTTTTAATATGTTTATATTTTGTTCACCTTCATATTTCATGTCTATAAAGGTGTCTGTAAACCTATGAAAACACATCATTGCAGGTCCAAAGCTTAAATTCATTATTGCACTTGTAAAAAATGCTCCTAAGAATTTTACACCCTTCCCAGGTAATAGCCCCTGATTTGTAGCTGCCGCTACCCCTCCTGAGAATATTCCAAAGGTAAGCACTATAGCCATGCCTAAAAATCCCCAAATCAACGCCCTGTAAAACCACCCTTTAGGTACTGTCCAATTTGAAGTTATTATCCTAATAGCCAGCAGTTCTCCCATGGTTGCCAGAATAAAAAACTTAACAAAACCCGCCATATAAGGATGCTGAGTTGTAAAAACAACAAAAACCGCATGGCTTGCAGGAACTATAAGTATGGCTGCGATTAAGGCAATGCCAAGCCCCCACAAAATATCTCCCTTTTTCAAAAAAACCCCTCCTAAATTTAAATTACTCTTACAATAGTGTAAGCAAATCTCATGCCATATAACCACCGCTCTAAAATTGTTTATTTTCGTGGAAAAATATCAATTTATAGGTTAATAGGGTTGTTTGGTGTATCCCAATCAACCCTATTGTATGTTATAATTAAGTAATATTATACAAAGAGGAGATATATATGAAAAAGAATATTGCACTTATCAATTACGATTCTAAATCAGCAGAAATTTATAGCGACCAGATTAAAAGCGTCTTTTCGAACAATATAGCTGTTAAGAAATACTGCGTCAACACAGAGGAGATCAAGACCAATATAGCTGCGGACTTAGTTTTGGTTCAGTACAATGACGGATTTGAAGATATTAAAAAATATATTCAGGAAGATGCGGAGATAATGTTTTGCAACAGAACCATATCTAAAGCAGGGTTTAATAAAATACAGAGTATTCCTGAAGGTACAGAGGTTTTTGTTCTTGACGAAACATTAGATATGGCAAAAAATATTATCTCTATCATATATGAAAATGGAATTAGAAACCTAAACCTCACTGCGGCATGTCCTAAATCAAATATAAATTATAAGAAAAAAACAGTAATAATTTTGGGGGAATCAACATACGTTCCAAAGGATGCAAAAAAAATTATAAATATAGGAAGCAGCCTTTTAGACATCAGCACCTTAATTGGGATTGCCTTCAGGCTTGACCTGGATCATATAATCTGCAACAAGGATATCCAAAAAAGCTACAGCGAAGTAATACCTTCAAATTTAGGATTAGCAGAAATACTTGCCAAAGTTAACAGCTCCCAAGGTATGCTGAATGTACTTTTAGATGCAATAGAAGACGGTGTTATAAACCTTAATACTAAAGGAAAGATAATTTCATATAATGATAAGGCTGAAAAAATTCTTGGTATAAATAGAAATTCAACCTTTTCAGATAACATAATTGAAAAGTATCCTGATATCCCTTTTAAACCAGTATTGAAAACAAGAGAGCCTATAAAGGATAAGCTGATAAAAATAAATGGAAATGATTTTATTATATCCGTCAACCCAATTATAAATTCCGGAAAACTTTATGGAGCCATTGCCATAATGAAGAACTTCAGCGAAGCAGAATTGAAACAGCATAAATTTAGAACCCAGATAATAGGGAAAGGTCATAGAGCAAAATATGATTTTAAAGATATAATCGGCAATAGTGAAGAAATATCAAAGTGCAGAAAAAAGGCAGAAAGAATGGCTGATTCAAATTCCACAGTACTTATTACAGGGGAAAGCGGAACTGGGAAGGAGCTTTTTGCTCAGGCTATTCACAATAATTCCGAAAGAAAGGATTATCAGTTTGTAGTAATAAATTGTGGTGCTCTTCCCGAATCACTACTCGAAAGCGAACTTTTCGGTTATGATGAAGGTTCCTTTACCGGAGCCAGAAAAGGTGGTAAACAGGGACTTTTTGAACTTGCCCACAAAGGAACACTATTTTTTGATGAAATAGGAGAAATGCCATTATCTCTTCAGTCTAGACTCCTAAGAGTACTACAGGAAAGAGAAGTTATGAGAATCGGCGGGGATATGCTTATAAGCATCGATGTCAGATTAATTGCTGCAACTAATAGAAATTTAAAGGAAATGGTTGAAAAAGGCAGTTTCAGAGAAGATTTGTTTTACAGGCTTAACGTTTTAAGCTTAAAGGTTCCTTCCTTAAACTCTAGGAAAGAAGATATACTGCCTATAATGAATAAGCTTAAATCAGATTTTAATGGAAACTTTACCCTTACAGATAGTGCAGAAAATGCATTGATTAAGCATAACTGGAAGGGTAATGTTAGGGAACTTAAAAATTATGTGGAATACCTTACAAACCTTGGAATAAGTACAGTAGGTCCTGAAGATCTTCCATTTTATGATGAAGATTTTGCAGAAATTCATAAAGACAGCAATATAGATATCCTTTATGAAGTTGCAGGAAAAAAACTAGAATCTCACATATTAGTTCTTAAAAAACTAGAGAGGGCTTATAATCAAAACAAAAGAATTGGGAGACGCAGCATATCAGCGGAGTTTGAAAAAGAAAATATTTTTATTAGCGAGCAGGAAATAAGATCTATTCTTTTAAACC
This sequence comes from Solirubrobacterales bacterium, assembly GCA_050261915.1. Taxonomy (GTDB): domain Bacteria; phylum Bacillota; class Clostridia; order Clostridiales; family Clostridiaceae; genus UBA699. Next base: position 48,474 of record JBLNDT010000011.1, read on the forward strand.
TTGAAAAATGCGGCCTTGTTAATATTTTACAAGGAAGAAGTGGAACAGTTATCACTGAAGCCGGAAAAATCCTTCTCGAAAAACATAAATAAAGCATATGGGGTGATGATATGAATTATTTAATAATTGGCACCGGAGGAGTTGGTGGCGCTTTAGGCGGGTTCCTCGCTTCAAGTGGCCATAATGTTGATTTTATAGCCCATGGAAAAACCTTGGATGAACTTAAAAATAAAGGTTTGAAAATAAAATCAGGAATAAAAGGTGAAATCTTTATTCCAAATGTAAATGCTTATTCAATTGAGGGTTATGATAATACTGCAGATGTTATTTTTATTTGTGTAAAATATTATTCCATAAAAGGCATAATTTCCCTGCTTAAAAAGGCTTCTGATAAAAGCGTAATAATTCCTTTGCTGAATGGTTACGGTATAGGTGAGAAGCTAAGACAAGAAACAAATATGAATAATATTATCGACGGGTGTATTTATATATCTTCATATGTTGAAGCTCCAGGTTCAATAGTTCAGCTTGGAAGTTTATTTAAGCTTGTTTTTGGAGCAGTAAATGGTAATTATGAAAGCCTTGATATTATTAAAAATGACCTGCTAAACTCTGGTGTTGAAGCAATAATTTCAAATAACATAGAACAGGACTTATTTAAGAAATTTTCTTTTGTATCCTCCTGTGCTGCCTGCGGCGCATATTACGATGCAGCTGCAGGTTTAATTCAAAGCGAAGAAAAATATAAAAACACCTTTATTGAACTCTGCAGAGAAATTGATGCTATAGGAAAAAAACTTAATTTTAAATTCTATCCAGATTTAACTGAAGTTAATTTAAAAACCCTTTATACTTTGCCTAAGGATGCAACTTCCTCCCTTTACAAGGATATTAAATCTGGCCAAAGAAGTGAGGTAGACAGCTTGATTTTTAAAGTTGTAAGTTTAGGAGAAGAGCTTGGAGTTGAAACCCCAACATACAAAATCATAGCAGATCATTTTGGTTATAAATAAAATTAATTATGTACAGTTAAAAACTATATGTTATCATCATAATATATTAGTTTTATTATAGATTGGAGCAATATTATGCATATACCAGATAACTATTTAAGCCCTTCTACATGTGTAGTTATGGCTGGAATAATGGTGCCAGTATGGAAAAGTGCTGCTGATAAAACAAATTTGGAGCTTTCTAGAAAGAAGATCCCTCTCCTTGGAATTTGCTCAGCATTTTCATTTATTATAATGATGTTTAATATACCCCTTCCCGGAGGCACCTCAGGGCATGCTATAGGTTCTGTTTTAGCAGCAATTCTTCTTGGTCCTAGCGGTGCTGTAGTTTCAATAACCATTGCATTAGCAATTCAGGCATTATTTTTTGGTGATGGAGGTATTTTAGCTTTTGGTGCAAACTGCTTTAATATGGCTTTCATAATGCCTTTTACAGGATATTATATATATAAATTTATTTCTGGATTGTTCAAAGAAACAAAAGGTGAATATATAGGCTCTTTTATTGCAGGGTATGCAGGAATGAACTTAGCTGCTTTAATGGCTGCTATAGAATTTGGTATTCAACCCCTATTATTTAGAGATGCAGCAGGACTTCCAATGTACTGCCCTTATGGATTAAGTATAACTATCCCGGCTATGCTGCTGCCTCACCTTCTTGTGGTGGGATTTGTTGAAGGATTGGTAACAGCTGCAGTATTTGGATATGTGCGTAAAGTTTCTAAGAATTCAATATACCAGGGTAAAGATATCAAATTAAAACCCTTGTATGTTTTATTGTTTGTACTTATCGTTCTTGTACCTATAGGACTTTTTGCCCCAGGAACCGCTTTTGGAGAATGGGACTCAGATGAAATTAATAGTTTAATTGGATATATTCCAAAGGGAATAAAAGATGGATTTCATTTTAATTCTTTATTTAAAGACTACTCCATACATGGTATTTTGCCCTATGCAGCATATATTTTATCTGGAATAATTGGGATTATACTAATCATTACTGTAATAAGGCTATTGTTTATTAAAAAAAATAAAAATGAAAAGTCCATTATTGACTAGGGGGAGCAGGTGAAATTGTGGCAGCAGATTGGCTTCTAAAGAAAGATGACCCAATAAAAACAATCAGTAAAGATGGCTTTATTGATAAAAGCATCCTTGGAATACTCGGAATACTCGGAAGGATAAAAAAACTTGGAACCTTCAGCAATAAAAAGATATATAAAATTAATGGCACTTTAAAGCTTCTTTTCACATTAATAAACATTGTTTTCCTTTCATTATCAAGAAGTTTTATATTTGTATCCATATATGATTTAGCAGTAATAATATCATTATTTCTTTTAGAAAAAGATGATAGAAAGAGCATTGCTGTAATAAGCAGCATTATTCCTTTGCTTACAGTTTTTATGCTTATCCCCTCATTTATTTATGGGAATATTCATAACAGCATTTTAATTATAATGAAAATTACAGGTACTATACTATCAGTTAACATCTTATCTTATACAACTAAATGGAATTACATAACAAAATCATTAAAGTTTCTTTTCATACCTGATCTATTTATATGGATTATGGATATAACCATAAAGTATATAGTAATACTCGGTGAACATTCTATAAACTTATTGTATGCATTAAAACTTAGATCAGTTGGCAAAAATGATAAAAAATACAATAACCTTTCTGTAATAATAGGCAACCTTTTTTTAAGTTCCAAGGACATGGGTGAGGAAATGTTTGCTGCAATGGCATGCAGGGGTTTTACCGGCGAATATACTAGTATTTCAAAGTTGAAATTTGATAAAATAGATGCATTATATACTGTGTTAAATCTACTTGTGCCAATACTTTGTATATGGCTGAATATAAATAAAGGGGGCATACTATGATACAAACGAAAAACATTCATTTTAGTTATAAAGACAGATATGCTCTAAAAAATGTAAGTATAAATATTGATGAAGGTGAATCAATTGCTTTAATAGGCCCTAACGGCAGCGGAAAATCCACTTTTTTAAAACTTCTTAATGGAATAGTATTTCCTAGCAGCGGTTCCTATTATTTTAATAATGAGGAAATTACTGAAAAGAAACTAGATAAAAATTTATTTTCAAAGGACTTCCATAGAAAAATAGGATTTGTATTTCAAAATTCCGATACACAGCTTTTCTGTTCCACAGTTTATGAAGAAGTTGCCTTTGGACCAAGACAGATGGGTTTATCTGATGAAGAAGTTAATAAAAGAGTTTACTGTTGTCTAGAGATGCTTAATATTGAAAAGCTTAAACATGAACCTCCATACAATTTAAGCTTTGGAGAAAAAAAAAGAGTTGCCATAGCTTCTGTACTTTCCATGAACCCTGAGGTTATTGCTCTTGATGAACCTATGAACGGCATTGACCCTAAGGGTAAAAACTTTCTAAGAGAACTTTTTATAGAGTTGAATAAAGCTGGGAAAACCATAATTTGTTCCACCCATGATTTTGAATATGTAGATGGAGTTTTTGAAAGAGCAGTGGTTTTTTCAGAGGGACATACTATAATAAGAGATGATGATTATACTAAAGTTATCGATGATGATAATTTTCTAATTGAAAATAATATTAAATAGATGGGAGAGATTAATTTGAAAATACTATATTATGATTGTTTTTCAGGTATAAGCGGAGATATGAACCTTGGAGCAATGCTGGATATGGGAGTTGATGAAGGTTATCTTGTTAGTGAGCTCTCCAAATTAAACATAGATCATGAATTTGAAATTAAAACATGTAAAGATCAAAGAAAGGGAATTAAAGGCACAAAGGTGGATGTTGTTGTTAAACATCATCACCATGAGCATACTCACCACCATCACAGAAATTTAAAGGATATTGAAAATATAATTAATTTAAGTGCTCTAAATGACAATGTAAAAAATTTAAGCCTTAATATGTTTAATAAAATAGCTGAAGCTGAGGGAAAGGTACACGGAAAATCCATATATGAAGTACATTTTCATGAGGTTGGAGCAATAGATTCAATTATTGATATTACAGGAGCTGCCATATGCCTAGACTTTCTAAAGGTTGATAAAATAATGTGTTCCTCTGTAGAACTTGGTGGAGGCTTTGTCAAATGTGCTCATGGTTTGATTCCTGTTCCTGCTCCAGCTACTGTGGAGATATTAAAAGGAATACCTGTTAAATCGGGTATAGTGCCTTTTGAAACCACAACCCCTACAGGTGCTGCTATACTTGCATCTAATGTTAATGAGTTTTCAGATATGAAGGATTTTATTATAGAAAAGACTGGTTATGGTGTTGGAAACCGGGATACTGACATTCCTAATGTGCTAAGAGTATATATTGGTAAAAAAAAACCTGAATCAATAGATAAAGATCAAGTTTGGCTTTTAGAGTGTAATATTGATGATATGAACCCAGAATTATTGGAATATATTACTGAAAAAATTTTTAATGAAGGAGCTCTTGATGTATATAAAATACCAATATTAATGAAAAAAGAAAGACTTGGAATAATATATTCTGTATTATGCCAGGAAGAACAAAAGGAAATTCTAAAAGATATTATATTTACAGAAACAAGCACCTTGGGAATAAGAGAGCAGCTATTTAAAAGAACAATTCTAACAAGAGAATTTGAAAATGTTGATACATGCTTTGGTAAAGCAAAAATTAAAAAAGCGTACTATAAGGGTGAGCTGATTAAATCAAAACCTGAATATGAGGATTGCAAAAGTCTTGCTGCCTTAAACAAAGTTCCAATTAAAAACATATATGATGAAATCATTAGAAATATGAGGTCTGAAGATGGAAAATAAGAATTATTTAAACCTTATTAAATATTTAAAGGAACTTGATTCTGTGCTGGTTGCTTTTTCTGGTGGAGTTGATAGCACCTTTCTTCTTAAAGCTGCAAAGGATGCCTTAAATGATAAAGCTGCTGCCATAACAATTGCCTGCCCTTACATACCTAAATGGGAAATTGAAGAAGCAAAGAAACTTGCAAAGATTATAGGAATACGGCATGAACTAATTGAAGTTGCTGATATAATTGAGGAAATAAGATTTAATCCAAAGGACAGGTGCTACCTTTGTAAAAAAACCGTATTTTCCCTTATTAAAGATTATGCAGATAAAAACAACTACAAGTATGTGGCTGATGGAACTAATGCAGATGATATAAATGACTACAGACCTGGTATTAGGGCATTGAAGGAGCTTAGTATAAAGAGCCCTCTGCTGGAAAATGGTTTTACTAAAAGTGATATAAGAAATCTATCAAAGGAACTAAGCCTTCAGACCTGGGATAAACCTTCATATGCATGTCTCCTTTCAAGAATTCCATATGGAGCAGAGCTTAAAATTTCTGATTTTTCAAAGATAGAGTTATCAGAAAAATATCTTATGGATAAAGGCTATAGAGCTGTCAGAGTTAGAGCCCATGGAGACCTGGCAAGAATTGAGGTACCTAGAGAAAACTTGGAGAGTTTATTTAACCTTGATTTACTTGATGAAATATCATCAAAGTTGGAGGAATTTGGATTTAAGTATGTAACCTTGGATATTAAGGGATATAGAACTGGAAGTTTAAATATAGAATTGGAAAGTGGGATATAATATGGGTTCAGATGATATAAAACTACTTTTAAATGAAGTTAAGCATGGAAATATATCTGTTGAAGATGCTGTTTTAAAACTTGAAGATCTCCCATATAAGGACTTGGGATTTGCTAAGATTGACAATCACAGAGAGCTTAGAGTTGGATATCCTGAGGTGCTTTACTGTGCTGGAAAAACAGTGGATCAGATATGTGAAATAATAAAATTTATGGATACAAAAAACAATAATATTCTAGGCACAAGAGCAACCAAAGAAATGTATGAGGCTGTAAAAGAAATCTGCCCTAAAGCTCAATATAATGAGCTTGGCAAAACAATTACAATTAAAAATAAGGATATTATTCCAACTAGTTCATACATTGCTGTTGTTACAGCTGGTACTTCAGACATGCCAGTTTCAGAAGAAGCAGCCGTTACAGCTGAAATTTTCGGCAACAAGGTTGAAAGAATAAACGATGTTGGTGTGGCAGGAATTCACAGATTATTAAACAGCCTTGAAATTATTAGAGGAGCTAAGGTTGTAGTGGCAGTAGCAGGGATGGAAGGAGCCCTGGCTAGTGTTATTGGAGGTCTTATTGATAAGCCTCTTATTGCAGTGCCCACAAGTGTTGGCTATGGTGCAAATTTCGGAGGACTTTCTGCTCTGCTTTCAATGCTTAATTCCTGTGCAAGCGGTACTAGTGTAGTAAATATAGATAACGGTTTTGGAGCTGGATACCTTGCAAGCATGATTAATAAGCTCTAAAACTTATTTATTGAATTCAATTACAGTCTTAAAAAGATCTCCATCAATTTGAATATTTAACCTGCCACCTTCCATTTCCACAATGCTTTTTGCAATGGCAAGACCTAATCCAGACCCCTCAGTGCTTCTGGATTGATCCCCTCTTTTAAATCTTTCAAAAATTTCATCCACATCAAAATTCAATTCGAAAGCAGATATGTTCTTCATTATAATATATACTTTTCCATCCTCTTCAATTATATCTATATAAACTCTTGTATTCTTTTGTGAATACTTTAATATATTACCAATGAGATTTTCAAAAACCCTCCAGGTTTTCTTTCCATCCAAGTTTAAATATACTTTGTTTTCAGGATAACTTACTTTAAATTCAAGAGATGACTTTTCGATTTTCTCTTCAAATTCTGCAAGGGACTGATTCAGCAGTGAAACTACATCAATCATCTCCATGTTTAGTTCTACTGAACCACTGGTTATTTTTGAAGCCTCAAAAAGATCTTCAATGATAACCTTAAGCCTCTGAGATTTCTTATCAAGTATATTTACATATTCATTGATTTCTTCATTATTAACGGCTTTATGCTTAAGAAGGTCTATATAATTTATTATGGAAGTCAGTGGTGTTTTCAAGTCGTGGGAAACATTTGTTATAAGTTCAGCCTTAAGCCTTTCACTCTTCATTTCGCTTTCTAGTGAATTTTTAAAGCTTTTTCTCATGTTGTTGATATTTTTGGCCAGTTGATTCAAATTTCCGTGCTGCTTTTCTTCAATGGAAAAGTTCAAGTCCCCTGAAATTATCGCTTCAGTTCCTTTAAGTATTTTATTTAAATATCTAACATTGGATAAAATATACCTTGGAATAACAATTAGATATATAAGCACATAGGCAGTAATAAGAATGGTTAAAATAAAATTTTTATTATCAATTGATAATAAAAACGACACCATGCTGAGTCCAAAAAAACCTGTTAAGATCATTACAATGTAAACCTTAAATTCCATACTTCTGTTATGATAATTTTCAATTAACCTTCTTATTACCTTGCTGAAATAACCATTTTTCAGCTCTGCTTTTATTTCTTCTTTTCCTTTAGGCATAATCATAATGCAAATTATCATAAAAGCAGTATATATGGTAGTTATAATTAACTTTAATAATTGATCCGCTCCAATTGGCTTATAAAAAAATGACATGTTAAATATGTAAAATATCATAAATACATTGTAAATAAAAAATACAATAAGAGCTAAATCAATGGAAATCTTCCTATTTGGACACTTTATTTTAAATTTCATCCTTTTTAAAAACACAAGAGCAGCCAAAAATAAAAGTGCAGTAATCCCTAAAATATAGCTTTCCTTTATAACCCTTAGTCTTATGGATAAATAGTAATTGTTCCCTTCAATTATTTCATTGTACCCCTTTGTATTATTCAGAACTATTATGTAGCCCTCTGATTTTGTATTTCTAAGCCAATAGTTAACATCTGAATAATTACTGTCACCTATTATATAGGTCGGCAGCTTTAATGAATATAGAGCGCTTTCCTTAATATAAGAATTTATATCGGAAACGCCTTTAATATTTGTATATATTGCCTTGCCGCTATTATATACAATGTAATACTTCAAAGCAGGCTTGCTGTCCATGTATTTTTTTATGCTAATTGGATCATAACCCTCCTTGTCAATTTCAGTGTTTAATTTAATGGCACTTTCAAGATAGTTTGCCGCTTCACTTTTAAATTGAATGCTGCTAAAGTAGTAGTTTTTATTAAAGTAACCCCTGTTCTTAACAATATCCGCACCTAAAATCATACTTGCAGCTAAGGTTATTGATGCGGCAAAAAATAAAAGTATAAAATATATCTTATTTCTCGATTTTATATCCAATTCCCCACACCACCTTTAAATATTTCGGGTCTTTTGGGTTTATTTCTATTTTCTCCCTTATCCTTCTTATATGAACAGCAACAGTATTATCCGAATTAAAATAGGGCTCCCTCCATGCCTTTTCATATATTTGCTCAATGGAAAAAACAGTGCCCATGTTCTCCATAAGCAACTCAAGTATTCTATATTCTATTGATGTTAAACGAACTTCTTTTCCTTCTACTGTGACAAGTTTTGTGCTCTTATTTAAAACCAAGCCTCTTAAACTAATTTCATCTTCACTTTTATTATAGTTTCCAAGATTCACATATCTTCTCAATTGAGATTTAGTTCTTGCAATTAATTCCAAAGGATTAAATGGTTTTGTTATGTAGTCATCTGCACCTATGTTTAATCCCATTACCTTATCTGTATCTTCTGATTTTGCAGATAAAATTATAATTGGTATATTCTTGCTTTTTCTTATGTTAATAGTTGCTTGTATTCCATCCATTTTAGGCATCATTATATCCATTAATATTAAATGAATCTCATTTTCCTCCAATAGGCTTAAGGCTTCTAACCCGTCTGCTGCCTTAAACACATTCATCCCCTGGTCTCTTAAATATATTTCAATGGCATTTCGTATTTCTTCATCATCGTCCACAACTAAAATATTATACTGCACCTTAATCCCACCCTTCACATAAATTATACCATGTTAAGCTTAGTTTTTTTGAGATTAAATTTATTAAGAATTTATTAACTGCTTATTTTAAATTTAATATTTATTTTGAAAAATGAAAGCGTATACATAAATTCTTTTAAAAAAAATTAATAAAAAGTGTTGACATTATAAAAAATACATGATAAATTGATTAAAATAATAAATGCATTGACGAGGAAGAGTAAGAAGGTCAGAACTTTTAAAGAGAGTGGGGTTAGGTGAAAGCCCACAAAGGGATAAATTCTGAAAATCACCTCCGAGCAGCAGGCTGAATATTAGTAAGCCACGCCGGCAAAGCCGTTAAAAGTTTGAGTAATAAAATGGGTGGTACCGCGAGCAGACTTCGCCCCAATCTGGGTTGAGTCTGTTTTTTTTATGCAAAATTTTAAACCGCCCGCAAAAATTGCATGTAATCACTAGTGAAATTTTAATATGCAGAATATTTTGGCAAAACAACAAATTATATGGAGGTTCAATATGGCAAAACTATATTATGATAATGACGCAGATTTAAAATTATTTCAAGGAAAGAAAGTAGCCGTTATTGGTTATGGAAGTCAAGGGCATGCACATGCTCTAAACATGAAGGATAACGGAGTGGATGTTGTTGTTGGTCTTTATGAAGGCAGTAAATCATGGAAAAGAGCTGAAGCTGCAGGTCTTGAAGTTGATGAAGTAAGCAGTGCTGTCAGCAAATCAGATTTCGTAATGGTTCTTATTCCAGATGAAAAACAAGCAAAATTGTACAAGGAAAAAATTGAGCCAAATTTAACACCTGAAAAGTCTTTAATTTTTGCACACGGGTTCAATATTCATTTTGGTCAAATCCTCCCTCCTGCTGATGTAGATGTATTCATGGTAGCACCAAAGGGACCAGGACATACAGTTAGAAGCCAGTTTACTGAAGGCGCCGGAGTTCCTTGCTTAATTGCAGTACATCAAGACTTTACAGGAAAGGCTAAAGAAAATGCTCTTGCATATGCAAAAGCAATTGGAGGAACCAGAGCTGGAGTTCTAGAAACCACCTTCAAGGAAGAAACAGAAACAGACTTGTTTGGTGAGCAGGCAGTACTTTGCGGAGGAGTTACTGAACTAATTAAAGCAGGTTTTGATACCTTGGTTGCAGCGGGATACCAGCCTGAAAGCGCATATTTTGAATGCTGCCATGAAATGAAACTTATCGTGGATCTTATGAACCAGGGCGGATTAAGCACAATGAGATATTCTATCAGCGATACAGCTGAATATGGTGACTATGTAACAGGAAAAAGGATTATAACTGAAGATACAAGAAAGGAAATGAAAAAAGTACTTTCAGAAATTCAGGACGGAACCTTTGCAAAGAACTGGTTAGTTGAAAACCAGGTAGGAAGACCATACTTCAATTCAGTTAGAAGAATGGAAAAGGAGCACCTAATTGAAAAGGTTGGGGCTGAGCTAAGAGAAATGATGCCTTTTGTTAAGAAAAATAAAGTTGAATAATACTCGTTGATGGAAAAAGTAAAAATCAATGTATGGAATAAAGAGAACCGGGTTTGGTGAGAAACGGCTTCCATAGGATTTTGAAGATCATTCCAGAGAGCATGAGCAGAAAATAAGTAAGTTCATGAGGGTTCACCCTATATAGTGATTCAATGAGGTCATTTAATTATGATGAATTTGGGTGGTACCACGGAGGCAAGCCTTTCGTCCCTGTATATACAAGGATGAAAGGCTTATTTTTTATAAATCGGGAGGAATAAAATGGAAAAATCATACGTTTTTTATCAAGGTGAAATTGTTGAAGAAAAAGAAGTAAGTATTAGCATTAGATGTAAAGCCTTCAATTATGGCTTGGCTGTATTTGAAGGAATTAGGGCATATTGGGATGGCGAAGAGGAACAATTGTTTGTATTCAGGATGAAAGAGCATTATGACAGACTGCTCCAATCCTGTAAAACCACATATATAAACATTCCTTATACATCAGAAGAACTGAGTAATTATACAGTTGAACTTCTTAGGAAAAATAACTTTAAAGGAACAACTTATATAAGACCAGTGGCCTTTAAGGGTTCAGATGCTTTAGCCCCTACCCTTTTAGATGATGACAACAGGGTGATTATTTACTGCCAGCCCCTTGGAAGCTACACAGGAAAAGATGAACTAAGGGTTGCTGTAAGCTCCTGGACCAGACTTGAAGACAACATGCTCCCTCCAAGAACAAAAGCCAGTGCAGCATATATGAATTCAGGGTTGGCATCCCTGGAGGTTGTTCAAAATGGTTTTGATGAAGCAATATTTTTAACTAAGGATGGTCATGTCTGCGAAGGACCTGGTGAGAATATCTTCTTGGTTAAAAACGGAAAACTGATAACCCCTTCTGTATCTGAAAACATCCTTGAAGGCATAACAAGAAACACTGTAATGCTGCTGGCAAAAGAAGAGCTTGGAATGGAAGTTATTGAGCGAAGAGTTTCAAGAACAGAACTCTACAATTCAGAAGAAGTATTCTTCAGCGGAACAGCAATGGAAGTTACTTCAGTGGTAGAAGTTGACAGAAGAAAAGTAGGCACAGGTCACCAAGGTGAAACCTGTAAGAAAATAAAAGATTTATTCTTTGGATTAACCACAGGGAAAAATGAAAAATACGCACATTACTGTACCCCAGTATATAAAAAGTAATTTATTAGGAGGAATTTAATATGAAAAATAATAGAAATTTTAAAGAGGAAAATAACAATTCAAAGGTTCACGCAGGCGGCAGAGATTACTATGAATACTTAAAAAGCATGAAAAATGATAACCCATTTGAAGTTGAAGAATATGCTGCGGCATTTATAACATTATAAAAATAATAAGGAGGATTTAATTATGAAAAATGAAGTAAAAAAATCAAGAGAAGAGTATAATAATTCATTAGTTGCTGGAGGAAAAGAATACTACGGATACCTTAAAGACTTGAAAAAGGATACAGATAGCGACGAATACTCAGCATCCTTCATGACCTTTTAAAAAAAATAAATATATTTTTCAAAATACTATTGACATAATCTTTTAAATGTTGTAAATTATTAAACAATATATAAAAACTATGACAGGGACAAGTAAGTATGGTAAATGTTTCAAAGAGAACGGGGCTTGGTGGAAACCCGTAAACATTCCTATTGAAACTCACCCTTAAGTTGCAGGCTGAATCAAGTAAGCTGTGCCGGCATTGCCGTTATTAAATTAAGTTATAAATTTGGGTGGTACCGCGACACATTTCTCGCCCCATGAGGAATGTGTCTTTTTTATTATCCAAAATTAAATATGTACAAAAAGCTATGACAGGATCAAGTAAATGTGCCTATGTTTTAAAGAGAGTGGGGTCTGGTGGAAACCCATAAATATGCATGTTGAAACTCACCCTTAAGCTGCAGGCTGAATCAAGTAAGCTGCGCCGGCATTGCCGTTATTAAATTAAGTTATAAATTTGGGTGGTACCGCGACAGTCTTCTCGCCCCAAGAGAGAAGGACTGTCTTTTTTATTTCAAAAATTATTTTTCATCTGGCCAGTGAAAAATAAAAATATAAATTAAAAAAATTTAAGGAGGAAATTACAATGACAAGAAATTCAAATATGATAGAATCTTCAAATTCAAGAAATATGGGAGAAAATATAAGAACAAGCACTTCAGTATATTCTGGAGGAAAAGAATACTATCAGCATTTAAGAGATATGAAAAGTGAAAATTCAAGTGAGAGCTGTGAATATTCCGCATCATTCATGATGTTCTAAAAAATTATTTTAACAGAGCTTAAAAGGAGGCAGTTAAATGGGAATGACAATGACCCAAAAGATTTTGGCAGCACACTCTGGTACAGATATTGTTAAACCAGGTCAGTTAATAAAAGCTAAGCTTGATCTGGTATTAGGAAATGATATTACAACACCAGTTGCAATTAAGGAATTTGACAAAATAGGTTTTGATAAAGTTTTTGACAAAAAGAAAATTGCTATTGTTCCAGACCACTTCACCCCTAACAAAGATATAAAATCTGCAGAGCAATGCAAATGCTGCAGAGAGTTTGCTCATAAAATGGAAATAGAAAATTATTTTGAAATTGGCGAAATGGGGATTGAACATGCATTAATCCCTGAAAAAGGTCTTGCAGTTCCAGGGGATGTTATTATAGGTGCAGACTCCCACACCTGCACCTATGGAGCCCTGGGAGCCTTCTCCACAGGAATTGGAAGTACTGATATGGGAGCTGGAATGGCTACCGGAGAAGCTTGGTTTAAGGTGCCTGAAGCAATTAAGTTTGAACTTTCCGGCAAGCTTTCCAAATGGGTCAGCGGCAAAGATGTAATACTTCATATTATAGGCAAAATAGGTGTGGACGGTGCCCTTTATAAATCTATGGAATTCACAGGTGAAGGACTTTCAAACCTTTCCATGGACGATAGATTCACCATGGCAAATATGGCAATTGAAGCAGGTGCAAAAAATGGTATTTTCGAAGTTGACGAAAAAACAATAGATTATATTAAGGAGCATTCAAAACGAGATTATAAAATATACAAGGCAGATAGTGATGCAGTTTACTCTGAAACAATTAATATTGACCTGTCTAAGATAAGACCTACTGTCTCCTTCCCCCATATTCCAGATAATACAAGAACCATCGATAAGGTTGGAACAGTAAATATTGATCAGGTTGTTATCGGTTCCTGCACAAATGGAAGAATAGATGATTTAAGAGCTGCAGCTTCGGTTTTAAAAGGAAGAAAAGTAAATAAAAACGTAAGGACTATAATATTTCCTGCAACTCAAAAAATATATCTTCAGGCTATTAGAGAAGGCCTTATCGAAATATTCATAGAGGCCGGAGCAGTGGTAAGCACTCCAACCTGTGGTCCTTGTCTTGGAGGACATATGGGAGTACTTGCAGCAGGTGAAAGAGCAGTTGCCACTACCAACAGAAACTTTGTAGGAAGAATGGGACACCCGGAAAGCGAAGTATACCTGGCAAGTCCTGCAGTTGCTGCAGCATCAGCTGTTACAGGAAAAATTTCATCACCTGAGGAGGTAGTGCTTTGATTAAAGGTAAAACTATAAAATATGGAGACAATATTGATACTGATGTTATAATACCAGCAAGATATTTAAATACAAGCAGTTCAGAGGAACTAGCAGAGCACTGCATGGAGGACCTTGATAAAAATTTCAAAGAGAAAATAAAAAATGCAAATATCATCACTGCAGGAAAAAATTTTGGATGCGGTTCTTCCAGGGAACATGCTCCAATTTCAATTAAAGCTTCCGGAGTAAGCTGTGTCCTGGCAGAAAGCTTTGCTAGGATATTTTTCAGAAATGCAATCAATATAGGACTTCCAATAATTGAATGCAGTGAAGCAGCAAAAGATGCAGAAGATGGAGATGAAATATCCATCGACCTTAAAACTGGAGAAATTATAAATATAACAAAAAACAGAAATTATAAATCAGAAGTTTTTCCTGAATTCATGGAAAAAATCATGGAAGCAAATGGATTAATAAACTATATAAAAGAATCAAATAAGGAGACATAAATATGAAAATAGCAGTAATTCCAGGAGATGGAATAGGCCCAGAGGTTACAGCCCAGGCAATAAAAGTCCTTAAATCAGTAGAAAAAAAATACAGTGTAAATTTCGAGTTTAATGAAGTTAAGCTTGGCGGAGATGCCATAGACAATACAGGAGTCCCCCTGCCAGAGGAAACTATAAGCATTTGCAAAGACAGCTCTGCTGTACTTTTAGGTGCAGTTGGGGGCCCAAAATGGGATAATCAGCCTTCAGAATTAAGACCTGAAGCAGGGTTGCTTAGACTTAGAAAAGAACTTGGTGTGTTTGCTAATTTAAGACCTGCCATACTATTTAAAGAGCTTATGGCAGCATCAAACTTAAAGGAAGATGTGCTTAAAAACGGCATAGACATAATGATAGTAAGGGAATTAATTGGTGGAGCTTATTTTGGTGAAAAGAAAACTTTTGAATATGAAGGAGGCAAAAAAGCCTTTGATACAATTGAATATTCAAGTTATGAAATAGAGCGTATTGCAAAATCAGCCTTTGAAGTTGCAAGAGGCAGAAATAAAAAACTTACCCTTGTTGATAAGGCCAATGTGCTTCATACCTCAAGGCTTTGGAGAGAAGTTACAAACAAGATTGCAGAAAATTACAGTGATGTAGAACTTAATTATATGTATGTGGACAATGCTGCAATGCAGCTTATAAATAACCCTAACCAGTTCGATGTTATATTAACTGAAAACATGTTTGGAGATATTTTAAGTGATGAAGCATCAATGCTTACTGGTTCACTTGGAATGCTTCCTTCTGCAAGTATGGGTGAAAATTCCATGGGTTTATATGAACCTATACATGGATCAGCCCCAGACATAGCTGGTATGGACAAAGCAAATCCAATTGGAACAATAATGAGTGCAGCAATGCTGTTAAGACACAGTCTTTACATGGAAGATGCAGCGAAAGATGTAGAAAATGCAGTTAAGAAAGTTATTTCAAAGGGATACAGAACAGCAGATATTATGGAAAAAGACAAAACCCTTATTGGCACAAATGCCATGGGAGATTATATATCTGCAGAAATATAACAGAGTGGCCCCTCCCACTCTGTTATTTTTTTAGTAAAATTGCAGTTATAAACAAAAATATTTCCAAACCTGATTCTATAATTATGCCGATAAATGGATATGAATAAAAGGCAAAGTTTAAAAGCTCCACATTGCTATCAAAGGAAATGATACTAAGGACCATTGCTATTAAAATTGTTGGGTATACCAGCGGCTTATGTGAAGAGAGCCCAATGGTTTGAGAAAAGCCAAGGGAAGCTGCCCATATCATATTGGTGACTGTCATAATTCCTGCTCCAATAGCAATTATCATCCAAATAATTTCTACACGCTGAATAATGTCACCAATATCAATCATTCTTGTAAGCTGCCACCCCACATTCACTAGATTTCCAGCCTGTTCCACCCCGAACACACCAACCCCAAGGGAAACCAGAGCTGATATAACAAATGTTCCTATGCTAACTGCTGTAAACTTTGCAATAAATCCATTTTCCTGGTGGTTGCATATTGGTATATACATTCCCATGATGATGCAAATCCCAATATAGGATAATATAAATATGGAACCAGATAGGAATGGATATACTCCATGTGTAAGCTGAGGTTTTAAATTGTTAATGTCCACCAGAGGTGCTATAAAAATAATCAATAATATAAGACTTATAAGATAAATTGGTCCTAGAACCTCACAGGTTCTGGCAATTGTTTCTATCCCTTTTTTAACAGCAAACCCTGAAAATATAAATCCTGTAAGTATAATTAACTGCAAGGGGGTATTTGGCAATATAACATTACCAATGAGCATTCCTATAGACCTCATTAAAAGTGAAGCTACCATTAAAAAGAAAAAACAAAACAGCAATGCTGCTATTCTCCCAAAAAATTTACCTAAAATTGTTATACTATACTGCATCATATTTTGTCCTGGAAATCTTATTCCCATATAACCGTATACCAAAGCAAGCATTACATCCAAAAACCATGCCACAACTGCAGAAAGCCATGCTTCCCTTCCTGCATGAAAAATAAGCATGCCCAGAATTTGCAGGGTAGTAAAGGAGGTGATTATTGTAAATAGCATCCAAACAAACTGGTTTGTACTTATGATCTCCTTTTTATTCAAAACATTCCCTCCTTTTAATGATTTCTAAAAACCATTCTTCCTAAAGGATAAAACAAACTTTTTAGAACCACTATAGGTGTAGGTATATTAAACACCTTAAACACTGCAAAGGATATGCCAAGGGCAGTTAATATTATTATTGAAATAACTTCTTTCCTTTGATTTTTACCTGCTAAGGAAATTGCTTCAAAAAAACTTATTGCTGTAAATATGAGTATTAAAATCAGCAGCATAGGCTCCTCCCCAAATTCACTGTTTTATTACAGGCTTGTAGTATATTCGTATATTTCTAATTGTGGAATCCACAGTTACATTTACTTTATAGTCATCATTAGTGTAACCAGGGTAATCAGCATATAAATAATAGCCCAATCCAAATATATCTGTTTTAAGCTGTTTGGCTTTATTTAACGCTGCATTTATTTCATTCTTTATCTTCTGATTTTGAGCTTCCTCTATTTTATTTATTACTGATTCATCCATAAAATCTGTAACGCACTGACTTTCTTCCATGTTGCAGCTTACTTTTACAGCAATATCCATGTTCATTTTATCATTATTTATTAAGGGTTTTATTTTTGATTTAACATGAATTATTTTAGATGAAATATTGCCATTTTCAAAGCTTACAGTGATAAGACTTCCTTTTGCATTGCCTTTGATCCATAAAAACCCCCTGGCTTCGTCCCCTTTTAGCCAATCTATCATTTTTTCATCTTTAAATACTGCGATATCTCCAAAATCAAATATTTCATTCTTATTACCCTGATCAATATCCCTGTTTTTTAAAGCTATACCTGATGTGTAAATCTCTCTGCCAGGGGTACTGAGCAATTCAATAAAATCTTTTATATTAGTAGCTATAATATTAGGTGAGTTTTTTTTATTTTTTATTGTTTCTTCCAATATTGTACCTGTATCTGAATTAAGTCCCAAATTTGTACTTAATATTTTGTTTAATTGATCACTTTTTGAAATAAGTATTCTTGAAGTTGGTCTTATTTCACCCTCCCTTTGAAAAAAGTCTATCACTGGCACTAATCCCTTAGTAGTTGCCAGTTCCTCTGATAATATAACCACCTTAGTGTGTCCAAAGTAAATTCTATGGTGCTGATTTAAGGCTATCTTTTCTACTGCTTGAGATACGGAAGGTGCAGATTCCTTGAATACCTCATAGTTGCAATTGTTTTTTTCTCCTGTTTCTTGTATCATAACTTCAATATTATTATCACTATCCAGACCAATTCCCATTAATGTTACAACCCCGAGTTTTTCCGTTTCCGTAGAATCCCAACATCCTGTTAAAAAAAATGATAGTATTACAATCAAAAAAATTACCCTAATCTTATTCAAGGGTTGTTCCTCCAATTTTCGTTGTATTTTGAAATTCTTCGGATTGTTTTCTGTTTTGAAAATGCCCAAAGGGGAAATCTGAGCACTGTATCCTTAAAACTTGGGGCATCAAATGGAGTCAATGGATAAAGATAAGGTGTACCAAAACTTTTTAAAGAGCACATATGAACAAGTAAAAAAAGAAGTCCCAGCATTAGTCCATATAGCCCAAATATTGAAGATAAAATCATTAAAGCAAAACGAAGTATACGTACTGATAGTGAAATGTTATACTGTGGTATTGTAAATCCAGCAATTGCTGTGAGGGATACAACTATGACCATTAAAGGGGATACTACTGCTGCCTGAACTGCTGCCTGGCCGATAACAAGCCCCCCCACAATACTGATGGCAGGTCCCACCGGTCTTGGCAGCCTAACCCCTGCTTCACGAAGAATTTCAAATGCTGTCTCCATTAAAATAGCTTCTGCATAATTTGGCAGAGGTACCCCCGCGCGGGCAGTGATAATGCTTTCCAGCAGCCTGGTTGGTATAAGCTCCTGATGGAAATTAACCACGGAAATATATAATGCAGGCAGCACCAATGCTATGCTCATGCTAAAATATCTTAATAATCTTGCCAGACTTGAAAATGTATATCTGTTGTAATAATCATCAGCAGACTGGATTAAAGAAAAAAACTCCCCTGGAAGAATTAAGGTTATAGGGGTATTATCCACAAGGATTACCGCTCTTCCCTCCATCAATGCGGAACAGGCAATATCAGGCCTGTCAGTATCTCTTATTTGGGAAAACACTGAGAATTTATTATCATTAATGTATTCGCTTATGTAATTGCTGTCTATTATTCCATCCGCATTCATTTTATTAATTCTTGTCCTGATTTCATCTATAAGATCACCCGGGCATAATCCTCTAATATAACCTATACATATCTTGGTATGACTTATGCTTCCAACTGTTAAGGATTCAAATATTAAATCAGCATTGCTTATTCTTCTTCTTATAAGAGATAAATTAATGCCTAATACTTCAATAAAGGAGTCCCTTGGACCTTTTACTGTTGGTTCAACTACAGATTCAGATATTTCCCTGTATGAATATCCCTTAACATCTATTATTAAAATCTTATCCAGGTCATCAAATAAAATAGCAATATTTCCAGAGGCAATTTCTTCGGTTAATTCCTTTAAGCTGTAAACTATTTTGGTCTGCGCATTTGTAATTACATTACCTAGAAATATTTCCGATATTATTTCACTTCCATTGACCATACCGGATTTATATGAATCAACAATTAGAGAATTCATGATATTGGAATCAACATCGTTTTTTGATACCATATTCTCAAAATAAATTAATGCTGATGATATTGGTTCCTTTCTTCCAAGAACAAGATTCCTGATTATAAGGTCAGCATTTATCCCCAGAACTTTTTTAATTATGTCAATGTTTTCATTAAGACATGTGCACAGCTTTATCTTGGTGAATATCTCTTTCGAATATTTATCAAAAGTCATACCGGCTCCTCCTAATTGGAAGAATTAAGAATTAAACTTATATTAAATATTTTTCCAACCAAGTATTTTATTATGCATATAATAAAAAAATAAAGGATACTATAAAAATATAGTATCCTGTTAAATCGAGGTGTTAAGTGTGGAATATGGAAAAATAAACAATTATATATCCCTGTTAATAGGTATATCAATAATAATCATATGTTGTTCCATATCTTATTTTTTTCAGAAAAATCTTTTTAAAAAAAAGTAGATATCAATTCATAATAACCTTTGCTTCAAATAATAAATCTGTATCCTTAACAAATACTTTTGTTCCTCTGGTGGCATACTCAAGGTCTAATACCGCCAAGCCTACACTTGTACCCTTCTTTGGTGAAAAGTGCCAGGATGTAACCTTTCCTACCTTTTTATTATTTGCAAGTATTACTGCCCCAGGGCTTGGGATACCGTTTATATCGTCAAGCTGCAAGGAAACAACTTTTTTTGTTATCCCTTTTTTATTTTGTTTTAAAAGTGCATTTTTACCTATGAAATCTTCTTTTTCAAACTTGATGTAATCTTCAAAGCCTGCTTCTAATGGAGTAATATCCTCTAACTCGTCACCAAATAGAGGTAAATTTGCTTCAAATCTTAAAACGTCCCTGGTATCTGTACCTACAAATTTGAGCCCTTCTTCTTTGCCTTCATTTAATATCCTGCTGCATATGTTTTGTCCATTTTCCCAGGAGGTGTAAATTTCAAAACCATCGATGCCTATACATCCCATCCTTGAAATCATACATTTCTTACCGTCAATTAATATATTTTCTTCAAAGCTGTAACGTTTTATTGCCTGTAAGTTTGTATCTGTAAGTTTTTGAAGTATTTCAATTGATTTTGGACCATGTAGAGCCAGCTGATACATGGAACCTGTTATATTTATTATACTTAAGTCTTGATATCTTTTTCTGTTGATAATCCATTTAAATGTTTTCTCAATATTTCCAGAGTTTATTACAAATAAAAAATGATCCTCACTAAACCTATATAATATGAAGGATTCCATTACTGCCCCATAAGGATAGCACATTAAGGTATGAACCCCGTCCCCATTATTTAATTTGCTTATATCATTGGTAACAAGATTTTGAATAAAGGAAAATGCATCATTACCTTTTATTTCAATCTTGCCTATACAGGATACATCAAAAAGTCCTGCTTTCTTTTTTACAGCCTCATACTCATTCTTTATCTGCTTCATTTTCTCGGTTAATAATTTGTTCACTGCTTCCATAATTTCTCCTCCTAAATTTATTAAAATTAAAAACATGGAAAAGACCATGTGAAAACTATTCCCACATGGCCTCTGTTATTAACCTGAGAGCTTTGATTATTAATCTTTCCCCAACGGTTCTGCCAAAAGCAGATTTCCAGAGTCTCGTCCTGCAGCAGTACTTTTACCTGATAGTTTCTGGTAGTTTGGGTCTACCATTGCCTCTTCGGTTAACCTAAGTTCATCTCCTGATGCAATCATCCTATAATATAAAATTTTCTTTTCAATATCCTTAACCAGTATAATTATAACAAATATTTTAGTTATAGTACATACCAAAATTTCATATTATTGATTATATAAAATTCCTTACATTAACTACTTCACCTTGTTTAATGTAGACCCTTGGAACTCTCTTTCCCGGCATGCATACTACTTCATTTTTTATTGTACCAAGGCAGTCTGCTATATCATCTGCATCAAACTTCAAGTTTCCATCGCTGCCCATAAGTATAACTGTATCTCCTATGTTTACTTCCCCCACATCTGTAAGATCTACCATGCATTGATCCATACATATGTTTCCAACTATAGGAGCAAACTTTCCGCTGATAATAACTTTTGCTTTTCCGGACAACATTCTAGTATATCCATCAGCATATCCAACCCCTAGAGTACCAATTACACTATTTCTTTCAGTTTTGAATTTTCTTCCATAACCAATGTATTGTCCTGGTTCCATGTTCTTAATATGGAGGAGGCTTGCCTTCCATGTCATGGCAGGTTTTACCTCTAAAACACTTTTATCCTGATCCTCTGAGGAATAATATCCATAAAGAATAATTCCAGGTCTAACCCCCTCAAGGTGTGTATCTTGAAGATCAGTTATAGCAGCACTATTTGCTATGTTTTTTAATTTAATAAAAAGCCCTTTTTCTTCTATTTTATTTAAAAACCAATTGTATTTTTCAAATTGAAGCTTTGAATATTCCTTATCAGCCTCATCAGAAGTACTAAAATGTGAAAATATACCTTGTATATCAATGTTCTCTAATTTACTTATTCTTAATGCTTCTTCCACGCTTTCCTCTGTTGGTAGAAAACCTATTCTTCCCATACCAGAGTCTACAGCCAAATGAATTTTTGCTGTTTTACCTTTGCTCCTGGCATATTCTGAAAATGCCTTTGCATAGTCATAAGAAAATACTACGGGTTCCAGGTCATATTCTACAAGGTCACAAAACAATGAAGGTGGAGTTACTCCCAGCACATTTATCTGACAGGTTAAACCTGACTTCCTTAATTCTACCCCCTCTGTGGACACAGCCACAGCAAGCCTTGTGGCACCATTTTCTAGTAAAACCGGTGCTACGTCTATTGCCCCATGCCCGTAGCTGTCAGCTTTCACAATACCAAATATCTCCTTACTCTTGGCTAACTTTCTGATATTTTTCATATTTTCTGCAATAATGTCCAGGTCAACTTCCAGCCATACAGGTCTGTGATTTGTATACATATAATTACCCCCTCAATAGAAAAATATATTTTGTGTGAAAATTGAAGCTTTTAAACTCAACACTTTCATTATATACTAATTTTCTTTGTTTTTAAACACGCTGGGGGTTGCTCCAGTATTTTTTTTGAATATTTTATAGAAATAATTTAAATTATTATATCCAACCTTAAACGCTACTTCTTTTATGGACATATCCGTTTCTTCAAGGAGCTTTACGGCGGATTTTATTCTAATATCATTTAAGTATGATATAAAGCTAGTAGAACAATATTTTCTAAACATCCTTGAAATATAACTGGAGCTTGTATGAAACTTTAAGGCACAATCCTTAAGCTCAATATTATTTTGATAGTTACTGTTTACATATTCAAGTATTTCATTAAAAATTCTATTATCTGTTTGCCTGTGTCCTAAAACCCTCTCCACAGTTTGAAAAAAAAGATCAGGTTCAATTGGCTTTAGAAGTATATCCTTTGCTCCGAGCCTTAGTGCTGCCTGGGCATATTCAAAATATCCGAAAGCAGTAATTACTATAAAACTTATATCCCTATAGGATGTATTCGTCTTTTCAATAACCTCCAACCCATTTAAAATAGGCATTCTTATATCAATAAATACTAAATCAGGTTTCGTTCTGCTTATTATTTCAACAGCTTCATCTCCCGCTGAAGCCTGTCCAATTACCTCAATAGGAAATTGGTACCTTTTTATAAGGTATTTTATAAGGTCAATTGATAAATCCTCATCATCTACTATTACTGCACTTCTCATTTTAACCTCCTATGGTATGGTAAGTCTCACACTGGTACCCTGGTCTTCTTTACTTTCAATTTCAAATTTAAAAGTATCCCCATAGAACAATTTTAATTTTGAAAATACCATCTTAAGCCCCCGCATTTCACCGCTTTCATAATCAAATATTTTTTTTGTGATTAATTCCAATTGATGCGGATCCATTCCTTTGCCATTATCAATTATTTCAATTATAATATTGTTTTCAAATGCTCTTGCAATAATATCAAGCACCATTCCGTTTTTCATATCTTTAAAACCGTGGATAAAGCAATTTTCAACAATTGGCTGAAGGCAGTTAAAAGGAATGTTCCATTCATTTAAATTTGGTTCAATATTCATATTGATTTTAAGTCTTTCACCATATCTGAGTTTCTGAAGATTTGTATAGTTTTGAATATATTGAAGTTCATTTTTTATACTCATAAATTTATTTTCACTATTTGAGGTATACCTTAACATATTTGATATGTCTATTATTGATTTGTATGTTTCTACTGCATTTTCTTTTATAGCCATCCCAGCCAATGAATTTAGTGTGTTAAACAGGAAATGGTTGTTTATTTGTATGTTTAATACCTTTTCCCTGGCGGATTTCAAAGTCTTTTCTAAAACCAATTCTTTTTTAATTTCAGCATCCTTTAAAATATAATAATTCTGTATTGCTTTACTCAATTTTTTTAACTGCTGAAATATAGCATTTACCGTACCTTTAGGTACTACATTGCTAGAGTCCCCATTATAATCTGAGGTTTTTATGTGACCTCCCTTAATTATTCCAATAGGTTTTTTGTTTAACATAATAGGTATACTTGCTACGGTTAGCCCATAAGGACAGATATATGCTGATAAATCAGTATAATAAGGGGGCTTGTACTCTCCCTGCAAACTATACATAGGGCACTCATTTCCAAGGGATAAACACTTTTCCTTGCACAAAGCTGAATAATTACTTCCATTAATAATTATATTACCCTCAATGTCAAATATTGAAACAGGTATATTTAAAGGCTCTGCTATTGATTTATATATATGGGCAATTTCATCAGTTACCTTTTCCACCTCATCTAAATTATCTTGAAAATCTTCTGTTAATGGAATTATATTTTGTTCATATTGTACAGGAATTGCTATTAAAATATGCTTTATGGACTCATCCCCATGATTAATTGTTTCATGAATTATACCTGCTTCCATATGATAAATCTGCTTAGGTCTCATTTCGGTTATTTTATCCCCTATGAGTTGAGAACCTTCCCCTGAAAGCACATATATAAACTGTTCATTTCCATAATGTATGTGTTTATTCTGCCTTTTGTGAGGAAGAATTGTGGTAATTCCTATGCTCATATTATTAATTGAATTATTTAAATCAGGTTCGTAAATCCATTCTATGTACCCCCAATGAAAATACTGCATATTTTTCTTCATAATTTACCACCCGCCTTCTTTATTAAATTATAGCAAATAAATCACCTCAAACAAATAAAGGTGAGCATTATGCCCACCTTAAATACACCTGAAAGTTGATATGTTTCTTATTATAAATTCAGCTCCTCCCATACCCATTGCAAAGAAGGACAATACTACCATAATCCATATGGCCCCCGTATCATACAGAAGCTTTTCCTCCTTATTAATAATGTATGATGCAATTATCTCTATTCCTAAAATAATAAGTATTACCGGCCAAAAGGATACAATAGCTAAGTAATCAATGTTTGGGAAAGCCAAATGGCTTAAATACATTACCCCTGACATTACAAGCACTATTCCTGCGGTAAGAGTTCCAACCCGCCTTCCTTTATGCATCAGCTTCACTCTCCTTTTTTTTACCCGATATAAGCTTTAACCCTGCAATTATTATAAATATTCCAACAAGTATCTGTGGTGATACCCTCATTAAATTATTGATTATATTATATACTTCCTGAGGAATATATGATGATATCATTGTTATCACATTTTCAAAAACAAGATATATACCAAGAAATAATAATATACCTCCTGTTATAGCACTGTGCTTCTTAATTATTTTACTATCAAGGTTAAATACCTTATCCATAGATAAGATATACTCATCCTCCAGGCTATAAAATTCTTCATCGGAAATAAACCTTTTATTTATACAGTCGAAAAATGCATAAAACCAAATCAGCACTGATATGTATAAAATAGATCCCATTGATAGCCAGGTTGAAAAAAACACAAGCAGTAAAAATGGGCACATAAGGGATAACCCTGTTTTCATGAACCCCATGTACATATGGCCTGCTCCAGGCATTAATGAAAATAACAGTGTTAAAAATTTATTTCTTTTCTTTCTCACTATAAAAAACCTCCATATTAACTATTTTTTGTGAAAAATCGTTAAGTTTAGTGCTAATAGAATTAACAATTTTTGTATCTGGACTTTTCATCTGAAACATTCCTAAATTACTTCTTACTAGGTTTAAAGAACTTGAAACCACAATTAAAAGAGATATACTTGCAGCTATTGCAACTCTAAAGGAATAAAATATAAATTCCTTATGTTTATCTTTTTTCTTTTTAATCTTGCTTAAGGTTTCTTCCTTAAAGCCAGAAGGAGCATCAGCCAGATCATTCTCCTGAAAGCCGTCTGAAAGCATTTCTGAACATATTTCGCAAAGGCATATGTGATCAAGTGCATCAGCCAAATCCAGGCTGTCTAATTTCTGTTCCTTAATTGAATTTAATGTTTCTTTTTTAAGATGACCGGATTCATCAAATAGATCATTCATATTCCTTCCTCCTTCCACAATGCCTTAAGCAATGTCTTAGACCTGTAAAGTCTAGTTTGAAGAGTTTTAATGCTTTCTCCTGTTTCAGCTGCTAGTTCAGACAGTTTAACATTATTGCAAAAATAATTTAAAGCCACACTCTTATATGGTTCCTTTAATTTTCCACATAGATTATAGACCTTTTCCCGGCTGTAGTTTTCCATAAAAATTTTTTCCGGAAGGGCATTCTGCTCTTCAATGCATTGGTACTGTTCTTCTGAAAGACTAAGGTTGTTTCTAATGGGGCTTTTTAAATAATCCCTGCATTTGTTTGCTGCGATAGTAGTAATCCATGCCTTGAAATTTTCCCCATTAAAAAGGTGTGCTTTTTCATAAGCAGTAATAAAGGTTTGCTGTGCAATATCCTCAGCATCAAAATAATTTTTTGTAAAGGATAAACAAAGGGTAATAACCAAACGTTCATATTGTTTTATGTATTCTTCAAATTTTCCATTGTCAATGATCATCCCCTCCTTTATTGTCTTTACACTTATATAACGATTGAGAAAAAAAAAATACTTCAAATAATAAAAAAAATCACAGATTTTAACCTGTGATTTTTTTTTTATTCTGAAAGAGCCTTTGTTATTTCCGCTATGTACATTATATGGTAATCTTTATCAGGATAAAATTCTGTGTCCAGCTTTTCATCTATAAAGCATTTAGGATCATACTGCTGGGCATACAGCTTCCTGCATATAAGCACAAGCTTTCCTTCCTCAAAATAAGGTGTATTTTCAAAATCAACCGCAGTTAACCCTGTCTTTAATATTTTATCTTCATCTTTTCCTGAAACTGTCCCTAAATATGAAAGCTCTTTTCTATATTTATCATCAAGGAAAGTTAGTGAAAAAGTATCTGAAGAATCTATAAACTCCTTAGTGTACCTTTGTGGACGTATTACCACATAGGCTACATTCTTAGACCATATTACACCAAGCCCTCCCCAGGAAGCAGTCATTGTATTAACCTTCCCGTCCTTCTTAGCTGTGACAAGCATCCATTCTCTGCCTATCATCCTAAATGGATTGTTTTCAATTTTTTCAATATCAATTTCTTTAAATTCTTTCATATAAATATCCCCTAATTATATTCCTTTTCAGTATAAGCAAAAGCATTATGATTATGTATACTTTCAATGCTTTCCACATGTATACTGTACCAGGTAACTCCTTGAAGTGCATCAAGCCTTAGAGAAACTTCCCTAACAGCATCCTCAACAAATCTTGGGTTCAAATACGCCTGCTCAGTTACAAATTTTTCATCTTCTCTTTTTAAAAGTGAATAAATTGGTGAACTGGCACTTTCCTCTGCAACCTTCACTATATCCTCTATCCATATAAGTTTATTCATAATTATTTCCATGCTTATTGTAGCCCTCTGATTATGAGCTCCAAATTCACTTATTTCCTTTGAACATGGGCATAGGGTGCTTACAGGCACATCTACCCTCATTAAAAAATTGAATTTATCACTTAACTCTGCTTCAAAGGTACAGGCTACATTATATGGAGATACTATACCTGTTATTGGAGACGCTTTCCTAACAAAATAATCAAATTTAATTTTGCAGCTTGCAGTATTTGCCTTGAGTCTGTTTTTAAGATTTGTCAAAAGAGATTCAAGGCTTTTAGGATTAAGAGATTCCATGCTGTTTGCCATCTCAATGAACCTGCTCATGTGTGTGCCTCTTACATCTGATGGAAGATCTACTGAAAGCTCCAAATTACCCACTGTGTTTTGAAACCCTTCATTTTTATCCATAACCTTAATAGGCCACTTTAAATCCTTAATTCCTACTTTTTTTAAAGCTACTTTTCGTTCATCCTTTTCCCCTTGTACATCATTCATAACCATAATTCCCCTCTTCTCCTACAGCCTTTAAATCCCGTTTTGCATTTTACAAGCCTTAATAACATGTTTAGCCAGTATGGATGTTGTTACAGCTCCAACTCCTCCAGGTACCGGTGTTATCATGCCCGCTTTATTAATACAATCATCTGTATCTGCATCACCACATAGATTTCCGCTGACATCTGTATTTATTCCCACATCTATTACTACTGATCCTTCCTTTAAGTAACTTGAATCAATAGTTTTAGCCTTTCCAATTGCAGCCACTAAAATATCCGCCTCACTGCACACCTCTCTAAGGTTTTCTGTTCTTGAATGACATATGGTTACCGTTGCATTTTCATTAAGAAGAAGCATAGAAACCGGCTTTCCCACCACCATTGACCTTCCTACAATCACTGCTTTTTTACCTTTAATAGGCACATTATAATACTTTAATATTTCAATTACTGCAGATGGAGTGCAAGGTGCAAATCCCGTGGCATCATTTTCCATAATCTTCGCCACATTAACCGGGCTAAAACAATCTACATCCTTCTCAGGTGCTATTACATATTTTATTGCTTCCTCCTCCAATTGTTTTGGCAGTGGTCTGAATATAAGGATTCCATTAACGCTGCTATCCATGTTTAAACTTTTAAGACTGGATATAAAATCCTCTTGTGTTATATCACTTGGATGCTCAATCACTTCATATTGAATACCTATAGATTCACACCTTTTAAGTGCGCCTCTTTCATAGGCAAGATCGCTGGAATCAGCTCCAACTCTCACTATTGCAAGTTTTGGGCATATTCCTTTTTCTATCAACACATCTACTTCTTCCTTAAGCTCTGCACTTATTGCATCTGCCGCTGGTTTTCCTTTAATAAGCTGTCCCATAATATCTCCTTACTAGGGTATTATATAGCTTTTAACACTTTATCATAAACGTTGTCTGCTATTTTAATCCCTTCTTTAACCAAAGGTTCCGTAATACTATTTATATTATTTACATAAACCTGATCTTTTATTGAATTTAAATTTATTATAACATTTAGCTGTGCACCTAAAAGGGATGCTCTCAGTGCCTGAACACCAACACCAACATCGCTAATAGCAAGCTTTGAGCAATTGTCCACTAAGTCAGCATGAAGCTTTATTGCATCATAAGACAATTGAATTATTTTAACTGGAACTTCACAGGCTGCCTTCAGGCATTTTTCCATTGTTTCCTCTTTTAACTTTATTTCTTCTTCAGTTTCTTTAGGAAGTCCATAGGCCTTGGACAATGGCAAAAAACATTCAGCATCCTCATCTATCATAATTAAAAGCTTATTTTGAAGCTCCTTTGAACTTGAAAGTATGCCTTTAAGTTTATCATCATATTCAATATACTTTTTTTTCCCTATTGTTAAGTTGCAAACCATTCCTGACAAGGCGGTTCCTATAGCCCCCATAAGGGCAGCAGCACCGCCCCCCCCTGGAACAGCTGATTTGGAGCCAAGTAGTTCAATAAATTCATCACACCTATTTTGAGATAGTTTCATTATTATTTCCTCCGGTTAAAACAATCCAGATATTTTTCCAGTGTTGTCTACATCAATTCTTTCCGCTGCAGGTACCTTTGGAAGTCCTGGCATTTTCATTATATTTCCGGTTATAGCCACAACAAAGCCTGCTCCAGCAGATACTGTTACCTGTCTTACTGTTATGTTGAATCCAGTAGGTCTGCCTAGTTTATTTTGATCATCTGTTAAGCTGTACTGAGTTTTCGCCATACAAATTGGAGTGTTTCCAAAACCGTTTTTCTCAAGCTCTGCAATTTCTTTTTGTGCTTGGTCTGTAAAAGTTACATCATCAGCACCATATATTTTTTGAGCAATGGCCTTTATTTTATCTTTTATGGATAGATTTTCATCATATGCAAACTGGAAGTCATCATTTCCTTCTTCAATTAATCTAAGAACCTCGTTTGCAAGTTCTGTTCCACCTGCTCCACCTTTTTCCCATACTTCTGAAAGTTTAACGTTAACACCAAGCTCACTGCACTTATCCTCCACAAGCTTTAATTCTGCAGCTGTATCAGTTGGGAACTTGTTTATTGCAACTACTGCTGGAAGTTTAAATACTTTTGTTATGTTTTCAACATGCTTTAATAGGTTTGGGAGTCCTTTTTCAAGTGCTTCAAGGTTTTCTGAGTTTAATTCAGCTTTAGGAACTCCCCCATTGTACTTTAGTGCCCTTACTGTAGCTACTATTACTACTGCACTTGGCTTAAGTCCTGACATTCTGCACTTTATATCCAGGAACTTTTCAGCTCCAAGGTCCGCTCCAAACCCTGCCTCTGTTACAACATAATCTGCAAAGTGGCATGCCATTCTAGTTGCCATTATTGAGTTACAGCCATGGGCTATATTTGCAAAAGGTCCACCGTGTATAAATGCAGGAGTTCCTTCTAGTGTCTGTACAAGATTTGGCTTTAAGGCATCCTTTAAGAGTGCAGCCATGGCGCCGTGTGCATTAAGCTGTCCTGCTGTAACAGGCTCTCCGGCTCTGTTGTATGCCACAACAATTTTTGAAAGTCTTTCCTTTAAATCATCTATATCCTTAGAAAGGCAGAATATTGCCATTACTTCAGATGCAACAGTTATGTCAAAGCCGTCTTCTCTTGGTATGCCATTTACCTTTCCACCTAAACCGTCCACAACAAACCTAAGCTGTCTGTCATTCATGTCAACACATCTTCTCCATACAATCCTTCTTGTATCAATGTCTAAAGAATTGCTTTGATATATATGGTTATCTAGCATTGCAGCAAGCAGGTTGTTTGCTGCTCCTATAGCATGAAAGTCTCCGGTAAAATGAAGATTTATATCTTCCATAGGAACCACCTGGGCATATCCGCCCCCTGCAGCTCCTCCTTTAACACCAAATACTGGCCCTAAGGATGGCTCTCTTAATGCAACTATTGTGTTTTTTCCAAGCTTGGATAGTCCATCTGCAACACCTATGGAGGTTGTTGTTTTCCCTTCCCCTGCTGGTGTTGGATTTATTGCTGTTACAAGTACAAGTTTTGCATTTTTTCCTTTAGTTGTATTTAAAAGATTGTAGTCAACCTTTGCCTTATACTTTCCATAAAGCTCTATATCATCCTCGCTTAACCCTATTTTAGCAGCTATTTTCCTTATATCACTAAGAGATGATTCCTGTGCTATTTCAATGTCACTTTTAAAACCCATTTTGGTTCCTCCTTTATATCAAATATAATAATTATTTATTTTATTGTATAAGTTTTCGTATTTGATTTTTATTATTTAGTGTACTGAAGTTTTCGCAAAATTTCAAGTGTATATTTATTATTTTTTCAAAAAAAGGTGCTTTATTTTATAATATCAAGAAATTCTGCATTTACTGCTTTGGAAAGGTCCTTTGGATCAAGTTCAATTTGAAACCCGATTTTCCCTCCGCTGACAATTATTTTATTCAAGGCTAAAGCACTTAAGTGAATAAAAGTTTTGTATTCCTTTTTCATACCCACCGGGGAGCACCCTCCCCTAATATATCCTGTATGCTTCAAAATATCATTAACATGAATCATTTCTACATTCTTTTCATTTGCAGCTTTTGCAGCTTTCTTTAAATCAAGTTCTGCTTCTACAGGTATAACAAAAACGTAAATATTCCTGCTGTGTCCCTGGCAAACTAGAGTTTTAAATACTGTTTCAGTGGTCTTTCCTATTTTTAAAGCAACTGAGATTCCATCAATTTTTCCGTCATTGCTTTCATAAGTCATCATTAAATAATTTATTTTTTTCTGATCCAATATGCGCATGGCATTTGTTTTAACCTGCACTATAACTACACCCCCAAATTATTTTACCAGGTTTCGTAATGAAGTACATCTTCTGCTTTTTTTCTTTTCTGAGGTTTAGGACTTTCTGCCGAATATCCTGCAGTTATTATTGAAACAACATACTTGTCTGAAGGAATATTAAGGACAGGTCTTATTTCCTCCTGTCTGAACCACGCCACAATACATGTTCCGATTCCAAGGCTTTCAGCAGTTAGTACCATATGATCCATGGAAATAGACGTATCCCTTATTATCTGTTTTACTTCTTCCATACTGCTTTGTTCATCAATAAATTCTTTTGATGAATTTTCAACTCTTGAACCTAAATCTGCAACACATACTATATATACAGGTGCAGAGCACATCCAGCTTTGATTATGGGATACTTTTGCGACTTTCTCCCTCATTTCCTTGGATTTAATAACAATGAAATGCCAAGGCTGTGTATTACTGCCGGAAGGAGCTAATACCCCTGCTTCAATTATTTTTAATAAGGTATCTTCTTCAAGGGGCTTATCCGTATATTTGCGTATACTTCTTCTATTACTAATGACTTCTAACATTGTTTCCACCTCTTATATTTCAGCAATTATATCATTTAATTGTACAAGAGCCTCTGCGTTAATTTTCAATGTATAATCCTCATTACCTGTGCCCCCGTAAATATAATCATACTTATATAATTCCTTGTCTATCACTGTTGGAAGATTATGCCCTGCCATAGGTATTGCTCCTGGTTTAAAACCAAGTTTATTTTCAATATCAGTTTTTGGAGCCATACCATTAATAACAAAGCCTAAAGTATCCTCCAGCTCATCAAAATCAATTTTCCCCTTAGCTCCGGAAATAATCAAAGCAATATAACCCTTATCAGTACTTAATATAAGAGTTGGGGCTGTCTGTCCTACTTCAATGCCAAAGTACTCAGCTCCATCCTTTGCAGAAAAAATCTTTTTTTCATGCTTTATTATTTCATAAGGGAAGCCGGTTTCATTTAAAATCTTAACCAACTTATCCATACTATTCAAAGTCCCTGTACAGCATACTAGGTTGTACCCCTTCATTATTTTGATACTTTCCACTGGTGTACTTTTCATAAGCACCTTCCACACTATGGTAGTATATTTGGCAGATTTCCACCTCTGAGTATATTCTTATAGGCTGTACACAAAATATTTCCAAAGTCCAATACCCTGAAAAACCAACATCTCCAAACCCTGCTGTTATATGTATGAAAAGACCCAATCGTCCTATGGAAGACCTTCCTTCAAGCATAGGTACGTATTTGTCGGTTTTTGTATATTCAATGGTTCTTCCAAGGTAGAGTTTGCCTGGTTCTAGAACCAGCCCCTCCTTTGGAATTATTACTTTTTTAAATTTATTTTCCTTCTTCATATCAAGGATTTCTTCATCATAAACAAGAAGTTCATTGTGAAGTCTCAAATTATAACTGTTTGGATTAAGTTGTTTTTCATTATAGGGTTCAATAATTATTTCTTTACCAAGTTTATTTTTTATTTCTTTTCCTGAAAGAATCATTTCTAGCCTCCTATGCGTATTCTATAAATTTAAGAACAAAATTTTTAGCATTTAAAATGTCTTCATCATTTGGTCTTCCTTTTGCAATTCCTCCAACAAGCTTAAATGGTCCAAAGGTATCAAACCCCTTACAAGCAAAGGAACCTTCCATTACAAATCCCTTATCAGCAAGTTTTACTGCCAAAGCGTTGTTATAGTCAGTTTTGCCCATTCCGCTTGTAGAAAATACAAAAGCTTTTTTATTCGATACCACTGGTAGGCTTTCTATAAGATTCAGCATTGTTTTATGCATTTTGCCCCCATATATTCCTGATCCAAATCCTATTAAAGCGTAGTTTTCAATATTATTAACATCAAAACTTTCAGCTTTAATTACATCTGCATTTATTGCCGCCCCCATAGCCTTAGCAATCTTTTCAGTATTGCCATGATGAACAGAGGAATAAATAATGAGTTTTTTCATAACTGCACCTTCTTTATATTAGTATTAACCTTATTATACCTTTTTTATAAGCATTCTAAAACCAAAATAAAGTAATAAAACACCTACTAATAAATTTAAAGTTTTTATTATCTCCATTGTAATAAATCCTTTTATCACTGTTCCAACAATTGATATTAGAGTTAAAAAGAAAACAGTTGAAAGAAGTGCTCCCATACCGAAGTAATACATGTCTTTTTTTTCCATACCTTCTGAAGATATTTTTGCAGAAAACACACCTGCCCAGAATAATATGGTCAGGGGGCTTGATGCCGTAAGTATTACCGCCTTTATGAAGGAATTTGAACCATTGCTTTGAAGGCTTAAACCAGGTAGAAAATTTATATTAAACTGATTAAGGATAGTACTTATTCCGAATATAAGTAAAACAGATGCTCCAAAGATTTTCAAAGCAGTCTTAACATTGTTTTTTTCAATAATGGAGGCTATTCCAAGTACGGCAGCAGAAATAAATAATCCATCCATAAGAGCAACCCCCAAAACTCCAAATTCTGCTGAAAGTAACCCCCTAGTGGATGCAGTTTGAAAAACAAAAATACAAACAGGTCCTATGGCAAACTGAAGGAGCATTCCAAATTTGAATCCTTTTATAACAGCACCCTTAAACATTTATATCCTCCTTTAATGATGATAGTACTATAATGGTGTTGGATTTGTTTACACCCTTAATTTTTTTTAAGGTATCTGAGATAAATTTCTCCAATGCCCTGCTGTCTTCTACCAGAACTTTTAAAAGATAATCATATTCCCCTGCCATATGATGGCATTCCAGTACTGGAGGCTGCTTAACTATATTGCTTCTAAACCCGT
The DNA here is from genome assembly GCA_050261915.1 of Solirubrobacterales bacterium. Taxonomy (GTDB): domain Bacteria; phylum Bacillota; class Clostridia; order Clostridiales; family Clostridiaceae; genus UBA699. The sequence goes on from JBLNDT010000011.1 coordinate 82,962, forward strand.
CAACATTTTCAGTTTTATCTATGTTTACAAATATAAATGCCATGAGTTTTTTGTTTGTATTTTCACGATTTATCTTTACAGTATACTTTTCGATAACATTAGAGTCCTCCAGTTTTCTTATCCTTTCCGATACTGCAGGGATAGAAAGATTTACCCTTTTACTTATTTCTGATGCAGTTGCTCTTCCATTTTCCTTTAATATATCCAATATTTTTATGTCGATTATATCCAATAACATCACCCCATTTACTTATTTAATAATATTTTATTCATAAGATTAAATTTAGTAAATGTTTATTTTGAATTCCTTAAATATTTAGGTTTTATCAAATTTGTATTTAAAATTTAAACTTAATTCTTTTATATTCCATTAGAGTTAGTGCTATCATTACAGCATCAAAGATTGATAGTAATACAAGCCCTATAGAATAGGTAAAAGTATACCTGTACATCTGATAGACTATAAATAGTACAAGAAATACAACTGCCAGCGGATATGACCACAGCTTTCCTTTCCACAGCAGATACACAAGAATTATTTTAACAATTCCATGGGAAAATAAATAAATTACCCCAAAATGCTGAGCATCAACTGAAAATGAGGAGCTAAATTTAATTATATAGTTTGCAATTAAGTCCCTAGGATCTTCTGAGAGCTCATGCCATGTGAGCATGGTAATAATTTTGTTTATTTTCAAAGGATCTAAAAACAATAATAAAAATCCACCAATTATTTCAAGCACACCATCTATCGCCTTAAAAAGTATTCCTATTTCAAAACTTTCATGCAGTATATTCTTTTTCATAATACCTCCACACCTTTTAAGTTTGTTTCTTAGGTATCATTATAGCATATTTACTCTTTAAAAAAGGAGCAACAAAAGTTGCTCCTTTTTCATATAATTTATTTTTAGGGTATAGGTAATTTTTAATTTACTTTAATATCAAGTCAAGAGCCTGCTTTAAGTCTCCTATTATGTCCTGAACATCTTCAAGTCCTACAGCAAGTCTAACCATTCCATCACTTATGCCTGCTGCTAATCTTTCCTCTTGAGTATATGGTGAGTGAGTCATTGATGCAGCATGTTCTATTAAGGTTTCAGCATCACCAAGCGAAACTGCTAATGTACAAACCTTAACATTGTTCATGATAACCTTTCCTTCTTCAACTCCGCCTTTTAACTCAAAGGATATCATCCCCCCCGGTAATGACATCTGCTTTTTAGCTAATTCATATTGGTCAAAGCTCTTTAATCCTGGATAATATACTTTTTCTACTGCTGGATGTGATTCTAAGAATTCAGCAACTTTCATAGCATTTTCGCAGTGTTTTTCCATTCTTAAAGGTAGAGTCTTTAACCCTCTTATTATAAGATATGCATCAAATGGGCTTAGTACAGCTCCAGTCATATCTTTTACTCCGAAAAATCTTACCTGGTCTATAAATTCTTTCTTTCCTGCTACAAATCCGGCTATAACATCTCCATGGCCATTAATATATTTTGTTGCTGAATGTACAACAACGTCTGCTCCAAGTTCTATTGGCCTTTGAATATATGGTGTGCAGAATGTATTGTCAACCATTACTATACAGCCAGGAACTTTATGTGCTATATCACTTACAGCTTGAATATCAGTTAATTTCAATGTTGGGTTTGCAGGGGTTTCAAGATAAACTACCTTTGTGCTTGGCTTCATTGCTTTTGCTACTGCATCTAAATCAGCAGTATCAACAAATGTAACTTCTACGCCGTATCTTGTTAATCCGTGGTTTAATAATGCGAAAGTGCAGCCATATAAAGTTTCTGCCGCTACTACATGATCTCCAGCCTTAAGAGCTGTCCAAAGAGCTGCTGAGATTGCTCCCATTCCTGATGCAGCAGACATTGCAGCTTCTGCACCTTCTAATATAGCAACTTTTTCTTCTGCAACTGTGCAAGTTGGGTTACCGAGTCTTGAATATATGTAGCCTTCTTCTTTTAAAGCAAATCTATTTCCGCCCTGTTCTGCAGAATCAAATACAAATGTTGATGTTTGATATATTGGAGTTGCTAATGCACCAAATGCATTTTTAACTACCCCAGCATGTATTGCTTTTGTTGAAAATCCCATTTTTTCTACTGTTTCTCTTTTCATTGTATACCTCCAAAATTGTATTATATTCAATATATCAGCAAAAATCGTGCCAAATACCCAGTTCAAGTTTTAGGCTTAAGTAAATAAAAAGTGGAAATTTTTATTTCCACTTTTCTTTAATTTGCGGAAACAAAACTTACCATACGGTTATTATTGTTTCCACTCTATGTTGTATTTATTTATTTTATTTATTATTGTTGTATGAGAAACGCCTAAAGCCTTTGCAGCTTTTCTTATGCTCTTATGTTTTTCTAGAGAAAGCATTATTTTTTCCTTTTCAAATATTTCAACAGCTTCCTGAAGCTTTACTTCATCATTTATAGCTTTAGTGCTATACTTCACAGGCATACCTCTGTTGAAGGATAAAACCAGATCCTCTGAGGTTAGAAAGTTCTTATTGCATATATTCATGGCACGTTCTACAACATTTTGAAGCTCTCTAACATTTCCAGGCCAGTTATAATTAATCAAACCATCAATAAAATCTGCATTTGCACCTTTAATATCCTTATATACCTTTGAATTAAGACTTTTTATAAAATATGATACAAGCCTTGGAATATCCTCTATCCTGTTTCTTAAAGGGGGTATATATATAGGTACAACATTCAGCCTGTAATAAAGATCCTGCCTGAACTTTCCTTCCCGAACCATTGCTTCAAGATCCCTGTGGGTTGCCGCGATAACCCTTACATCAATTTTTTCTTCCTTGTTACACCCAAGTTTTCTTATTGTGTTTTCCTGAAGCACCCTTAAAATCTTCGCTTGAAGACTTATAGAAAGTTCCCCTATTTCATCAAGAAATATGGTGCCTCCGTCAGCCTCTTTGAATAGCCCTTCTCTTGATGAAGAAGCTCCAGTAAAGCTGCCTTTTTCATATCCGAATAGCTCACTTTCTATTAGGTTGTCTGGTAGGGCTGCACAATTTATTGTAACAAAATTTTTGTCTTTTCTTTCTGATAGGTTCTTTATGGCCTTGGCAAACAATTCCTTACCTGTACCGCTTTCTCCCCTTAAAAGTACTGTGGAATTTCCTTTAGCAACAGCAGCAGCTAGATTCTTCACCATTTCAAATTCTTTACTGCTTCCGATTATTTCAGAAAAGGCACCTTGTTCCAAAGATGCAACCACGCTTACAAGTTTTATTACCTTTTTAACATCCTTAAGAGTCATTACCCCACCTACAGTTTTATCCGTATCATTCTTAATTGCTCTACCTGTAGTGATATAATGAACTCTTCCTCTTTCATTATTTATGTTTATTTCAACATTGTCATAATTCTTACCATTATTTAGCAGTTCCTGCATTGGAGGATTTACTTTTAGAAGATCTATGAGTTCCATCCCCAATACCTCTTCCTTGTTGTATCTGAACAATTCCTCACAGTATTTGTTGAATATTTCTATTTTGCAGCTGCTGTCCACCACCATTATTCCTTCATCCACAGTGTCAATAACCGCAAGGAGCTTCTTTTCATTTTTTTCATACTCAAGAAGATCTGTTTCCATAACAGAAATCACATCATGAATTTCACAAAGCTTCTCTGTAAGCTCCTTTTTTTGTTTATCTTCTATTTCATGCATTTTAACATTAACCTTTTGTGGAAATACCTCTACGGAAACAAGGCTTATACCTTGTTTATAAATTGAATTAAGTATATCCAGGGCAATTCCAATTCTGTCTTGTGCTATTATATTAAATCTTGTGAACATCCTATTCCTCCAGTGTCACATCAGGAACGTGAATTAAAACCTCTAAAAACTCTTCAACTATAACAGGATCAAACTGGGTGCCGGAACATCTATACAACTCCTGAATTGCCTTATGTTTTTCCAGAGCCTCCTTGTAAACCCTTTTGTGTGTCATTACATCAAAGGAATCAACAACGCTTAATATTCTTGATAAAACAGGTATTTCATCCCCTTTTAACCCTTGTGGATATCCCGTACCGTCGTATCTCTCGTGATGACACAGTATTTCAAAGGCCACATGGGATAATCCTGGAGTTGCCATAGCTATCCTATATCCTATTTCAGAATGCTTTTTCATTATACCCCATTCTTCACTGGTAAGTGCTCCAGCCTTTGTAAGTATCTGCTCAGGTATTCCAATTTTACCTATATCATGAAGTGAACTTAAAAGTTCAAGCTCGTCCAACTTATCTTGTGATAATCCTAGGCGATAGCCAAGCTTTTTACTAAGTATTCTAATTCGTTTAGTGTGTTCCTGGGTTTCACTATTTTTTTCAAATAAGGTTTTTTCAAGAGATGCAATTGTTGCATTTCTTGAACTGCTTTTTTCTATAAGCTTGCTTCTGTACATTTTTTCTTCTGCCATATTCATTACCGATTCGCAGTTCATATTGCTGCTTCTGCTGGCACTGCCAAGGGCAATGCTCATTTTATATTTAAAACCAGTAACATTATCGCATTTACTTTTTATATTTTTTATAAGTTCAAGCACATACTCATAGGGTTTATCCTCAATTAATATTACAAATTCATCTCCACCCCATCTTGCTATTATTTCATTATTTAAACAAACTGACTGTAAAATTTCTGCAGTTTTCTTTATCAATCTGTCCCCTTCATGATGACCAAAGGTATCATTGGTAATTTTCAACCCATTTAAATCCCCAATTATTATTGAAAAATAGCTTTCAGGATTATTATCCAGTTCTTCAAATTTCGTTTCAATATAAGTCCTGTTTTTTACACCGGTGAGCTTATCAGAATAACCCATGTTTATTAATTCCTCTTCATAATTTTTCTCATGGGTTCTATCTATAAATATGCCTACGAACCTTTCAGCCTTTCCAAACTCATCTCTGCTTACAATTTTGCCCTTATGAAGAATCCAAATTTTTTCCCCTGATTTTTTCTTTATTTTATATTCATATTGGAAATAATCCTCAGTGCTGTTATAGATATCATTGAACTTATCCTCTATTGTTTTCACGGATTCTTCAATTAGATTAAATTTTAAACCAATGCCATCCTCCTGTACTTCAACTGCAAAAAGAGCTTTGAAGGATCCGTTTATATGATGTTGTTTGGTTTTAAAGTTGTAATCTATATAACCGTCATTGGTGGTATCTAAAACTAGTTTATATCTATCCTCTGCAGTTTTAACATCTTCATATGCGTCATCCAAAGCTTTAAGCATATTGTTAATAGCTAGGGCAGTTTCTGAAATTTCATCTGATCCCTCTATCAATAGAACTGATTTTGTATCATGGGAGTCCTTAACTTTGTTTGCAAAATTTCTTACTTTCCTTATTCTGCTGATTAAGTATATGTCTGCCGCTGTTACTAATTCCAGAGCCATTACCATTGCTGAAAAAGCAAAAATAAGCATAAATATTTTTAAATATCCTATTGCAGAATTATATTCTTCCCTAGGTACAGTTATTGAGGCCTCGATAGACTTGTTTCCTAAAATATCATTTAGTTCTCTGTTTTCTGTTACATTAAGGCTTGTTTTAGATATGCCTTCCTTATTATCTCCAATATCAGAAACAACAACATTTCCACGGATCAGTGAATCTGCATAGGTTATAAAGGCATCATTTATTTTCCTTCCAATAACCAAATTTCCATTACTTGCTGCATCTCCGCTTGTATTTGTTATAGCTGTTGCGGTTATAATAAAAACCTGCCCATTAGCACTTAAAATACCGGATTTGCTCTGAAAATTGTTATCAAAGGTCAGTATTTCAAATTTACCATCTTTCTTAGAGTCAATTTTCCTTAAAATTGCATCCTTTGAACCCTCCTCCAACATCCTGGTTATCACATATTTAATATTTCCATTTGGATAAACAAAAAACATGAAATTTAAATCCAGTTGACTTAGCACAGCCGAATGAAGGTTTTCATCTATAAACCTTTTGTCATCATTTCCCCTCATGAAATTATAGCTTGCGTCCCAGTTGGACCAGTCTAGTGCGGTTCTTTCCAATCCTGTACTGTCTTTTTCTATAATACTGTTTAATATATTAAAATTGTAGTTTAGTTTATTAACTTCCACGTTGTCTGTATATTTATTTACAACTACTTTAAATATACCTGCCATAAGCAACATAAGCAGGATTACGCTAATTAAATTAATAATTATGGTTTTGGTTCTAACCTTCACAGTAACCACTCCTTAAACTGCCTTCCGCATAATTGCTATTATTATCGTACAAATTTGCTGTTTCTGAATGTAAGTTATAAGATTATTTATCGAATAGCTGAAAAAGCACCTGGGTTCCCTTATCCTCTTTATTTTGCTTTATAAGCTCATCATAAAGCTCCTTAGAGAGTGCAAGTCCAGGAGTATCTAGTCCCATTGCTTCTGCTTCTTGAAGGGCAATTTTCATATCCTTAACAAAGTGTTTTACATAAAATCCAGGTTCAAAATCCCCCTTGATCATTCTTGGTGCAAGATTGCTAAGAGACCAGCTTCCCGCTGCCCCTGCTCCTATGCTTTCAAGAACAAGCTCCGGATTAAGTCCTGCTTTTTTTGCATAAACCATAGCTTCGCTTACTCCGATCATATTTGAGGCTATAACTATCTGATTGCACATTTTTGTATGCTGTCCCGCTCCAGCTGCCCCTTGAAGCACAATATTTTTTCCCATTATTTCAAATAGAGGCTTCATATCATTAAACACCTCTTCATCTCCACCTACCATTATGGTTAAAGATGCATTTTTTGCCCCTACATCTCCTCCTGAAACAGGTGCATCCAGTGAGTATATTCCTTTTTTCTTAGCTTCATTATATATTTTTTTAGCAAGAGAAGGCTCTGAGGTAGTCATATCAATTACATAAGTACCACCCTTTGCATTATTAATTATTCCTTCCTCCCCAAAATATACTTCTTCAACGTCTTTAGGGTAACCTACCATAGTTATAATAATATCCGCAGCTTTTGAAACTTCCTTTACTGTGTCCATCCATGTTGCACCTTTGTTAATAAGGTCCTCTGCTCTTGATTTTGTTCTATTATATATTACAAGCTTATATCCCTTATCCATTATATGGGATGCCATACTCTTTCCCATTACCCCTATTCCAATAAATCCAACTACTAAATCTTTTTTTAACATTATAAACCCTCCTTGTATTCATTTCTTAATAATTTTATTTCCTCAGCATACCCCTCCAGATCATTTGGTGTTTCCAGATAAAATGGAAGCTTTCTAAGTTTAGGATGATTAATTATTCTCTTAACAGCCTCAAGACCAATATTTCCTTTTCCTATACATGCATGCCTATCCTTATGACTTCCAAATTGATTCAAACTGTCATTCAAGTGAATTGCCAGCAGTCTTTCCAATCCAATAATCTTATCAAACTCATCTAAAACCCCATCCAAATTGGAAACTATGTCATAACCTGAATCATATACATGGCATGTATCAAGGCATACACCTAATTTTTCAGATATATTTACTCCATTTATGATTTCCTTTAATTCTTCAAATTTACTTCCCACTTCACTCCCCTTACCAGCCATTGTTTCAAGCAGTACCATGGTTTTTTGTTCTGGCCTTAAAACATTATTTAGCATCTTAGTTATGTATTCTATACCCGTTTCCACCCCTTGCCCCACATGGCTCCCAGGGTGAAAATTATATAAAGTTCCTGGAAGATATTCCAATGTGGCAAGATCCTCCGCCATCATATTTTGGGCAAGGCCCCTTAACCCTTCCTTGTTTGAGCATGGATTCATAGTATATGGAGCATGAGCCAAAATTACAGGAAACTTATTATCTTTCATTATTTCAAGGAACTGATTTATGTCCTTCAGGTCTATATCCTTTGCCTTGCTTCCCCGAGGATTTCTGCTGAAATACTGAAATGTGTTTGCTCCTATGCTTAAGGCCTCCAGCCCCATATGGCGGTAACCTTTAGAAGAAGACAAATGACATCCTATATTCATCATAAAACCCTCCTTTCCAGGTTAAGCAGGTATTCTTTAACATGAAGTCCTCCTGCATAGCCTACAAGCTTTCCATTTGCTCCAATTACCCTGTGGCAAGGAATAATAATTGAAATTGGGTTTTTGTTGTTTGATGATCCAACAGCCCTTGATGCTTTCGGATTCCCAATAATCTCTGCTATTTCTCCATAAGTTTTTGTTTCTCCATAAGGAATTTCCTGCAGAGCTTTCCAGCACTTCATTTGAAATTCTGTTCCAATTGGAGCTAATGGAATATCAAAGGATTTTCTTTTTCCATTAAAATATTCAATAAGCTCATTATAAGTCTTTTTAATAAGCTCTGTTTCATTTACTTTCCAATCCTCTTTAATGAATGTTTCATCCTTAAAATAAATATTTGTGATTTTTTCCCCATTATCCGCTATAAGAATTTTCCCAATGGGTGAATCATATATATAAACATTTTTCATACATTTTGCCTCCTATACTCTTTTGGTGAAACTTCATAATATCTCTTAAAGGCCGCATAAAAAGATGATGCTGATCCAAACCCAGATTCAGATGAAATATCCAGTATACCTTTGTTCGTTTTCTTTAATAGTTCTGAAGCCTTAGCAGCTTTAAGCTTGTTGCAATACTCAACTGGGGTTATGCCATACTGATGTTTAAATAGTGAAATCAATCTATTCTGGCTCACTCCTAGGTTTTTAATTTCACTATTAAGCATTTCTTTATTATTAAAGTACCTATTATATATATTTTTAGCCTTTTCAGTTATTTCAAACATTGGCTTGTAGTCTAAAAGGTCTGGTCTGCACCTTTTACAAGGACGCATCCCAAATTCAGCAGCTTCATCTGCATTATTAAAAAACATTACATTTTCTCTCAGGGGTTCCTTTGATTTGCATGACGGTCTGCAAAATACTCCGGTGGTTTTGACCCCATAAAAAAACTTCCCATCATAAGAACTATCGCAATTAACCACAGCACTCCATTTTTCATCATCAGTAATACTCAATACAACCCCTCCTAGCACTATTTATATAATTTTATCAAAATTTGTTCAATATGTCTTTCAGTATTTCATCTTTTAATTTGTGATATAATTATTTGGATATATATTTGGAGGGTAATTATGAAAACCGTAATTAAAACATGCTGCTTCCATAATACTAAGTCAATTTGTAAGCAATGTGCCTTGTTCCATATTTGTATCAAGCTTTACAAGCAATTGGAAGGAAGTACTTATTGGAGTTAATACCGGAGGTATGGGAACCATAATAGCTTCCCTGGCAAGTCTTATATCTTATAAGATTTATGTAAACGAAAATAAAGCCAAAAACAGGCATTACTTATTGAAATTCAACATTTACAATTTTGTAAGCCTGTTTGTATTTGCAGTTTTTAATTATTTATGGCTTTTATAAAAATCAAGATACTTTTTAAGTTCCTTTTTTAATAAACTCGGGGTGTCCAGCTTATATGGACAATTATTTTTGCAGTGTCCGCAATTTATGCATTTATTTATAAGTTCCATTCTATCCTTATAACTATCTTGTAGGAATTGTTCATAAGGGGACCTTGCCATCATAAGTGATAATCTGGCTTGATTAGGTATATCAATTCCTGCAGGGCAAGGCAGACAATATCCGCATCCCCTGCAAAACTCTCCTGAAAGTTCCAATCTATCCTTATTAATAACTTCCCACATTTTTCCATCAAGTACTGGGGGATTTCCCTCCAGGGATAAAAATTCTTCGAGCTCCTTCATCCTTTGAATTCCCCATATAGGAACAAGATTCTCAAACTGCCTCAAAAACGAAAAAGTAGAGGATACATTTGTTATGAGACCCCCTGATAATGCCTTCATTGCAATTACCCCAACATCATTTTTTATGCATATATCAATAAGCTTTATATCCATTTCTGCAGAAAGGGAGCTTAGTGGAAATTGAACTGTATCATAGGCACCTGATTCAGATGCTTTTATTGCATTATCCAAGCTGTGGTTTGTAATACCGATAAATCTAATCAGCCCTTTATCTCTTGCCTCTTTTAAACCTGAATAAAGGCCCTCTTCATCATTTAAATCTGGCAGTGATTCAGGATTATGAAGCTGATATATGTCTATATAGTCGGTTTTAAGATTTTTCAAGCTGGTTTCAAGATGTTCAAATAATGTTTTTTTATCCTTTGCATGACTTTTTGTTGCAATAATAATATTTCCCCTTACATCCCCAAGGGCATATCCAATTTTTTCTTCACTGTCAGAGTACATTCTTGCAGTATCAAAAAAATTTATTCCCTTGTCATAAGCTTTTCTTAAAATTTGTGAAGCATCTTCAAAAGACAGTCTTTGTATTGGCAGTGCTCCAAACCCGCTTCTGCTAACCATTAATTCAGTACGTCCAAGTCTTATTTTATCCATTTTTTATTCTCCTGTATAAAAATAATTTTACTAATTCATTTCCTGCTTTTTCTGAATCACTGGAGTAATTTCTAGAAAATAAATCTGCAAATCCATGTTTTCCTTCTAGTATATATACCTCAGTATTGTCTGCTTTATCTATTGTTGATGCAATTTCCTGTACATTAAATGAATTTTCAGTTGACGCAAATATAACCAGAGAAGGGCATAATGGATTTATTTGTATATAATCTCTTATCCTTGACCCATAATAACATACTATACCACTGCATTCACTATTTTCGCTGCATAACCATGCTACTGTGGCCCCAATACTGTAACCAATTAGGAATATATGTTTATAGGTTTTTTTTGATTCTTTAATCAACTCATTTACTTTACAAACACAGGTGTTAAAACCAATATTATTAAAGTATTCATAAGCATCTTTTTCCTCTTGGTATTCAAATTTTTCATTGTTTTCGTAGAAATTTGGTATTATTACATCAAAGCCTCGATTTCGCCAATACTCCTCTGTTTTTAACATATGATTGTTAATTCCATATATTTCATGCAAAATTATCATTAGTGATTTCGAATTTTTAATGGTGTTCATTATCTTAATACTGTAACAAGGCTTCCTATTTTTTCTAGGTATACTGTAACCTTGTCATTTGGCTTAAGCCAGTTTTTTTCATCTTCCGGGTAGCCTAGCATAACTCCGCTTGGAGTGCCGGAAAATATTATGTCTCCAGGCTTTAAGGTCATATATTTTGACGCATAGCTTATAATAGAAGCGCAATTGAATATCATGTCCCTGGTATTGGAGTTTTGCCTTATCTCACCATTCACTTCACATTTTATATCGAGATTATATGGATCAATCTCATCTGAAGTAACTATGCACGGCCCTATGGGAGCAAAACCATCACAGGTTTTTCCAAGAAGCCACTGTCCGCTTACAAATTGAAGATCCCTTGCAGAAAGATCATTTCCTGCAGTATATCCAAATACATAATTTAATGCATCCTCCTCTGAAACATTAAATGCCTCCTTACCAATTACAATTACAAGTTCAGCCTCATAATCATATTTATAGGCACTCTTTGGGAGATAAACTTCTTCATTATGTGCAGCAAGGGCGTTGCTGAATTTACTGAAAAGTACAGGTGAAGAAGGTATATCCATTTTGCATTCTTTTCCATGGCTCATGTAATTCAAGCCTACGCATAATATTTTTTCAGGATTCGTTACTGGAGGTGCATAAATTATATCCTCCTCAATAACAAACTCATTTTCCATTTTTATTAGTTCCTTAAGCTTTGAAATAGCCGGCTCTCCCTCTTTTATAAGCTGTTCCATGGTTTCAGGTACATCAAGACAAAATTTACTCCCTGCCTTTTTTACGTCAATAACCCCATTCTCAACCTTAATTCCAAGTAAAATTTCTTTGCAAGATTTAAAATTAACAAGTTTCATAATATATCCCCTTTATTAATTAGTTTTGAAAGGAAATTTAATGATTTTTCCTTCATCATTCTGTTTGCTTAAAATAATCTTTATGGCAGGCCTACCGTAATTAATACCGCTGCTCTTTAGAACTGCATAAAGCTTTTCACCTGAATCTATCATAGCTGCAAGGTTTACATTGACCCCTTTTGGAATATAACCAAGTACATATCCATCCTCTGCAGTTACTAGGATTGAATTTTTGTCATCCTTATTATCAGGTTCTCTTATAAGGTATAAAACATCTCCCTCTTCAATCTGGTCTTCTACTACAAGCATATCTCTGTAAACCGTACCTGCTATTTCAGTATCCAGCACCAGGGAATCCAATGAAGTTGGTGTTACCTGGATTCCTGCCAAATCAACATAACGCTGCTCTTTTTGTACATCTTCATTATTCTCAAGCAATCTTAAAATCCTCTTTTTAATTCTTTTTACCGGTTCAATTTCCAGGGCATTTTCCAAGGCAGGAATAATATTATGGCTCCAGCTAAGCTTATTTACCCTAAGGCCATGAATAGCCTCCACCCTAACTGAAGGGAACCTGCACTTTAGACAATTCATAAAAAACTCCTCTTCATTTTTCTTTTCTCTTCTTAATGCCCTTAATAAATACATAAGCCATATATCCGGCTTATACTTTCCATCAAATTCATCCTCTGGAATATCCATTGGACCTTCATTAAATACTTCATTTGGCAGCACATTTTGGAGATATCCAAATACCTCATCAACATATACCTCAGCATGATCCACCAGCATATGCTTAAGAACTTCCATGTCAAATAAATCCCTTTGAAATAAAGGAATAAAAGAATCAAAGGAAGGTACGGCTTTAAGTCTTCCAAGTGTCATCATTATAAAGCTTGATTCATATTCTGGATCATTTAACTGGCTTAAGGCCACATTTGTCCATTTTGGCTGCTTTAAAATTTCATTAAAAAGTTCAAAATCTTCTTTATTCCAGTCAAAATCCATTCCCTTCTCAAGTATAACAAGTGCTGCAAGATCTATAAATAAATGAGCATGGTTTCTAGCTGCATTTAAATATTTTGGCACTATAAATCTACTTTGAGCTATTTCATTTAAATTATTTTTTTCAAAAGCATAAGCTATTAAATGTGAAAAACTAGTAAAATTATCTTGGTTTATCTGGCAGCTAATATAATATTCTTCCATATCAACCTTCTGAAGACACAAAACAGCACAAAGATTGGGGGCAATCTCATTCTTCCAACCCTTTGTTAATACCCACTGCTTCTCAAAATCAGATAATGGTTCCATGGTGTACAGGGATGCCAGTTTTCCATATCCGGAAGTGTTTCTTGCAAGCTCAAAAGCAAATTCATTTGAATTCATATGATTTTTTGATGCTTCCAAGGCATATATAGTAAGAGAACTATGGAGTCCTAATACTTTCAATATCTGGGTTGTGATATCATTTTCGTAAAAACCCAATATTATCATACCAAGCTTAACTTCTTCTTCATTTTCACTATTAGTTGCAAGTTTTATTCCAAATTCGTATAACTGCATTTTATCTATAATTTTTTCTGATAAACATAACTTTATTCTTAAAATAAGCTTATCAAGATATAAAACAATAGGCCTACTTTCCATAATTTTCTTTAGTTCATCTGAAACCTCTTCAGTTTTAACACATTTTTCAACCTGATCTACTAATGCCTTTGCAAATTTTTCTTTTAACAAAAATGAAATTCCATCCTCCCAAAGTAGATACTTTACATCCCTGCTTCCTGCAACCTGTAAATTTTGAAAGGAGTATGGCAGTCCAGGATATTGACTGGACATTCTTGTTATATAGTGATAAATGCTTTCCTTAGCCATTAGAAGTCCTCCTGACTTTATGTTCTTTATATCTTAATTCTACACAATCTGCTTAATACCTTGTTTTATATCAAAAAAAAATAAAAACCCCAAAATATTCCTATTTTGGGGTAAAATACTCATTATCTTATAATATTGATATTTTCTGCCTGAAGACCTTTTTGTCCCTTAACTACTTCATAGGATACCTTTTGACCTTCACCAAGGGATTTAAATCCTTCTGAGTTTATCTGTGAAAAATGTGCAAATACATCATTTCCATCTTCTCCTGTGATAAATCCAAATCCTTTTTCTGCATTGAACCATTTTACTGTACCATTCATTAATGTGTACCTCCGAAATTTTATTATTCTAAACTCACTGTAATAACCCACCAATAAAATCTCGATATCACCATACTAGTTACCAAGTACTAATTGAAATATCTTTGTGTTACATTATTTACTACTAATTTGAGTTCTTGCTTAGCATACCACAATCACCCATGTAAATCAAGCTATTTGAAGTGCTTTTCTCTATGCACTGCCTCATCTTTGATTTCTTTTCTCATTGAATTAAGTGCTTCTTCTCTCCTTTCATTTTTGTCAATAAGCATCTGCTTCATCTTAGCATCGCTTGTTTCTTCAATAGCGCGTTCTGCACACCTGCAGTTTTCAATTGTTTTGTCAATATTGTACTGGATTTTTTCAACATTGTCAGATCTGTCATCTGGTTTGTTTTTCATAGGATCATATCCCCTTTATATTATATTCAGCAGGTTTAATTACCTAATTTTATTATTCCTGAAAATATAATAATTATGTGTTAAAACATCAATTCAGTTTCTTCTTTCCACCTGTTTAACAACTTAATTTCCTTAAATATGAACATATATGCTATTACAGAGGATATAAAATCCGAGGCGGGCCCTGCCATCCAAACACCATTAAGTTTAAAAAAACGGGGAAGTATCAATGCCAATGGAATTAGGATTACCACCTGTCTAAGCAGGCTTAAAAACATGGAATGCTTTGCTTTTCCTACAGATTGAAAGTAGTTAACGCAGGAAGTTTGCGGACCTACAAAAGCTATCATCAATAGAAATATTGATATTCCATTTGCCCCCATTGTAATAAGTTCCTGGTCAGAAGTATTAAACATATGCATAATCTGAACAGGAAATAACTGGACAGCTATAAATCCTAAAACTGCTATAAATACATTTACACCTGCAGAATAAAAAAGTGCCTTTTTTACTCTTGATTCATTTTTAGCCCCATAATTGAATCCGATTATTGGCTGAGCACCTTGATTAATTCCAATCATTGGCATAACAATAAGTATGGCTATGCTGTTAATCAAAGAAAATGCACCTATTGCTAGATCCCCTCCGTATTTCAAAAGACTTGTATTCATAACAACAGCTACAAGACTTGCAGCAATCTGCATTGCAAATGGAGACACCCCTATTGAAATTATCTCTTCAATAACTTTTATTTTTAATTTCATATTTTTCTTTTTTAGCTTTAACAGGCTTTTTCCCTTTGTAAAATAAAGAAGGATCCATACTGAACACACTGATTGTGATATTAAGGTTGCATATGCAGATCCTGCTACACCAAGTTTCAAACCAAAAATAAGAACCGGGTTGATGATAAAATTCATAAGTGCACCTATGAGCATTGTTATCATGGCGGTTTTAGGGTCTCCCTCCGCCCTGATTATAGGGTTTAAGCCAAAGCCCACATTTTGAAGCACCGTTCCTGTAAGAAGCAGAGATGCAAACCTTTTTGCATATGGTAAAGTTTCTGAAGTTGCACCTAATGCATTAAGTATAGGGTCCAAAAATAAAATCCCAAGAATAGTTAAAAATAATGAAAACAATATTGTTAATACAAATGCATTTCCTACAATAACCTCAGCTTCTTCTCTCTTTTTCTGACCAAGCTTTATTGAAACCAAGGCGGCAGAGCCTATACCAACAAGCATCCCAACTGCCATAATAACATTTGTTATTGGAAATGTTACTGCAACCCCTGAAAGAGCAAGGGAGCCTACACCCCGTCCTACAAATATTCTATCTACTACGCTGTATAGTGCATTAACCAGCATACCTACAACAGCAGGTATAGCAAACTTCAAAAGCAGTTTCCCAATGCTTTCTATTTCCAATTCCTTTGATTTATCCATATGTTCCTCCAATTGTAATCCTGTATTTTCTTGTTTTAACAAGATTAGTTAGGTATCCTAACTAATTCCCGAATAAGATTACCACACAATAAATTAATTTTCAAGTACTAGGTTGAGAAGTATATCAATGCAGCATTTAATCCAATTATGATAAAAAGCATTCCTATTCCGGTTATTTTTGCCCATTTTTTATTAACAAATCTCCCCATTAAATTTTCTTTTCCTGCTATTATAAGCATTTGAATTATTGGAAAAGGAAGAATAAAACAAAGCATTACCTGACTAATTACCAGTGCTTTCATAGTATTTACACCAAGCATTATTATTGCCAATGCCGGTATCATTGTTATCAGCCTTCTTGCATTTAAAGGTATGTCATAGTCAACGAATCCCTTCATAATAGACTGGCCTGCCATAGTACCAACAGCAGATGAGGATAATCCTGAAATAAGCAGGGCAATACCAAATGCACCACTAGAAAGAGGCCCCATAATAGGTGCTAAAGAACTGTGAGCCTTAGCTATGGTATCAACTACAATTCCATTTTTATAAAAAACTGCTGCAGATACCATTACCATGGCTGCATTAACAACAAAAGCTATATTCATTGCCACTGCAATATCAATTTTTTCCATTTTTAACTGCACTAGTTTTTCATCATAGCACATTTCACAATTTTTTTTACTTACAAGTTCTGAATGAAGGTATATCACATGGGGCATAACTGTTGCGCCTAGCATGCTCACAGCAGTTAATAGAGCATCATTTCCAGGAATATTTGGCATAAGCGCATGAACAAACGCCTGATTCCAGTCAGGCTTTGTTATTAACAGTTCAATAGAATATGCAATGCATATCCCTGCCACCAATGCAGTAATTATAACTTCCACAACCCTTTGGCCGTACTTTTCCATGCTGCAAATAAAATAGGTTATTAATGCAGTAATGATTCCTGCCAATTGAATAGGTATATTGAAAAGTAAATAAAGTCCAAGTGCTGCTCCAAGAAATTCAGCCAGGTTTGTTATCATTGCTCCAAGCTCTGCTGCAATCCAAAATAACCAGTTTACTCTCCTCGAAAAAACCCGTCCGCACATTTCTGGAAGACTAAGCCCA
This sequence comes from Solirubrobacterales bacterium, assembly GCA_050261915.1. GTDB lineage: Bacteria > Bacillota > Clostridia > Clostridiales > Clostridiaceae > UBA699. The sequence continues at coordinate 100,079 of JBLNDT010000011.1, forward strand.
GTTGCAATTCCTAATTTTGCAGACATGGTCTGTAGAAATATTGCAATTAAATTGCTTATAAGAATAACCCATATAAGCGAATAATTATATTTAGACCCTGCACTGATATTTGCAGCAAAATTTCCAGGATCGATATATGCAACACTAACTATAAATGCAGGTCCAAGACATTTAAATAATTTTCTAAGAAAGCTAAAGGCAGTGCCTTTACTCCTTATTACAATACTTTCCAAATTGATCACCCTTTATATTACTCAACTAAAATTGTTACAGCTGGTTAATAATTTTAGCCGGAACTAACTCCTCTAAATTTAAATTATGCAATTAGTTTAAAACAGTTCCATGTAAGTAATATAATTCTATTTTTCTGCATAACCTTAAACATCAACTTATATAACAGGTGAGAGTATGGGTGAAAATGACTTTTATACCTTTAAAGAATATATGAAGAAAGATATAAACCCTCTTTCTCCTTCAATGGAGGATTATCTGGAAATGATATATAGATTGTCATTTCACTCAGGTTTTACAAGAGTTCATGAGCTTTCTTCAATGCTAAACGTGCAACCTCCCTCTGCAACAAAAATGGTGCAGAAATTAGCAGAATTGAAAATACTTAAATATGAAAAGTATGGTGTAATTATATTGGAGGAAAAAGGACTTAAACTAGGAAAAAGCCTTCTTCACCGTCATAATGTTATAGAAAACTTTCTAAGAATACTAGATATAAGGGAAGTAAATATACTTGAAGAAACGGAAAAAATCGAGCATACCTTAAGCCCTGATACTACAAAATGCTTCAGCGATTTTGTTGAGTTTATTAATATAAATCCTAATATTGCACTGCAGTTTAAAACCTACAGGATAAATAAAAATGGCCAATAGTATTATATTTTAATTATTGTACAAAATAATATTACTGATGATTTAGGAGGTAAATTAAATGAATGATAATGCTCGAGATAACATGCATTTGTGCAAGGAAGCCCTGCAAAATGCCCAAAAGTTTCTTAAAGAAGCTGCTTCCCAGGTTGAAAACGGTAATATGAGGGAGCTTATAACAAACCAGCTTAAACATGTAGATAGCTGTGCTGAGGAGTGCCAAAAAATATGTTCAGGATTAAGTCAATATAAAACCCATGGAATGCATTATTAAGGAGGGTTAATATGAAGAAAAATAATAAAACAGAGCCCATAGAAAATCATAGTACTGCTGCTTGGGCAGGTATAGAGACTAAAAAACCTGTTTCAAATGTAACTATTCCAAGCAACTTTGATACAGAATATGCCAAGAAATGGGTAGATGAAAATGAGAAATAATAAAAACGCAAGATACTCTCTTGCGTTTTTATTTTATTCAGCCATTTTTTTGTATGCTTCATATCTTTCCCTGGAATTCTTTTCAGATAGTGCAAACAGTTCTTCTGCATTTTCCGGAAAAGTTGTTTTTAAGGAACTGTAACGTATCTCCCCATTTATAAATTCAGTAAATGGAACTGTTGGTTCCTTGGAATCAAGCATAAATGGATTCTTTCCTTCCTCTTTTAACTCAGGATTATATCTGTATAAGTGCCAGTATCCTGAATCTACAGCTTTTTTCCCTTCTTTTATGCTGCTTCCCATTCCATTTTTTATACCATGGTTTACACAAGGTGCATATGCTATTATAAGAGAAGGTCCCTTATACTTTTCAGCTTCAACAATCGCATTTATTGCATGGTTCATATTTGCACCCAGTGAAACTTGAGCCACATATACATAACCATAGCTCATAGCCATCATGCCTAAATCCTTTTTTCTAATTTTTTTCCCTGAGGCTGCAAATTTCGCCACTGCTCCTGTTGGAGTTGCTTTTGATGACTGGCCTCCTGTATTTGAATAAACCTCTGTATCCATTACAAATAAATTCACATCATCTCCAGACGCAATAACCTGGTCCAATCCTCCAAAGCCTATATCGTATGCCCATCCGTCACCACCAAGTATCCACTGAGACTTTTTAACTAGGAAATCCTTCTTTTTTAAAATCTCTTGGATTATGTTATCACTCTTGTATTTTTCAGAACTTATCTCTTGTATTATTCTTTCTGAAACTTCTTTGGAGCTATTACCATCTTCCTTTGTTTCAAGCCATTCTTTAAACAAACTGCAGATTTTTTCTTCATAATCCATCTGGATGGCTTCTTTCATTAATTGCTCAATACTGTTTCTCATTTGTGCTGACGCAAGATACATTCCATATCCAAACTCTGCATTGTCCTCAAAAAGAGAGTTAGCCCAGGCAGGTCCCTTTCCTTTTTCATTTTTGGTATATGGAACAGAAGGTGCACTGGCTCCCCATATGGAAGAGCATCCTGTTGCATTAGCTATCATCATACGATCACCAAAAAGTTGGGTAAGCAGTTTCACATATGGAGTCTCACCACACCCTGGACATGCTCCGTTAAACTCAAGAAGTGGTTTAGCAAACTGACTTCCCTTTACAGTATTAATATCCATTACATTCTCCTTATATGATAATTCAAGGGATGCTTCCCAGTTTTCAGACTGTGCTTCTATTTCCTGATCTGCCGGCATCATAACCAGTGCCTTACCAGGTGCAGGACAAACATCTGCACAATTACCGCAGCCGGTACAATCCAAAGGAGTAACCTGAATCCTGTATTTATATTTTTCCATACCTTTGCCTTTTGCCTGAAGCAAGTCATATCCCTTTGGCATTTTTGATACTTCAGCCTCATCAAGGAGAAACTGCCTGATGGTTGCATGTGGACAAACAAAAGAACACTGGCCGCATTGTATACATTTTTCAGGCTGCCACTGTGGAATAAGCACCGCTATGCCTCTCTTCTCATATGCTGATGTGCCTAAAGGGAAACTTCCATCTTCCATTCCAACAAAAGCACTTACAGGGAGTTCGTCACCTTCATGCCTCTCCATTGGTCTTTGAATTTTTTCAACAAAATCAGGAAGTTTTTTTGTTGTTTTCATCTCTTTCTCATCAAGCTGGTTCTTGCCGGAATCCGTGGTTTTTATCCACCCTTCAGGGACATGAACCTTTGTAAGTTTTGATATTCCCATATCTATGGCAGCCTTATTCATATCTACTATTTTTTGTCCTTTTTTCCCATAGCTTTTTTCTACTGAATCCTTCAAATAATTAACTGCTTCATTTAAAGGAATAACGTTTGCAACCTTAAAAAATGCTGCCTGCATAATCATGTTAATTCTAGATCCAAGTCCAATTTCTCCTGCTATTTTTATTGCATCTATTGTGTAAAAATTAATATTGTTTTTCCCTATATAATGCTTAATTGAATCTGGAATGTTTTCTTCCAATTCACTTTCTGTCCAAGGGCAGTTAAGTACAAAGACTCCATTTTTCTTTAATCCCTTTAATATATCATAGTTGTATATAAATGATTTATTATGACATGCAATATAATCAGCATCAAATATAAGGTAAGGGGAACGTATTGGATTCTTTCCGAATCTTAAGTGAGATACGGTGGTACCACCGGATTTTTTACTGTCATATGAAAAATATCCTTGAGCATACAAATCAGTATTGTCTCCTATAATTTTGATAGCTGATTTATTTGCTCCCACTGTTCCATCTGAACCTAATCCCCAAAACTTACATTCTATAGTACCCTCTGAAGATGTCCTTATAGGGTCTTCATCTTGAAGAGATGTGTTTGTTACGTCATCATTAATACCTATTGTGAAATTATCTTTTGGATTTTCTAAATTTAAATTTTTATATACTGCTAATATTTGTGATGGTCTTGTATCCTTTGAACCAAGCCCATAACGTCCACCTACTATAATAGGTTTACTGCTCCTGTTGTAAAACAATTTGCAGATATCAAGATATAAAGGTTCTCCCAGGGAACCTGGTTCTTTTGTTCTATCAAGTACTGCTATCCTTTTCACGGATTTTGGGAGTACATTCATAAAATACTTTTCACTGAAAGGTCTGTATAAATGAACCTTAATGCACCCAACCTTTTCACCTTTAGATTTTAGAAAGTCTATGGTTTCGTATATTGTGTCACATACGGAGCCCATGGCAATAATTATATTTTCGGCTTCAGGATCACCATAATAGTCAAAAGGGTGGTATTGTCTACCTGTAACTTCTGCCATTTTGTTCATATAATCTTCAACAAGATCCGGTAGCCGATTGTAAAAGTTGTTTGAAACCTCCCTTCCCTGAAAATATATATCAGGATTTTGTGCCGTTCCTCTTACCACTGGATGTTCAGGATTTAAAGCCCTTTCCCTGAATTCCTGGATTGCCTGAAAGTCAACCAGGTTTTTCATATCTTCATAATCTATGGTTTCAATTTTCTGGACCTCATGGGATGTTCTAAATCCGTCAAAAAAATGAAGAAAAGGCACCCTCCCCTTTATTGCACATAAATGAGCCAAACACCCCATATCCATTGCTTCCTGAACATTTGTGGAAGCTAAAAGTGCAAATCCTGTTTGTCTGCAAGCCATAACGTCCTGGTGGTCACCAAATATTGATAATGCATGAGCTGCAAGTGCCCTTGCACTTACATGGAAAACACAGGGAAGAAGCTCTCCAGCCATTTTATACATGTTTGGAATCATTAAAAGAAGTCCCTGGGATGCAGTATAAGTTGTAGTTAAAGCTCCTGCAGTCAAAGATCCGTGCACTGCACCTGCCGCACCTGCTTCAGACTGCATTTCAGCCATTTTAACCTGCTGGCCGAATATGTTTTTTTTATCATGGGCAGACCATTCATCCGCAATTTCTGCCATAGGGCTTGAAGGTGTTATTGGAAATATTGCTGCTACCTCGGTAAAGGCATAGGATGCGTATGCTGCTGCAGTATTTCCATCCATGGTTTTCATATTATTTTTCATATATTCCCTCCTTTTATATTGTTTTGTTAATTATTCCTGATTATTATTCCGCTTATACCCTTTTGTTATACTAGTATTTCCCAAAAAAATTGAAAAATCTTGGGGTGTTTTCCTACCCCAAGACTTAATGGTTATTTTCCGTTTCTATATTGTACAGGTGTAATTTCATAATCCTTCTTAAATATTCTGTTGAAATGCTCCACATTTTCATATCCTACTGCGGTTGAAACAGCTTCTACAGTCATACAGGTATTTTTAAGCAATGCCTTTGCTTTACTTATCCTTATGCTTTTCACAATGTCCACAAATGTTTTTCCAGTCTGTTCCTTTATATATTTTGATAAATAAGGTTTAGATAAGAAAAATTCCTCTGACAATTCATCTAATGTTACTGTGTTATAATTCTTCTGTATATAGTTGATTATAGCCAGCATTCTTTCTTCCATCTTGTTCCCATGGACCTCTTTCACAGTTTCCAGCTGGTTTACTGCTACTGCAAGTGCTGCTATTGATGCCTTTATAATATCTTCATCAAAACCTACACCCCAGTATATTTTGCCGTTAGAGCTTATTCCAACATAAGCTGCAGCCTTGGATGTTGAGCTTGCTGTAAGAGCATGTTCTTCATATGAAACAAGTTCATAGTCCAAACCAAAATAATTCTTAACTGCATTGCTTACAGCATCAAGTCTTCCATTTCCCCTTGCGCTTACAATCTGCAATTCGCTTCCATGTTTTACCGTTACATCAGCAGTGATTCCATCCATTTGTTTAAAGTGGACCTCAGGAATTGAAAATACGTTGGTGTTATTAACATATTTATCTTCAAATATCTGATATATCCATGCTGGTGAAAGTTCCTTGTGCTCTAAGTCTGATACATGTTTTACAAAGTACCCCACTTCCTCTTTCATTTTTTCAGGAATTGATAATCCAAAAGACTGCTTTAAAATGTAGCTTACTCCACCCTTCCCTGACTGGCTGTTTATTCTTATTACATCGGATTCATATTCTCTGCCAAGGTCCTTTGGGTCTATTGGCAGATAGGGAACTGTCCACTTATTACAGTTTTCTGTTTCACGCCACTTCATACCTTTTGCGATTGCATCCTGATGTGATCCTGAAAATGCTGTAAACACAAGTTTACCTGCATAAGGAGTTCTTTCATACACATGCATTCCTGTATAAAGTTCATATTTTTCTATTATCTCTGATATATTACTGAAATCAAGCATTGGGTTTACCCCGTGAGAAAACATATTCATAGCTACTGTAATTATGTCAAGGTTTCCGGTTCTCTCTCCATTTCCAAATAAGGTGCCTTCTATTCTGTCAGCTCCTGCTAAAAGTCCAAGCTCCGCATCACTTACCGCACTTCCCCTATCATTATGAGGATGCAGACACAAAACTACATTTTCCCTATACATTAAATTTTTGTGCATATATTCTACCTGGGATGCGAAAACATGAGGCATTGCAATTTCTACAGTGGTTGGAATATTAATTATAACCTTATTTTCTTTTGTTGGCTTCCATACATCAAGAACTTCATTACATACCTCTAAAGCATACTCAACTTCAGTACCTGGAAAACTCTCAGGACTATACTGAAATGAGAAATTTCCATTTGTCTCCTCTGCCATCTTTTTTAAAAGCCTTGCTCCTTTTACAGCTATTCTCTTAACATCTTCCTTGCTTTTTTTAAATACCTGCTCTCTTTGAGCCACTGAGGTGGAATTATACATATGAATTATTGCATGTGGTGCTCCTTCAACAGCTTCAAAGGTTTTTTTGATTATGTGATCCCTGGCCTGTGTCAAAACTTGTATAGTTACATCCTCCGGGATCATTTTCCTTTCTATAAGTTGTCTTAAAAAGTTATACTCGGTTTCTGAGGCTGCTGGAAAGCCTACCTCTATTTCTTTGAAACCAATATCCACAAGCATTTTAAAAAAATTAAGTTTTTCATCAAGGCTCATTGGTTCAACTAAAGCCTGATTTCCATCCCTTAGGTCAACACTGCACCATCTTGGAGCTTTATCTATATGATCTTTCTTAACCCAATCATAAGTAACTTCCTTTGGCATAAAATATGCCCTTTGATACTTTTTACAATTTTCCATAATCAACACCCTTTCTAGTTCTGCAAAATAAAAAAATCTTCCATCTCTATAAATAATTATAGAGACGAAAGATCTAAGTCTTACGCGGTACCACTCTACTTCCTGAATAAATCACGCACTCATCAAGCACATCAGCTAACTGCCTATGCTCCAACCTTATAACGGTGGTAACCGGCTCCATCTACTAATACTTCAACGAGCTGCTCTGAGGCGAGTTCATTATATTCCTTCTGCTGTTTCACATCAACCAACAGCTTTCTGAATTCCAGTTTATAACTACTGTTCCTCTTCTCTGCACTTGTGTTTTATTGTAGCACATAAATCTTAAGAAGAACAGTGATATTTTTTATCATATTTATTGATATTTTTTAACTTTCTATGCAAATATCTGCCATAATTACTCCAACAGTTTTTCCTTTTCCATCTACAAAGGGTTTAGATATTGTGATGCAGTAATTAAAAGTGGTGTTGGATATGTAGCTTTCTGTACAAAATTCTTCTCCCTGCAAGGCCATTTTAAAGTATGGTCTGTAGGTAAAATCATTTCCTACGTTTGTATTATCATTAGCTGAAATCATTATTCCTTCTTTATTTATTATAGAAATCAACTCATACTCCGGATGCTCTAAAGCCTTTTCCTTAAAATAATTAGATGCATTTTCCATGGATATATTGTTTTTATTAAGTTCTTCGTTAAATTTACCTAGGTTCTTAAAGCCTTCATTTATGAAAGCCTTTTCCTTTTCTCCAATTTCTACATTTTTAGCAAAGGATTTTAAAGCAGTATCCATTTTTTCAGCAGCTTCATTCATTTTTTCTACAAGTCTGTTCATTTCATGCATAGTCGCCAGCTGTTCTTCACAGGATGCAGATACTTCCTCAGAAAATGCACCTGCCTCCTCAGTGGTAACAGCTATTTTATATACCATTTCAGTTACATTAGAGGTAATGCTTACTGAGTTTGATGCTAGTTCATTAATTTTTGAAATTGCTTTAAAGGTAGACTCAGTAGCCTCTTCTATTTTTGAAAAAGAAGTTTTTGACTGGTCAGCATAATTCAATGTATCTTCAATGGCCATAACCTGTTTTGCTGATTCAGCTGTTATAGTAGTTATAGTATGAGTAATATTTTCGATAAGTTTTTTTATTTCAGCAGCAGATTCAGCAGATTGTTCTGCAAGCTTTCTTACTTCATCTGCAACCACAGTAAATCCTTTTCCATGCTCACCTGCTCTGGCAGCTTCGATTGCTGCATTTAAAGCAAGCAAATTTGTTCTTGCACTTATTTCTGTTACTACGTTTGTAATATTTGAAATTTTATCTGCTTCAACCTGAAGTTTATCAACACTAGATGCAAGTTTAGTAGTAGTATCCCCTGTGTTTTTCATATTTTCAATCAAGTTGTCAAAAATTTCACTGTTTACTTTTACTATACCTATCATTTCTTCTGCAACAGCCTTGGTTGTTTCAGCCTGCTCAATTATAATTTTGTTATTTCCAGCCATTATTTTAACACTTTCATCCGCCTGCTGTGCAGCTTGTGACTGCTGATTTGTACCTTCTGCAATGGACTGCATGGAATTTGCTATTTCATTTGATGCAGTTTCGGTATTTTTTGAATTTTCCATAATAGTTATAGAAAGTTCTTTGTTTTTATCAGACATTTCACCAATTTCGCAAAGTACTCTTTTTGTATTATTAATGAGTTTGTTTACGTTTACAGCAATAATTTTAATAAGTCCTTCTTCTGGAATTCTTAGCGAAAGTTCTCCTTCAGCAACACGGGAAATTTTTTCTGTAAATATACTTATGTTATTAAATATTTTATTTGTTAATATTATAATTGCTGTTTCTACAATTACAGTAATAATTATTGCAGTTATTACTATAACAGCAATGATGCTTGTCTTAATTGAAGAAAATATATCACTGCTAACAGAATTTTTAACCAAAAAATAAATTGTACTGGAAACAACAGTACCAGCAGCTAACAAGGCAGCAAAAACAACAGCTCCCATTGTTATCATCAGTTTGTCTTTCATTGCACTCCACCTCATGTCAAATATTTTTTTAGACTATTAAGCGGAACCAGCAACACATACTGATTCCGCAAATAATTTTAAATTATTTTTTTCTCATGTAGTAAACAGGTAGTCCAATTAAAGTTAATGCTAATCCAAGTCCAGCATTGCTTGGCTGAGTGAATATTGTGTTTATAACAATATATAATCCACCGACTATCGCTATTATTGGTATTATTGGATATAACGGAACCTTGTATGGTCTTACTAATTCTGGTCTGTTCTTTCTAAGTACAAATAAAGCAACAAATGTCATAACATAAAATATCCAGATTACAAACATTGCAAGGTCTGTTAACATGTCGAATTTCTTTGAGAATGTTAAAATTATTGATAAAACTGTCATAAGTATAGCACAGTTTATTGGTGTTCCAAATTTAGGGCTTAATTTTGCAAATACATTGCTGAATGGCATTCTGTTTTCAGCAGCT